>JADHZC010000006.1 GCA_015657545.1 Rickettsia sp.
TTTTACTAAATGATAGAAAATAGAATTAATTACATATTTAAAAATAAGGAGCTTTTGAAGGAAGCTTTAACACATCCTTCATTAAATAAAAAAAGCAGTCAACGATTCTTTGATTATGAAAGATTAGAATTATTAGGAGATTCTATTTTGTCTTTTGTTATAACAGATATTTTATTGAAAAATTTTCCAGATTTACAGGAAGGGGATATTGTTAAGATGAAATCTGTTTTAGTATCTAGAGATATTTTATGTAAGATATCTCTAGATCTTGATATAAATAGCTATATCTTAATGAGTAAAGGTGAAGAAACAATAGGAGGAAGAAATAATTTAAATAATTTATCTAATGTAGTTGAGGCATTAATAGGGGCCATTTATTTAGATAGTGATATGTCTTGTATTTATAGGGTAATAAAAATTTTATGGCAAAATTATTTGAATAATATAGATATTGTTAGCAGTGATCCAAAAACATTTCTTCAAGAATGGGCTCAGTCTTATAATTATGGTATTCCTAAATATAAGATGATTAATAAATCTGGAGAAGTACATGCTCCTATTTTTACTATCAAAGTTTCTTTAGTAAAAAAATTTTCTGTTGCTAACGGTAAATCAATAAAACAGGCTGAGAAAAATGCTGCTCTTAAGTTTATCACATCTTTTATAAGTCAAAAATAATTTTTTATAAATAAATTAATAGGAGGCAAGTATTTTGGTATTAGTTAAAAATCAAAAATCTCTTTTTGTTTTAGTCTTAGGTGAAACCAATGTTGGTAAGTCAAGTTTAGTAAATTTTATATCTAATAGTCAAATTTCTATAGTTACTTATAAAAAAAATACCACAAAGGAGGTTCTACCCTTGATTCGTACTGAAGGTGAATCACAATTTGTAGTTTATGATACTGTAGGTTTTATTTCAAAAACAGGAAAAAATTTTTTAGGTAATAAAAATTTTTTTTATCTTAAGACATCTGATTTAGTCATATTAGTTCTGGATGGCAAAAAAATATCGAATCAAAAATTGCTTTACCAAAATTTGCAATATGTAATTTCTTTGAAGAAAGATCATATTATAGTGATTAATAAGATAGATTTATTATCTCTACAAGAGTTATCTAAGATTCAGAGTTTTCTTAATGAATATTATGACGATATAGGGAAGATTTTCTATATATCAGTGAAACAAAATCTTGGGTTAGATAAGTTATTAAAATTTTTACAACAAAAACCATTGCCCAATCAATGGTTATATCCTTCGGATCAAATTACAACTAAATCTACAAAATTTTTAGCTGAAGAATTTACCAGAGAGACTTTGTTATTGAAATTACAAGATGAAATACCTCATAAGCTAGAAATTAAAACTGACATTTGGAAAGAAACTAAAAATTCCATTATTATATATCAATCTATAATTGCAAATAAAATTTCTTATAAGAAGATTATTTTAGGAAAAAATGGATGCAAAATAAAGCAAATTAGTCTAGATGCAAAAGGAAAAATAGAGCGTATGGTCAATAAAAAAGTTCATTTATATCTCTTTTTTAAAATATCTAAATTCATATCAGAATGAAGTTTAGTAATGGTATTTAAAAGATATTCGTTTTTAAAATAAGTTTATGTTATTCAATAGGAAAAATGATATTTGCTGTTTTTATTTGTTTTAAATATAAGAAAATTGTTATGAAACAATATATGAATTAATTGAATTTCTATAGAAATTGGCACTGTTTTTTAAAAAAAGTAGAAAAAACCGAAATAGATATAATTTTTTGAATATTGCATAATGGAAGAAAATTAAGCTATCCTAATATAGGACGATTTCAAATAAAAAATATGGTGAAGAGTAGTAAGTAAAAACATAAAGAAAATATTTGTTTATAGTAGTTTTATGAAAGATTGTTTTGTAAAACAGACATAAAGCAAAAATGTAAATTAACTGAAATAATATTTCGTTAATTCTAAAAATTATTCTGTAACATGATGAAATGAAATCAAAAAAAATTTTTGATGTAATGCTAATTGAGTAATATTTGATGGTGAATCTGTAAAGCACTATAAAATATTAAGACGTTTTCTTTGCTAGAATTTTTTTGTAAATATAATTTCTTCTCCTAACAGGAATTTTTGTTGAATATGTATTAAAAAATTTTGCATTTTATGTTAGGAAATTTCTTCTTATTAAGAAACGATATTAAGCATAAATATGTTCAAATTCACTTATTATATATTTTGTTGGAAGATTTTTCCTGACATTTCTACGTCTGAAATCTGTGGATAGTCCATTGAATCTATATCTGAATTTTGTGAATAGTTCCCTGAAAGTAAGTTATTTGATATTATGTGGTTTAAAGAATTTTCACTTTTATTGATTTTTCCAATAGTGATAGCTTCTTTATTATGAGAATTATGAGATAAAAGCATTTTAACAAATTCTTCTTGGCCAAGTATTTTTGATAAAGATTTTGTTAACTCGACAAAATCTAATTTTAGAGCGATTTGTGCTAAATTTTGATTTTTAAATTCAGCATAACATAACTGTGGGTAGGAATTTAATAATTGTACTAAAAACATTTCTTTTTTTTGAGAACAAGCACAATAGAATTGTTGTTCTATTTTTTTTTTCATGTTTTTTGTTAGAGGGGCGTTTAAGAATGTTTTATTATTGTATGACATAATAGTTAATTTATCAGTAAAAAAAGAAATAATAATTAAATTTTAAATATATATTTATTAAATAATAATTCTAAAATTTATTTTAATAAAAAAATAAATAAAATTAAAAAATAAAATATTTTGGATGTGGTGTGATTATCACGAAAAATTTAATTTTCAGTTGAAACGTTGTTTTTGTTGTTAATATAAGTAGTTTATTAACATTATAAATAATTTTGACATTATAAAAATTTTCTGTTATTTTTTCCTTTTTATTTTATTAATATATTAAATATGGATTCTCTTATGGAATTTTTAAAAAATTTTTCTTTCAATATTTTTGATGATGTTTTTGCTGCTGAGGCAGGGATTAATACGGTTGCTGGTCCTAAAAATATCTTTGATAGTTTGAAGAGCTTTGCACCAATGATCATAATTATGGTAGTTTTTTATTTCTTTTTGATATTGCCTCAAAATAGAAGAAAAAAAAGACAAGAAGAGATGATTTCTTCAGTTAAAAAAGGTGAAGAAATAGTTACAAATGCTGGTATTTTTGGTAAAATATCTCGTGTTGATGAAAAATCGGATACGGTTTTAGTAGAAATTTCTAAAGGAGTAGAAATTAAAATATTGAAAAATCAGATCTTAAATATCACTAGCAGAAATTCAGCCTCTGGTTATGTAACGTCTAAAACTACCAGCTAAAAAAGCCATTTAATTGCTAAAATATTTTATTATAAAACTCTAAGGTGAAAATAGCTTTTTTTAGTATTTCTTTAACTTTATTTTCTTTATTTATTTCTTCAGCTAATATTTTTGAATTGAAGTGGATAAAAAAAATACCTTTAGGTTTGGATCTTAGAGGAGGAAACGAAATTTTGTTGCAACTAGATATAGAAGATTATATTGAAGATCAGTATCAGAGTCTTGCGCATCATATTAGAACAGAGATAAAAGATTTAAAGAAACATATTATAAAAATTACTCCAACAAAATCTTTTATTGTTATTAAATTAACTTCTAAAAAAGATTTGAATTTTCAAAATCAGTTTGAAAGATATTTTCCAGAATTGAAAAATTATTTAGATATGCATTTTGATGAGGTAAAAAAATCTTTAATTTTGTCATATAACAAAAATCATCTGGAAAAATTAACAAAGCAATTATTTCAACAATCTATAGATGTAATTCGTAAAAGAATAGACTCCTCAGGATTAAATGAAATATCTATTCAAAAGAAATCTAGTGATCAATTACTGATACAAGTCCCAGGGCTTCAAACTTCTTCAGACTTAAAAATTCTTTTGAGCAAAGTTGCTAAGTTAAGTCTTCATATTGTGAATGATTCTATTTTGATTGATGAGTTTGATCCGATGGTCAATAGGGATTTAAAATTATCCCATTCAATAGAAAAAAATAGTCCTTCTATAATAATATCTAAAATGCCTATTTTTACTGGAGAAAATATTAAAACTGCTACGGTTGAGTATAATGAATATGGAATTCCCGTTGTATCTTTTGCATTAAATTCTTTTGGTAGCAAAATTTTTTCTCAAGTAACTACTGATAATATAGGTAAAAGAATTGCTATTCTGTTGGATGGGAAGTATATTACAGCTCCAGTGATTAATCAACCTATAATTGGTGGAAGAGGTGTTATCTCTTCTAAGAATTTTTCTTTTGCTGATGCTACTCAACTTGTAAGCTTAATTAGATCTGGTTCTTTACCAGTTAAACTAAATATCTTGGAAGAAAAGATTATAGGTCCTAGTTTGGGCTCTGATTATATTATGAAAGGGAAATATGCTGTGTGTATAGCTGTTATAGTTGTTATATTTATTATGATAATGTTTTATTCAATTTTAGGTGTGCTTTCTTCTATCTCTTTATTATTAACAATTAATTATATAATATCTTTAATAACTTTATTTAATATGACTTTAAGTTTTGCCTCTATAGCTGGTATAGTTTTGACTATCGGCATGGCAGTAGATGCAAATGTTTTGATATATGAAAAAATTAAAGAAGAATTAATTTTGAAAAAATCCATAATATATTCTGTACATAAAGGTTTTCAGTCTGCTTTTGTTAGTATTTGGGATTCTAATATGACTACTTTATTTGCTATGTTTTTTCTATATATTTTAGGTAAAGGTCCTTTGCAGAGTTTTGCTATGTCTTTATCTATAGGTATTATTGCGTCTATGTTTAGTGCATTAGTAGTTAATAGATATTTAATTCATTTAACAGTAAAATACTTATCAAGATTTAAGTTTTTAAAAAAATTTAGATTAGCCTAGTTTTATTCTTATATTTATCTATTAAAGAAAGTTGAAATTTGGAGATTGCTGTAATATGATTCCTTTTAGTTTTCTTGTGTATAGTTTAAAACAAGAATATAGTTGGTTGAAATGTTTTATTTTTAATGAAGGCGAGGTAGCTCAGATGGTTAGAGCAGCGGAATCATAATCCGCGTGTCGGGGGTTCAATTCCCTCTCTCGCTACTTATATATATATTCTAGATATTTAGATGAAAGTAGTTTTTCTTCCTAATGCTGTCTTAAGAAAAAAATCTTTAGATGTAGAGAAAATAGATCAAAAATTGAAAAAAGATTTAAATTTAATGATTGCATTGATGTATGAGAGTAAAGGGATAGGAATTTCAGCTGTACAGGTTGGTATATTAAAGAGATTTTTTGTAATTGATATTAGTAGTGAAAATCTTGGTGATTCAAATTTGAGATCTTTATTTGTAGAAGATAACATTAAATATCCTTTAATAGTTATCAATCCTCAAATAATTAATATTTCAGAGGAACAGATTACAGAAAGGGAGGGTTGTCTTTCTATTCCTGGAATTTTTGTTGATGTACCAAGATATCGAGAAATAAAATTGACATTTTTAGATTTAACAATGAAGAGCAGAACAATTTATTGTAAAGATTTGTTAGCAAGGGTTGTGCAACATGAATATGATCATTTAAATGGGAAATTAATAATAGATTATCTATCTTACATAAAAAGAGATATTATCATGAAAAAAATAAAAAAAAACAGTTAAATTGTTTTTAGTGAATTAGTAATATTAAAAAAGTAGGGTTTACAAATTCTTTGTTCAAGTTTTTGTAGCTTTATTTTTTTTATTAATAACATTTATGAAATTAGTTTATATTTTGATATTGAATGTTGATTTTTTTAATGTTATTTTTCTTTTATTCAGAGGCTGAGTAGCTCAGTTGGTAGAGCAAAGGACTGAAAATCCTTGTGTCGGCAGTTCAATTCTGCCCTTAGCCACATTTTGACCATAAAAGATGGGAAGATGATATTTAACATAACAAGAATTGTATTTATAATTTTTTGTATACAGCATGCAGTTTGGGCAAATGAATTTGATGTTTTAAGAGATGGTGGTGCATCATTTGAAAATGATTCTTTTTCTCAAGAAATTCCTAACTCAGAATTGCAGCAAGAACAAGAAATTCATACCGAAATTTTAAACAAAATATTGGAGAGATTAGATAATATAGAGAATTTATTGAGAGAGATGCAAGAGTCTTATGTAGTTCAAAATGATAAACTTTATGATCAAGAATTATATAAAAAACAAGAAGATGAACCAGAAATTGATCTTGCTTTTTCAACAGAAGCACAATATGATATTGCTCTTAGATTATTAAAATCTAAAAAATATCTTGACGCAGAAAATGCTTTTTCAGAATTTATTACTAATAATCCAGAAAGTACATTGTTAGGACAAGCATGGTTTTGGTATGCAGAAACTTTTTATCAAAGAAAAATATATAACAAGGCTCTTATTGCATATTTAAAATCTTATAAAAAATTTCCTTCTTCTGCTAAAGCTCCAGATTCTTTGTTGAGATCTGCATTAATTTTGGGTAATATGAATAAAAAGATAGATGCGTGCCGTTTGCTTGATAAATTAGATGAAAAATTTCCTAATAAGACTTCAGAATTAATTGAGATCACGAAGGATATGAGAAAAAAATTTACCTGTAACCAAAATAAAGAGTAAAAAATATGAATTTTCCTACTTATGTAACCTTGCTTCAGCTTATTGGTTCTATTTGCTTAATTTTGACTTTGAAATATTTTTCTTCCCCTAAATTTGCTTCAAGAGGTCTTTATTATTGCATTTTCGGTATGCTGATTTCTATAATCAGTATTTTATTTACTCCTATTATTTTTAATAAATTACTGATTATAACTGCTATTTTAATAGGAGCTGTAATAGGTGGATATATTGCTTTAAATGTCAAAATGACATCTATTCCTCAGCTTGTTGCTGGTTTTCACTCTTTAGTAGGATTAGTAGCAGTTTTGATAGCATATGTTTTATATTATAAAGGAACGTATCATTTTGGTTTCCTTAAAAGATTTGAGATGATTATAGGCTTATTTGTAGGTGCTATAACATTTACTGGTTCTATAGTTGCATTGGGTAAATTGCAGGGTTTTATATCATCAAGAGCTCTTATCTTCAAGGGACAAAAATATTGTTTAATGTTCCTCTGTTTAGCTAATTTATGTTCTATATTTTATTTTTGCTTACACGGAAATGCTGTTTTGTTTTATTTAATTCTATTTTCTGGACTGATATTAGGTATGTTATTAGTGTTACCTGTTGGAGGGGCTGATATGCCAGTAATTGTTTCTATGCTTAATTCTTATTCAGGCTGGGCTTGTGTTGGAATAGGATTTACTCTTGGTAATAATTTATTAATTATTACAGGTGCTTTAATTGGATCTAGTGGAGCAATTCTAAGCAATTTAATGTGTAAAGCAATGAATAGATCTTTATTTAATGTTATTTTTAAAGCTTTTTTAGTTTCTTCCCAAAAAAGTAATATGACTGCTGCATCTGAAGAAAAAAATCCTAATCTTGCTTATCCTCAAGATATTGCTGCTATATTGCATAATGCAAATAGCGTTATAATAGTTCCTGGATATGGTATGGCGGTTGCGCAGTCACAATATATTATAAAATCTTTATATGATCTTCTTGTATCAAAAAATATTTCGGTTAAATTTGCTATACATCCAGTAGCTGGTCGTATGCCCGGTCATATGAATGTTTTATTAGCTGAGGCTAGTATAGATTACTCTGTAATGTTTGAATTAGAAGATATAAATTCAGATTTTAAAAATACTGATGTAGTTTTAGTTATAGGAGCAAATGATATAACAAATCCTGCTGCAAAAAATGATCCAGAAAGTCCGATTTATGGTATGCCAGTATTAGATGTTGAGTCTGCTAGAACTATTGTTTTTATCAAGAGATCTCTTGCTCAAGGATATTCTCAAATTGAAAACAATCTGTTTTTTAAATCTAATAGTTTGATGGTATTTGGGGGAGCAAAGCAAATGTTAGAGAAAATTGTTAAAGAGTTTGAAATTTTTTAATTTTATTGTTTACATATTGTAGTATTTTATGGATAATGTAGAGGATTCAAAAATACTTTATTTACAATTTTTAATGTAATTCAATTTACAATGATGGGGATATATAATGTCTTATCAGAGACCTTTAATGCCTAAATCTACTGCTGTATGGTTGATAGAAAATACTGCGTTAACATTTAGACAAATAGCAAAATTTTGTGATATTCATGAGTTAGAGGTACAGGCTATTGCTGATCAAAAATCTTATTCTGGAATAATAGGTATTAGTCCTATACGAAATGGTCAATTATCTCAAGCTCAAATAGACAAATGTTCGAAAGAACCTACTTTGGATTTAATAATGGAAAGAGAATATATAATTGGTTCTCTAGAGAAAAGAACGGCTAAAAAAGCTAGATATACGCCTATAATTAGAAGGCAAGATAAACCAAGTGCGATTCTGTGGTTAATTAATAAATTTCCTCAAATTGATGATAATAAAATAATTAAACTGATAGGTACTACGAGAAAAACTATAGAGTCCATCAGAAATAAAGAACATTGGAATATTGTTAATATAAAACCTAAAGATCCAGTTGTTTTAGGTCTTTGTTCTCAACATGATTTAAATGAGTTAGAAAAAAAATTATCTTAAAACATATTTCTGTAAATTACAATTTTTTATTAATGAAATTTTATAAAATTTTATTAAAATTATTTGATAACTGAATTGTTATGCTGTATAAATTGTTAAGGACTTCTGAGAGGAGTTTTTATATTTTTTTTAATTTATGATGCAAAATGGTAAATTTTTTGTTACTATATAGTATAATATTAGTATATAGTATAAATTTAAAAAGAAAATTGTTTATTGTTATAAGTAATCTATTGGTACAGGTAAAATGAGAGCATTATTAATAGAAGATGATGCATCTGCGGCTAGATCTACAGAATTGGCGTTAGCTGCTGATGGTATTATTTGTGATAGAGCTGAAGTAGGAGAAGAAGGAGTGGAAATAGCGAGAGTATTTCACTATGATATCATCTTGCTAGATTTAATGTTACCGGATATAGATGGTTATGAAGTTTTATTAAGATTAAGATCTGCTAAGGTTAAAACTCCTATTTTGATACTTTCTGGATTATCTGCGTCAGATCAAAAAGTGAAAGGTTTGTATTTTGGTGCGGATGATTATTTAACAAAGCCTTTTAATAGAGGAGAGTTAATCGCTAGAATTCAAGCAATAGTTAGACGTTCTAAAGGCCATTCAGAATCTATAGTAAAATTTGATAAGGTATATATTAATCTTGATACTAGGATAGTAGAAGTTGACGGTAAACGTGTATATTTAACAAATAAAGAATATGCAATTCTAGAATTATTAACCCTTCGTAGAGGAAGCGTATTAACCAAAGAGACATTTGTAAATCACTTATATGGAAGTATAGATGAACCAGAAATTAAGATTATAGATGTGTTTATCTGTAAGTTACGTAAAAAGCTTGCAAATGCTTCTGGAGGTAAAAATTATGTAGAAACTGTATGGGGAAGAGGCTACATGTTAAAGGATTATGATAAATCTCAAAATCATATAGAGCATTCTGATAAAAAAATTGATGTTCAAGAAAATCAGAAATCAAATTCTGATGATTTAGATGAATCAAATCATAAATCTAAGGAAAAATCTGCTACTCTTTAATGAAATAGTTCTGACTAAAAATAATCAAGTAGCAAATGATTCTAAAATATATGTGATTTTGGATTAGTTAACTCTTCGATTTTCTGTAAGCATTTGATTCAAATATTTTTGAATTAAATGTAGTACAATTATGACTCAATAGAGAGACATTAGAGTAAAAATTTATAACGAGTTTTAGAAAAGTTTTTTGAAGTAGTATTGAGAGTTTTTGCTAATTTTTTCATTAGGATTGTCACAGAACAAATGTTGTTTTTTTCATAATTTTGTAAAGATAATATAACAATGTATAGATATGTGAGTTTTTCTAGAAAGGTCAATTTTTTTTGTATAAAAAAAAAGTTTATCTAAAAAATTTTTTGAAAGTTTAAAAATCATTTTTTTGAAGTAGTAGGTACTTTTCTTTTAAAGTTTCTGTATTAAGTTGGTATACATATTTTATGCTGAGACGTATCAATTTGCTAGATGTAAGGACCAATCCTCTTGGACAAAGCTTGCTCTATAACCTCATCAAGAATTTTAATACTATTTGCATCTAAAATAAACGAAGATAGCTTACTTTTTTTATTCTTAGGTTGTGTTTTATTTGTCCTAAAGTGAAAACTTCTTTTCTTTCTTCGCAAAATTTTTTCAAATCTAATTTATGTATAATAGAGAGACCGAGTCGTATCACTAGACTTTGCTTTACTATTAGTCTCTTGTCAAGTCCTCTTTCTTGAATAACCATGAGAAAATTTTTCAAAATGACTATATTATAATTAATTAATTACTATTTTTGATGATTTTAGAGTTGGTACCTTTCTTTTTGATCATAAATATAATCTTGCGTTATATTGTAGGAATCAGAATTGACAAAGCGAAGGATGAGATTTATGAAATTGCCAAAAAAGAAATTTGGACAAGAGTAAAATTTCATATAGAGTTAAGATTAAGTGAAAAACATATAGAAAGAAAATATTCACCAATAATATATTTATCGACATCTCTTTTTATTTTATCGATATTTCTTCTTATTTTTATTAAGTTTTATTTTTTCTGAAAAGAGAGTGGAAAAAATAAGATCTCTGCAATAAAAACAAGGCTTTTGAGCTATCATTATTTCTAACATTACGGTAGTGTTTTAAAAAAATTGCTGATATATAATGCTTTTTGATAGCTTTAAGCGAAGTTCTAGACCATATCGTTCAAAGCCAAAGCCAATAAATTTCTAATAAACTTGCTCAAAAAAAAATATAAATACTTTATACGAACAACAAAAGAAAACTTTGGAAGAAGATTTTCTAAAAAACAAGGAATCAAAAATTATCGATATAAAGGCTAAACATGAAAAAAATAAAAAAATTCTAGAAAATAACTTCAAGCATGTAGTAGAAGATGAGTTTACAAACACTGTTCCTGAAGGAGAGGGTCTTTCATTTCACTTTTGAAACAAGCGTCATAACTAGGAATTTTTTTCTTTTTGAAAACTCTTTTTTTTACTTTTAGAATCAATTATTCTATTCATGTCGTTTTTTTATATGCTTTAAAAAATTTAATAACTCTTCACGCTAATATAAATATATTTTGAAAAATAAGTTTTTCTAGAGGAAGATATTCAAATATATTTATTATTAAAAACTATTGTTATATTTGGTTAGGTTTTTTTTAGTTAATATTTGAAAGAATATTAACAATATAAAGGCTAATAAAGCAGCTAAAGGTACTACTGATATTCCTGCTATATGTGCATTTTCTTTACTGATTCCACGATTTATTAATAATTCTGTGATGAAAGCTATAGATTTATGAAAAATATTTCCAAATGACATCATTATCATATTGATAAATGTAGCTGTTAGACCAGCTTTATTAGCAGGAGCATGTTTAGCAATCATAGCAATGGTGCTTGCTTGGTAAGCGCAAAAAAATCCTATAATAGCAAGAGGGTAATATATATATTCTTGAGGAAAAACACCAAACATCATTAACAAAAAAGGAAAGGCCATACCAAGACATGATATCAAAGCAATAAAATAACTTAAATTATATCTATCAGAGATATAAGGGAGAATTAAAGTACCAATAGACATACCTATAAATATAAATGACATATTATGATCTGCAGTAATTTTATTCATGTTAGGATAAATTTGCATTAATAATTCACTCCCCCAAGCATCACTAAAACCTTCAAGTGAACCTACCATTAAAGCTGCACAAAAACTTAGAAATATAAGTTTCTTATTTGCTATAATTTCCTTGATATCTAAGATTATGTTTTTATCTCTTTTTGTTTCAAATTTAGGAATTACCCAAAATAAAATACAAGATAAAATGAGAGCAAAAAGCAATAAAAGAGTTAAAATATAATCAAGGCTAAATTTTTGAAATAAAAAAGATAGATATTCTTCACTAAATTTTGCTGTGCATAATCCAAAAAACATCATATATCCTACCATTCTAGCGTATTTATCAGGGGAGATTTGTCTAAAAATTTGAAAACCAGCGACCGCTGCGCAAGAAGATCCAATTCCACTGATAAATCTTCCATAAATAACTAGGTTCCAGTGCCAATTTAGAATGATAGGTAATAAACCTAATCCAGTAAGTGCTAAAGATGCTGGAACTATTATCTTAGCTCCTAATCTAGAGATCATTACACCGAGTGGGATATGTATTACAATGTACCCTAAATAGTAAATTCCAGCGAAAGAACCAAATTGAGAGTTTCCTATTTGATATATTGATTCTAAATTTGGTTTAATAGAATTAGGTAATAGTCTAATGATATATTGATAACTATAAAATGTGAAAATAGAAATTGATATAGAAAAAAATATTAAGGAAAATTCTCTATAGAAAGAATTTAGGTAAGAAGATTTCTTAAGCATAAAATAAAAAATGTAAAAATGTAAAATAAAATTGTAGAGTAAAAGAAAGGTTTATTTTGATGGCCCAAAGGGCACAACAAGTAAATACAGATAATTCATTTTAATAAAATAATAGGATTTATAACGTTTAAGATATAAGAAGTTTGTAGAAAACAGGAAATGGGCTAGGCCACTATAAAGGAAGAAGCAAAATTACTGGAAAGATATAACATACACAATCAAAAATTACATAAATTATTACAATAACTAACCTAGATGATATCATAATGTATTTTGATATGCAAATAAATTTTTGTTCAATAGCAATTTTGAGGATCAATTTTATTTTTTAGAAAAATCTTTGTTAAAAATAGAGATGATTATTAATAGCTTACAATCAAAAAGAAGCTGGGATAGATGGACTCGAACCACCGACCTGCGATATCAAAAACCGTTGTTCTACCTGCTGAACTATATCCCAATATTTAAATTTTAAAAATAATTATATACAAAAAGCTTTTATTATCAAGTTTTTGTTATGGAACATATTGAAACTTATATTAATATATATAATTTTTGTGATGCTATAGCTTTGGAACTATGTTATAAGTTTCATATAAACTTGCTCTAAAATAAGATAATATAAATTCAAAAATTAAGCTAATAATGAGTAATAAAATTAATATATTAGAAAATCAGCAGGATAAGCATGATTTTGAAAAATATTCTAGACTACCTGTAATATTTTTAGATAATGTTATATTTCCTAATACTATAATCTCTTTAATTTTTTCTAATCCAGAATCTTTAAAAATTTTGGATCTTATTTTTTCCCAAAAATATGAGTATGTTCTTTTGATAGCACGTAAGGATATTGAAGAAACAAAATCTAAAATTTCTAAGAAGAATGATTTTTATAAAATAGGTGTAATAGTTAAAATTTTACAAATTATTGGTCTACCGAGTAAAAATAAGAAAATTCTTATAGAATCTTTATATAAGGTCAAAATTTCCTATCCAAAGGTAAAAAATGAAATATTATTTGCTCAATATCAGATAAAAAAAAATGATCTAATACAAGATAGTAATTTGCTTGAGCAAAATTTAGGTATTTTAATGAATTTATTTAAAGAGTATTTATCTTATAACAGTCATCATTTACAAAACATAGATATTTCTGATATTTCTTATTTTAGAAATAGGCCAGATTATATGTTAAGCCTAATTTTGAGTTGTATTAAAATGGAAATTTATATTAAACAACAGATATTAGAAGAAGAAATATTAGAGAATAAATACGATATTGTAAATGCTTTTTTAACATCTGATAATATACAAAGTAAAGCAGAACAATCTATTCAAAAAAGATTAAAAACTCAGATTGAAAAATCTCAAAGAGATTTTTATCTGAATGAACAGTTAAAAGCTATACAAAATGAATTAGAGCCAGAAAAATCTGATATAGAAAGCTTAAAAAATAAAGTTAAAAAATCAAATTTATCTCTAGAAGCTAAGGAAAAAGCTCTCCAAGAAATTTCTAAATTAAAGTATATGCATAATCTTTCTGTTGAATTTTCTACTGTGAGAAATTATTTAGATATTTTGTTAGATATGCCTTGGGGTAAAATCACTAAATTCCAAAGTAATATTGATCAAGTTGAAACGGAATTTAACAAGAATCACTTTGGTTTAGATAAAATTAAAGAGAGATTATTAGAACATGTAGCCTTATTGAAGAGAAGTGATAAGATCAAGGGTCCTATAATATGTCTTGTTGGTCCTCCTGGAGTAGGTAAGACTTCTTTGATTCATTCTGTTGCTCATGCTATGGGATATCAATATGTTAAGTTTGCGCTTGGAGGTGTTTCTGATGAATCTGAAATAAGAGGACATAGAAGAACATATGTAGGATCCATGCCTGGTAAGATAATAAATCTTATTAAAAAAGCTAAGGTTGATAATCCTGTTATGTTGCTTGATGAAATAGATAAATTAAGTGATTCTAATAGGGGAGATCCAACATCTGCTCTTCTTGAAGTGTTAGATCCTGAACAAAACAGTTTTTTTAGAGATAATTTTTTAGATGTGGAATATGATTTATCTAAAATTATATTTATAGCTACTGCAAATTCTTACAATATACCGAGACCTTTATTAGACAGATTAGAGATAATTAAAATTTCTGGATATCTTGAAGAGGAGAAATTAGTCATAGCTAAGCAATATCTAATAAAAAAACATAGGAATATACTAAATTTGAAAGAGCAAGAATTCTCTATAGAAGATAGCACAATTATTGATATTATTCGTTTTTATACTAAAGAATCTGGCGTAAGAGAGTTAGATAGATTGATTGCTAAATTAGCACGAAAAATTCTATTAAAAATTACCAAAACTAAATCTTCTCTTTCTCCAGAAAAAAAAATTTCTCCTAAAGATTTAGAAAAATATTTAGGAGTCAAACAATATGATTTTGGGATTGCACATGGAATTGATTTAATAGGCTCTACTCATGCTTTGGCTTATACTGAATATGGAGGTGAATTATTAAAAATAGAATCTGCTTTTGTACCAGGAAAAGGAAAAATTAAAACTACTGGTCGTTTAGGCAATGTAATGAAAGAATCAGTAGAAACTGCTTATAGTTGTATTTTGTCTAATTCTAAAATATTTGATATTGATCTAGAAAAATTTAAAAACAAAGATATACATCTTCATTTTCCTGAAGGAGCTACTCCTAAGGATGGTCCTTCTGCTGGGATAGCAATATTTGTTACAATCGTTTCTCTAATGAGTAATAAATCTGTGAAAAAAGAATTTGCTATGACAGGAGAAATAAGTTTACATGGGAAAATATTGACTATAGGAGGCCTTAGAGAAAAATTGCTTGCAGCAAGAAGAGGGGGAATTAAAGATGTTCTGATTCCCGCAGATAATGTAAAAGATTTAAAAGAAATTCCTCAATCAATCAAAAGTAAATTAAATATACATACTATATCTAAAATTGAAGATATTATATCTATTTCATTGTTTAATAGCTAATAAATGTAATTATCTATTATATGATAATTTATTTTATTTTATAAAATTCTATTTGTTTCTTATTTTTTATGAAAATTTTTATAATGTTTGGATATGGATTAATTAATGGAACAAGTTTAATGTTAAGTGGAGGAACTTTAAATTTTTGGCTTGTAAATGTTGGAGTTAATTTAAATATGATTAGTCTCTTTTCTTTCACTTTTATCCCTTACTCAATTAATTTTATTTGGTCTTATATTTTTGATATAAAATATGTGCCATATTTGAACAAAATTTTTGCCAATTATTTATCTTGGCTTATTGTTATTTCTGTTTTTTTATTTTTTTTGCTTATTTTTATTAGTTTTCTCAATCCTTTATTTAATATTTATTTTTTTGCTTTTGTCACTTTTATTATATGCATTTTTTCTGCGTCACAAGATTCAATTATAGGAGCATTAAGATATCAGATTTCAGTATCTGATGGAGCTGCACTTTCTGGTACATATGTTACTGGATACAGATTAGGTATGTTAATTGCTAATTTTGGAGCGATATTTTTGTCTAGTTTTATGAATTGGAGTAATGTATATAGAATTTTTGCTTTTTTTTTGTTAATTCTTGCTAGTACATTTATATATTTGTCACATCAGTATTTAAGGTTAGAGAAATTGAAAAGTAATAAGATGAATATCATCCTTTCTAAAAAGAGTTTATTTGTAAAAATTTTGGATATTCTTCCGACTAAAAATCCTAAAATCATTTTTTTTATTATTTTTGTTATTTGTTTTTATAGATTAGGAAATGAATTTTTATCTGTAGTGATTAATTATTTTTTTTATCAACATATAGGATATAGCAAGTTAGAAATTGCTTCTATCGGGAAATTTTGTGGAGTTTTGGGTAGTATTTTAGGGAGCATTTCTGCTACTTATATTATGAGAAAAATTACAATTTTAAATTCCTTATTTTTTTTTGGTTTATTAAATGGATTTTCTCAGATATGTCTTATATTACATGAGTTAATTGGTAAAAATTTAGAAATATATTTTTTCACTACTTTAATTCAGAGTTTTTCCAGTGGTATGAGTATGTCTTCTTATATAGCATTTATTACATCTTTATGTAAGGGAGAATATAAAGCATTTCAATACTCAGTATTTTCTGCTTTTATGGGATTTTCTAGAGCTATAATTCCTGTCTGTTCAGGCTTTTTAGTTACTTTATTTAGTTGGAAAATCTTTTTTATTGTAATAAGTTTTGTAACAATTTCTATTGCTATTTTTATCAGATATTTTATACCTCTAATTCAAGATATTATTGAATAGTTTTTTATAATAATTTTTATATCCTTTTATCAATCAAGATGAAAATCTTTAATCTATTTATTGTTTGTTTTTATTTTTTAATATTATTAACTATTGTTTTTTTTAGGAAAACAAAAAAAGATTTTTATAGTTTCTCTAAAGGGGATTTCTTGTTGAAAGGGAATTATTTCATTTTTATTTCTAGTATATTTGTTTCTTCAATTGGAGGTGGAACAATTATAGGTCTTTCAGAAAAAATTCACTCTGGCTTTTTTTTTTATAGCTATGCAGCGATTTTAGCGATTTTAGTGGATTTATTAATTGCTAAATATGTAGTTCCTAAGCTTTCTCAAAAATTTTGTAATATGCATACAGTAGGAGAAATATTTGCTATTTATTATGGAGTTTGGGGAAAAATTCTAGGAGGAAGCATAGCGGCTATTACTTCTTTAGGACTAGTAGCAGCTCAGTTAAATGTGAGTGGTAAAGTTTTTGAATATATTTTAGATATAGAATATGTTTATGGTGTGATTTTAAGTTTACTTGTAGTTTTGCTCTATACTAGTTTTGGAGGCATCTCTTCAATCTTATTTTCAAATAAAATACAATTTTTTGCTATTGTAATTTCAATACCTGTTTTATCTTTTTTTTCGTTTAAAAATATGGATATACATGAATTACAGAATGTAATTTCCCATTCTTTTGGAAAAGATAAAATATTGATATTTTTAGTCTTTTTAAATTTTGTGACTATGAATTTATTTCCTAATTTTATACAAAGAGTCACTTTAACTAATGACTATAAAATGATACAAAATTCTATATATGTAAAATCTTTTATATATTTATTATTGCTTATTATGATAATACTTAATGCTGTAACAGCCAAAAAATTTTTTCCTTCAATTGAAAGTAAATTCGCTTTACCTGCTATAATAAATCAATTAATACCATATTATTTACAACCTTTAATTATCATAGGAATTTTTGCTAGTATTGCTTCTACTATTGATTCAGATATTAATATCAGTTCTATATCTCTAACGAGGGATGTTTTTCAAGAATTTTTTCCTAAAATTTTAGTAAATAGACATTTACTGATTACTAAAATTACAAGTGTTTTTGTAGGGATTATAGCTGCTAATTTAGCTATGATGTTTGATTATGTACTAGATTTAGTAATTTTTATTGCTGGTTTTTGGGGTTCTGCAGTGTTACCTGGATTATTATTTGTGATTTTTGATTTTGTTATCAAGAAGAAATTTTTCCTATTTTGCAGCATGATAGGATTTTTTATTTTTATTGCTTATGAATTTTTGTACAGAGACAACGTCTTAAGAGGGGTTTTTTGGGGAGGAATGACTAATTTTAGTTGTTTATCTATTTTTTTACTAGTTCAAAAATATTACAAAAAATAATTATCAATTTACTATATTTGTTATTTTCTAGATTGAATATAGAAATTCTATTAACATATAGTTTTTATTTGATGTATTATTTATTATTTGAGAATAAAATGAATTATTACAAGATATTCCCTTTATTATTTGTATTTTTGATTTTGTCTGGTTGTCAGCCTAAAGCTTATAAACCTGTGAAGAGTTTTTGTGTTTTTTTAGAAGATAGTAGTTCTCAAAGAAATATTATTTTTAATCCGTGTTCAAGAATTCCTGCCAATTTTTTTTAATCAATATGGTAGGTGATGATTTTTATAAATATTTAATATAAAACGCGTTACTTATATTCAACTCTGAATTATGAACAAAAAGCTTACTTGATTCTGCTGCTTTATGTAGGATCAAGCAAGGTAACTTTAGTTATTTTTTTATATGAGTAATAATTTTTTAAGAAGGTATTTTTTAGTTTTCTGTATATTTCTTACTATATCTGTAAATATATCTCCAATATATACAATACAGTAATTAGGAGACTAGAATGTTTTTTTTAAAATTTTTTCTTATTAGATCGTAAAATTCTTTTTTGAAAAAATAAGAGGATTTTCCTTTTTATTTGCTTACAATATTAGATGAAGAATGTTTAGGATGCAAATATAGTAAAATATATACATAGCATCCTCCTAATTTCTAATATATTTACATTGCATTTGTAAAGATTTTTCTGTTAAAACGTCTTTTAATAATGCAAAAAGTTTTTCTTATTAAGAGTTTTTTTGCAATATTTTTAACTATAATTCAAAAATTTGTTTTAGGTATTGTTGTAATAATTGTTAATTAATTACATGAAAATAGCAATTCTTACAATCCATGAATATTATCTTAGAGTTCAGAATTAAAAAAAATTATTTTTTTGATAAAGGAAGTATCAGCTGTTTTTATAAAAATAATACAAAGAAAAATTCCAAGAAATATTATTTGGAAATTTCTGTTCTTAGCAAATTCTATGAATTTTTTTCCATTTTCTCTTAACATATGAAAGAATGATTATTTTTTAATAAAAAAAACTAAAAATAATAGACAAAA
This sequence comes from Rickettsia sp., assembly GCA_015657545.1. Classification (GTDB taxonomy): domain Bacteria; phylum Pseudomonadota; class Alphaproteobacteria; order Rickettsiales; family Rickettsiaceae; genus JADHZC01. The sequence continues at coordinate 19,410 of JADHZC010000006.1, forward strand.
TCACTAAGTTAAAAGTGTATTTTACTAAAAAGTAAAATAATAAAATTATGCCTAAGTTTATCGAAATGTAATACAAAGATAATTTTTTCTTTAATGCTTTCATTAAAAATATTATTCCCCAGCTAATAAAAGAAAATATTATAATAAAATTTATTACATTCCCGATAGCAATTTGCTGTGCTCTTTTAGCAAACTCTTCATCAAAACTATTTTTCTTTTTATTAAATTCTTCTTGTTTTTTAGCAAATTCTTCATCAAAATCTTTAAAAAAATCACTAGCATAGCTGTTAGAAAATAGCAAAAAACCCCAACAGCTGAAAATTAAAAATCTTTTTATCATTTACAAAACCATACCTCCTTCGATCCATTTTAAATATAAATTTAAAATTAACCATATCGCGACTATAGTCCCAGCTAACTTTAAGTTGCCTTTAATCGCCGCCCAAACAGAACCCCAAATAGTAGCTCCAGTTAAACCAATTTTTTTTAAATAATCATTATTAAATTTTTGTATTTGGTTCATCTGCGTTTCCAAATTTGCTGCAAATACATCTTGTAAAAAAAATATTTCATATATAAAAAACGCTAATGAAAAAAGTAAAAAAGATTTTAAAAATTTTTTGTTATTTATGGTTATTGTCTTCATTTTTCTTTTCCTTTTTATTATTAAAATTTTTGCTTAATAGTCTGATTGCTTCAGGTTTTTTATCTACAAACAAAATTGATAAATCCTGGATTGTGTTTTTATCTGTTACTATGCTTAAAAACAAAGCTTCTTTTGTTATTTTTCTTGGCACAAGCACAATTTGCTCTAAACTATTTAAAGTTAAATCCGCTTGTTCTTCAGGATATATAAATACATCTACAGTTTTTTCTCCAGGAAAAAAAATTCTAGTAAAACCTGAGTTTGAAATTTTCAAACTCATAAAATCTTCATCATTCCCCTGGTAATCGAGCGCAAAAATAGATTTTGCATACAAAATAATAACTATTAGAAAAAAATTTTTAATTTTCATTTGGAACTTCCTTTATGCTTGTCAAAATAATTAAACTTCCTCTTATTTTTTTGTATTTTAAAATAAAAGTTTTTTGCTTCGCTATCTTTATGTCGCTATCTCCAAACCAATAATGTATTGTTCCCCAAACTTTTACTGTATTATTTTCTAAAGCTTTAGAAGATTTTAAAAAAAACACAGAACTGACTCGATTTCCTTTTACAAAATCTATTTGTGTTTTTAAAAATTTTTCTAAATCTTCAGATTTTATATCGCTTATAGCCCTTATATTGGCAATTTGGTTATCGATTTCTGAAACTGAAGTTGTAAAAATTTCGTGCATTACAGATTTTGTCCATTCTGATAAATAGCTCTGGTAAAAAATTTTGTTGGAAAGTTTTAATTGTTTTTCGACGTTTGTTGCTGGAACAAGAATAAATGTTTTTTCCTTAAAAAATAATTTTAATACTAGAAAAAAACAGGCAACACTCAAGAAAATTATAACACCCAAAAAAATTTTATTTTGTAGAAAAGTTATTTTTAAGGAAGCATTCTTAAAGTTGTTGTTCATCTCCATACCCTATTTTTTTTAAGGTGTTTGGTAGAGATTTGGGTCTTGGTATACAATTCTTGGCTACCAAAAAACTCTTTAAACCGAATGAATTTGAGAAATTTTTAAATTTTTTAAAAAATAACACATAAAAACGCCGCTAATAAGCAATCCAAGCCCTAGTTTTAAGTTGTCCTGTGTTTAAAAAAATAAAGCCCGCTATTTCGAAAATCAGGAAACTGATCCATTCATCTATAGTCAACCCTAAGTATTTTATTGGACTAGTTAGTGACCAGTATAAGAATTGCATTTTATTGTGCTTCATGTGAACACTATAGTTAATTTTATTTCAATATATTCTATCTATGGACCATCCGTCAATAGATATATTGACAAATTTTTATTAAAATTTTAACTTTATTTTGAATATTGATTGATTCCATAGATATTCATTAATCCTATAATGTAATTTTCGTTATGTTGTTTTTTTATATTTAAAGCTCTTAGCTGGTAAATAATATTAGATAATAATAGTATCAACTAAAGATTGATAAATAAAAAATATAAAAATTGATTAAAGATTCTATAAAATATAAGAAAAATTTTTAAATTCCTATTTACAATTGCAACGCATAAAGATAACATGTTCAGTTACTATTAGTAATAATAATATTTAAGGAATTATTTTTTAGGGATTATGCATATTTTAGATATATCTTTGATTATTGTCTTTTTAGGAGGAACTTTAATTGCTGGATTTAAACATACATCAAGATCTATTAAAGATTTTGCTGTAGGCAATAAAGAATTTTCTAATTTTTCTCAAATTGCTACAATCGTTGCTACTTGGCTTGGAGGTAATACTATATTTATATTATCCACTGAGATTTATAAGCATGGTTTAATTTATTTTTTTGTTCTTATTGGAGGTTTCTTTTCTTTGATAATTGTAGGATTTTTTCTTATTCCTAGGATGGAAAATTTTTTACAAGATATGTCTATTTCAGAATCTGTTTATAAATTATATGGAAAAAATGCGAGAATCATTAGCTCTAGTACTGGTATTTTTATGTCTATTGGTAGAGTTGCTGTTCAATTTAAGATATTTAGTAATGTTATAGAGTATTGTACAGGAATAAATCCTCTATTCATAATTTTTTGTGCAGGATTACTTATAACTTTTTATTCGGCAACTGGAGGTATAAAATCTGTAACCTATACAGATATTTTACAATTTGTAGCATTTGCAATGGCTGTTCCAATAATTGGGTTTATAATATGGAGCCAAACAGATACTTCTAGGTATTTTTTTTCTGACACTTCAACATTGGATTTCCAAACGATATTTTTTCATGGTGATGTGAACTTTTTGAAAATGATAACATATTTTTTGTACTTATGTATACCAGCGTTAAATCCAGCTACATATCAAAGGATATTAATAGGATCTAATGTAAAAAATATAAAAGAAAATTTTATAATATCTGCTCTAATACTTATTCTTTTATATGCAATTGTTTCAGTCATTCCAGTTTGTTTATATTTAAATGATACCAATTTGGATCCTAATAAATTAGTACCTTATATTTTAAATGAATATACAGATGTAGGTTTAAAAGGTCTCTTGATAGTAGGAATTTTAAGTATGGCAATGTCTACTGCGGATTCTCATTTAAATTCATCATCCGTACTATTTGCAAATGATCTTATATTTTTGCGAAAATCAGATGGTGATAAAAAATTAACCTATGCAAAAGTTTTTTCCTTATTTGTAGGTTTTTTTGCAATATTTTTAGCTATAATTCAAAAATCTATTTTAAGTATAATTTTAACCAGTGCTAGTTATTATATGGCAGTGGTAACTCCTATACTAATAAGTGCTATTTTAGGATTTAGAACTACAAAAAGATTTGCTCTTATTGCAATGTTTACAGCAATGTCTTTTATAACAATTATATTATTTACACATTCTGGAACAGTAGGGAGTGAGTATTTAGTTTCAGGAGTTTTAGTTAACATAACAGTATTATTTTCATTACATTACATTTTCAGACCTAAAGGTCTTGGATGGGTAGGTAATATAGGTAATAAATATTTGTTAGAAATTAATCAACAAAGATTACACAAAAAATCTGAGCGTAAAAAATTTTTTGAAGATTTTAATTTTTTTAAATTTTGTATTAAATATTCTCCTAAAGAAGAAAAACAGTATCTTTTTCTGGGGGTATATTTAATAATTTCTGTTTTAGTAGCAATCTATACGCAAATTTTCATGTTTAGTCAGAATAGAACAACAATGTTGATTATCTATGAAATAATTGTTGGCAGCGGAATGTTGTTGTTATTTTATCCACTCTGGTCAGGTTTTAAATTTGCTAAAGAAGCTGCATCCATATTATGGTTTTTTTCTATATTTACTTCTCTTTTTTTATTTAGTGGAGTTTTTGGATTTTTAAGTAATTTTCAAGGACTGCAACTAGTTGTTTTAACTGTTAATATATTTTTAGCTTTTTTTCTTCTAGGGTGGAGATTGGCTATTATTTTTTTTATTGTAGGATTTATAGGAGCAGCTAAGATATGCAGTTTGTCTTTTGATATTGATTTTATAAATTCATCATTGTTACCTACAATCTACATTCTTGGACTTATAATAATACTTGTATTGATTTTTATTTCTCCTTACCAAAGAAGAGTTAGCACTACAGAAAGTAAATTAGCTTGTACTCAAAAAGAATTATCTCTTACGAGAGAAACACTTGAATCTTTTGTTACAAGATTTCAATCTGTACAAAATATAGAACAAATAACATCAATGAAAGAGAAAGAGATAGCACTTCTAAGAAAGGTTAAGCAAGAGTTTTTAGATAATTTGAAATCTTATGCAAGATCAACTGTTAAAGAGGTTTCTACTATAGCAGAAGCATTATATGAAGACCTTTATAATTATATAAGTGAAGAAAATAAAGAAGCAAAAGGGCAAATTTTAAAGATCATAACAGATTCTAAAAACACATTACTCAATATGGATAATATAATTATTAATTCTGAGATAACATCTGGGAATTATAGTTTTACAAAAAAAAAAGATATAGATTTATCTGATTTTTTGAAAAAAAGAGTAGATATTTGCTCAACGACATATTGTGCCCATATAATAGAAAATAGCAATAAGAAGATATTAATAAATTTAGATAGTGCAAAGAATAATTTTGTAACATGTGACAGATTTGCATTTGGACATTTACTAGATAATATAATAGTTTACGCGATTATTAATTCTAAATCTGATATACAAATAAATGTAAAAAGAATAAATTCAAAATTAGTAAACATAATATTTATTTATACAAAGAGTTCAGAGACAGAAGACATTTTAAGTCCTTTAGGATATGAGTTGAGTAAAACAATATTAGAAAATCAGAAATCTTCTATGGAAATATATAAAAATCCTAAACAAGAAACTGTAATAACAATAGCTCTATAGACAACAGATTTTAGAACTTTTAGGCAAAATTTGATGCATCAGTTTTTGTCTAAGATATAATATTGGTTATTTAATATTAGGAAACATAATATATTTATACAAAGAGTTTAGAGACAGAAAATATTTTAAGTCCTTTAGGATATGAGTTGAGTAAAATAATATTGGAAAATCAAAAATCTGCTATGTAAATATTTAAGGATTTTTTAAAAAAAATATATATGATGTTATGGAAAATGTTAATAAATAATGCAAATAGACATTCCAGCAGTTTTTTTGAAATCTCATCAGACAATGACATTGAATCCAATTTTAGCTCTTTATAGAAGTTTTATGTAATATCTTCTACTGAACTTATTGTTGATTTTTATCTTTTTCCTATCATTCTATTATCTCTAGATTTTACTCTTTTAACTATAAGAACATCAGTAAGTGAAGGAAAAATTTTTCAGTTACTCGAAGAAGGGAAGGAAGAAAAATATATGAAAAAAAGTTTACTAAAAAAAACAAAACATAAGGACAATTTTTTAAAATTTCTAAAAGATTTCAAACACTTGTATCATGTCGAAAATGATACAAGTACAAAATTAGAAATATTAGAAAAATTCAATATGTTAATAGAATTAGGTATTATATTTCCAAAAGATTTTTTAAAAAGAGTTTCAAATCCTATATTATCAATTGAACATTTGTTAAGAGATGGTAATTTTGAGATGCTAGAATTTCTTATTGATAAAGGTCTTATAGAAACAAAAGATATTGTACAAAAAACAAATGAGAATTCTCCTATTTTAGATACTATCATAATACATAATAATCTGGAAATATTAAATAAATTGATTTTTTTTCTTAAAACTTTGATATATAAGGACCCAGTGAAGGCATTGGAGTTTGGATTGAAAATGCTGTATAATGAAGGTAGCAAAATTGTTGAAATAGCACTGGAAAAATTCTATCCATGTAAAATACGCATTATTCAAAAAGAACACTCGTGCTATCCTATTCAAAGATTGAGAAAAGCTAAAAACTATTTTTGAAAAATGCTCTTGGAAAATCGTAATGTTTAAAAATTTCGTTAAAAATCATATTAGTTCAATGAATGTAATGATATTTCTCCAGAACAATTAGAAATATTTATACTCAAAGTATAATAAGTATAATAAGTATAATCAGTACTACAATTTTCATTTTGCTTATTGGGATTCCTTGGAAATTGGTATTGCAGTTTTAAAGAAATACTTACCTCTATTATATACATTTTACATAAAGTTAAATTGTAATATGATCTCCGTTTAAAGGAGTACTTTCTTTTTCTAATAATCTATCTCTAAGTAAAAATTCTTTCACTTGCTCTATTTCTACAATATCTCTGTGGTTTTGATATCCAACACTTGGATACAAAATCACATCATCAAAACCATTCGCCATTTCTTTTTTTGATAATTCATTTTCTAATAGAGGAATCATTACGTATCTTGCAAAATCATACTCATAAGTTGTTTCATATCTTCCAAAGAAAGGAATAGATTGTATACAAATATATAGAGCTTCCTTGGGAGAAGTTTCCTCTATAAGTTTTTGTACTACAAATTCTAAAAAATCTGCCCTCATACACTCTCCATTTCAATCAATAATGCTACCAGCTTCTTCAAATATTTTTAATGCATGATTTTTTATAAAATTTTTATCTTCATAACGTTTTAAAAGAATTTTAAAAATTGGCAAATCATTTCTGCATGCAGCTAAATACAAGCATAGATCAGTTACTAACAGATCAGGAGATTTGTCAAACAACATTTTAACAATTTTCATTTGTCAAACAACATTTTAACAATTTTCACTGATTCTATTCTTACAGCAAATGACAAGTATGTTTCTCCATCCTCGTTCATAGCATTTACGTCAATGTCTTTATGTTTTAGAATAGCTTTTACTATTTCAATTTCTTGACGATTGATAGCTTTCTCTAAAGAATTCATATCACCCCCTTGTGCTCCTTACATTAGCATCCAATAAAGGGCTATTGAGAATTTCACATACTTTGTCTAAATTGTTTTTGGAAATCGCATCTAAAAATTTTTCATTAATCTCTCTTTGCTCAGAAGTATAGTTTGGAGGGGTATAAATGTTGGGCTTAGTCCCTGCTCATCATTACTAATATTGAATAAAGCATTAATGCTAGGCTACATTTATATTTTTTGCATCAGATAAAGGAGTCTTGTTATACATATCCATAACATTGATATTAACATTTGGATGATCTAAAATTGCTTTTACCATATCAGGGTAGCAATATGTAAAGCAGTTGCTGCTAAATCATATTCTTTACAATTTGAGCGCACATTCACATCTAACACAGGGTTTTTTAGCATTTCAATCACTCTATCTGTCTTATTGTATAGAGCTGCATCTAAGAATTCCTCATGAAGCTTTTGCACTTCTTCTGGTGTATAACTTGCGTTAGTAGATTCAGCCTCTTGAATCTGAGTATCATGCTTATTATCAAATGTTGAAGCACTAGGACCCAATTCTGGAGTAGATCCAGGAGAAGATTTAGTACTATCACTACTTGATTTTTTATTACCTGAGCTATCCAATTTAGGTTCTAGCATCCTTCTCTTTAGTAATGTTTGTGTCACTTTGTTTATCGGTTTTGTTATCCATATAAATAAAGATCGATTATGTTAAAATATTAAGTTTTCAATCTATAATTTTATAAAATTAAAGACTTTTTAGCAAATTATATTATTACTGTTTATTCTGCAAAATACGATTATATTTTATACAGGCTTCAAAACCAGCTAAAACACACTATTTTTGAAATTCTTCCCGTACTGCAGTACGGGGAAGGAGTCCATCTCAACAATTTAAATCTACGCAATCCCGTAAAAATTTCTTTGGAGAAAAACAAATACGATAAATAGCAAATTGCGTATAGCAAAACACAACAAATAAAGCAACACTCAGTATCAAATTGATTTCAGCAAGAGAAATATGTACTATTTTCATAGTTGCATTATTACATGGAGCTGTTTGTTCGTTCATAATAGACGCAAGATAAGATGCTTGTGTAAGATTTTTAAAATCTATATTTGAGTGCACGCATAAAATGGAATTTTGAATTATACCTCTTTCCAATGCCACATGATACAAAGACAACAAAACAGAACAAAGCAAAATGAGTAAAATATAAATATTATATCTCACTATTGAGTAAAATAAAGAAATAATAAACGCTGAATTTCTAATGCTATATTCCCATAAACGAAAAGCTAAATTTTCAACTGTCAAATCTTCTATAAATTCTGTCATAGAGCTACAAGATTCAGACTCATCAATAGCTTGATCATCTTGATCTTGTTGATCTGTATCACCATATTGATTTATTTGATCTATCTTCGCTCCTTCTTCTTTTAAAATCTTTGAGGCTTCTGAATAACCTTCCTTAACAGCATGCATCAAAGCTGTTTGACCATATTTATCTTCTTGATCTTTATCGCTCCTTTTTCTATTAAAATCTTTAAGACTTCTGAACGACCTTCCCGAGCAGCAAAAATCAAAGCTGTATCACCATATTTATTTACTTGACCTATATTCACTCCTT
>JADHZC010000005.1 GCA_015657545.1 Rickettsia sp.
TATTTAACATCCCCTACATATGCCTATACAAACCAAGTACCACATATTTAACATCCCCTACATATGCCTATACAAACCAAGTACCATATTTAACATCACCTATATATGCCTATACAGAACAAGTACCATATTTAACATCCCCTACATATGCCTATACAAACCAAGTACCATATTTAACATCCCCTACATATGACTATGCAGAACAAGTACCATATTTAACATCCCCTACATATGACTATACAAACCAAGTACCATATTTAACATCACCTACATATGACTGGCATGTAGAAACAAGTACCACCATATTTAACATCACCTACATATGACTAAGATCCTTAGCCAAGTACCGTTTTGATATCATCTTATAACATATATGAAATAATAGCGGTTCAGGATACAGAACAATTGGAATAAATATTAGAAAATACTACAAAAAACAAAATGGAAAACAGTTTTGAGTTACCTATGCTATATAAACCAAGTTATAAAATACAAGAATTAAAATTTTTTAAAAAACTTTTTCTACAATGTTTCATAATTTTCACTATCAATTGATCTAAAGTTTTTACTCTTTCTTATTTTTTCATAACTTATATGGAAACAATATGTTATTCAAATAAATTTAATTATTGTTCTTAAATATTTTAATATTTTTTGTCTTCAAATCATGATTTTCTAAAGATTTTTTATGATAAATTTCATAAAAATTTATAGGATTTAAAGACAGTGCTCTAAAACCAGAATCTTGAGTTACGGTAGATATAATTTGTCTTATAAACGGAAATAATAAATGAGCACAATCAATTGCTAATATTTTTTGATAATGTTCAGGATTGATTCCTTTTAAATCAAAAATACCACAATATTCCATATCGATTATAAATAACTCTTCAGAATTTTCTAAAAGTTTGAGATTTAATTTTATCGCAACTTCAAAAATATTCAATCCTTCAAATTGTTTTGTAATAACCGATATATCATTACTAAGTTTTATCTTAGACTCATCTGTTTGCTTTTCCCAAGGAGATTTAACTAACTCAAAAGATAAATCTCTTAAATATTGCGATTGTATTTGAATACTTGCTGCTACCATGTAATCTTAATTTTTTATATAATAAATTTCTTGATATTGTTATATTAGTATATTAATTTACGTGAATTTGTAAAATAAAAAATCAGCAAATTTTAGTAACCTTTAAAAATTTATCTTTGTATGTATATATCGTAAAAAAATGTCAAGTATTTTTAAAAGACAAAAAAAAAATTCTTTTGCAGTAGAAAAAAGATTTTTGCTAAAATATAGCTCACCATATATCACAGAAATATCTATATCTATAATATTAGTAATTTTGATAGCATATTGCTCTGCAAATATAATAAAACTTATATCTCCTACAATAGACTCTATATATTCTATAAAACATCCATCAGAATTAAAAATAATCACATTTTTAGCAACTAAGATTATTACATTACATTTTCTAAAAGCAATATCTGAATATTTTCAACAATTTTTAGTAAAAAATGTCTCCAATAAAATTTTAATGCAAATTCAAAAGGATATGTTCAATTCAGTACTAAAAAATGACCATATAAAATCATATCCTGAAAAAATATTCTCACATTTCACCAATGACATTTCATTAGTAAGAAGCACATTATCAATCATATTAGGAAATTGGATTAAACATTCAATATCTGTAATATTTGTAACATTCGTAATGTTCCAAATGAATGCTAAATTATCTTTATTAATCATATTATTTTTCCCAATATCTTTTTACATAAGCTATCAAATTAATAAAGAATTAAAAAATGTTACCCTAAATATTCAAGATAGTTTAAATTTTTTTACAAAAAAAATTAATGACGTATTTAGTAGAATAAAATTAATAAAAATTTCTTCAAAAGAAGAATATGAATATAAAATTTTTTGTAAATCTTTAGATGAATTAAATAATTTATATGAAAAATCCTCTAAATTAGAATCTTCTGTTTCTCCTATCATGGAAATTATTTCAGGTATCGGAACAATTACGATAATAATAATAGGAAGTGCACTTATACTCAAAAAATCTCTATCACCTGGAGATGTGGTAGCGTTTAATACTGCATTCGCTTCAATATATAGGCCCTTTAAAACTTTAATTTCTATGAATGTTCATATAAAAATAGCTTTTACAGCTATAAATAATCTTTTTGAATTCATAAAAAAAAATAATATTCCTAATCAATTGAATCATTCAAAAATAAATCTAGCTACCCCTATAATAGAATTCAAAAATATATCTCTAAATATAAATTTTCAAAAAATTTTAAAAAATATAAATATAGATTTTAATAAAAAAGATATATATCTTATAGTAGGTAAATCTGGTAGTGGAAAAAGTTCCATAATAAATTTACTTTTAGGATTTTATGAAGCTAGTAATGGAGAAATAAAAATAAATGGACAAAATCAAAATCAAATAGATCTCAAAAATTTAAGGTCTCAAATCGATTTTATTGCACAAGAAAATATGCTAATAAATGATAGTATATTTAACAATATTACGTATTCTAGTAAAATTTTCGATCTAGAAAAAATACAAGATATCTCTAAAGAAACTTTATTAGAAAAGATAGTAAAAAAATTACCAAAAAAATATGATTTTCTTGTTGAACATAAGGGCTATAATTTATCTGGTGGAGAAAGGCAAATTATATCTATTACAAGATCTATAATAAGAAATGCTCCAATACTAATATTAGATGAGGCTACAAGCTCAATAGATTTCAAATCAGAAAGAAAAATTTTAAATTTTTTAATAAAAAAAAGAAAAGATAAAATGACAATTATTATTAATCATAGAATTAAAAATTTAAAAAATATATCTAAAAACATTTTTGTAATCAAAGATGGACAATGCGTTGGAAAGGGTTCACACCAAGATCTTTATCAAAATAATATAGAATATAAAAAAATTTTTGATAATGAAGAATTATTTTGATAATAGATAATGATTATCTATCATGATTGCTAAAATAAACATTTCTATTTAAACACAAAACATAAGTAAAAGAATATTTTCGTGACTTTACAATAAATAAAAATAAATTAAAATTTAACATGTGTATTGTATAATGTCCTTACATAAAACATAATAATATGAATTGGAATATTTAGTAAAAATCAATTAATCATAATTAACTTTCCAAATTATTAAAAAATGTCAATTTCAAATCCTTCTATTACACAAAATAATTTTTCACTTTTTACTATATGGAATACAACTGATTTCGTAACAAAATTTATTATCACAATTTTATTATTAGCTTCTATATGGTCTTGGTTTTTATTTATAGTAAAATTTTTAAAATTATATAAAATAAATCAACAAATGAGTTCTTTTAAAGCAAAATTTAATCACGAAAAACATCTAAAAACTATTCATAAATCTATAAAAAAAAGTGATATAGATCCCCTTTCTACAATTTTTTTATATTCAATAAGAGAATTTGAATCTGAACAACAAGAAATTTCTAAGCAAGAAAAATTAGAAAACATAAAAAAATCTTCTCAGATATCATATAGAGAAATACTAGATGATTTGCAAAATTATGTTCCTATTTTAGGCACTATAGCATCTATTTCTCCATTTGTAGGATTACTAGGAACAATCATAGGCATTATTAACAGTTTTCAATCTATAGCCTCTAGTAAAAGCGCGAATATAAGTGTAGTCGCTCCTGGAATAGCAGAAGCTTTATTTGTAACAGCTTTAGGTCTTTTTGTAGCAATTCCAGCACTCATATTTTATAATTATTTGATAAATTTGCTTGAAAAAATAGAAAATAAATCAGAAAATTTTATTGAAGAGCTAAATTTAATCATATCAAAAATACTATCTAAATAATAAAAACTAGATATGAAAAAATCAAGATTTTATTTAAAAACAGTTCCTCAAATAAACGTAACACCAATAGTAGATGTAATGTTAGTACTTCTTGTGATATTTATGTTAACAACTCCTATGCTTATAAATGGAGTAGATATAAATCTACCTAAAGCAGACACTAAAACATTATCAGATACCAATGATCATTTAGTAATAACTATAAATAATGAAGGAAAAATTTTTTTGCACGAGACAGAATTTTCTCATCATAATCTTAAACAAAAGCTAGAACATCTTCTTAAACAAAACACAGAACTAAAAATCCTTATCAGAGGAGATCATAAAATTTCTTACGGCAATATAATGGAAATTATATCAATATTATATAAATTGGGCGCAACAAACTTATCTCTTGTTTCAGAATTAGAGGAATAACAAAATGATATGAGAGAATATAGATTAGCTGCATTTACAATATCCATTCTGTTTCATGTTATTATAATATCCATTTTAAGCCTTGAATTTAATAATAAAAAACTTCAAAAAAATATACAAATCAGTTTCATTCCAGCACATTACCTTAATAGCAACGAGATATCCTTATCAAATAGTAAAAAAAAAGAAGAAATGATAAATGGAAAAAGTAGTAAAATACAATCTCCTAAATTTGAAAAAACAGGTGAAAAAAAAGTAAATAAAAAAATTCTGTCCTCAAAACAAGAAACAAAAAAAAATAATTCAAATTCAAAAAGTGAATTAATTAATAACTCTAAAAAATCTTCAGAAATAACTAAAAAAAATGATAAAAACACTAATTCCAAAAAACCTCTACCATCTAATCAAAAAAAAATAAACAAAGAAAATAATACAGCTAAAAAACTCCCGGAAAAAAATATAAAAGAAACTAGTAAAAATAATAGTAAAATCATTGATGACCCTATATCATCAACCTTAAGAAGCCTTGAAGAAACAAATTTATCTAATAAATTAACTCAAGAAAAGAAGAATATTTCTTCAATTAATTCTTTAGATACACAATCCATTATTAAAAATAAAATAGAAAAAAATTGGTTTCATCAAGTAAATTTAGAGAAAAACAATATTCAAATCGAGATTCTTATCAAAATTTTAATAGCCAAAGACAAAACAATCAAAAATGTAAAAGTAAAAGATCTAAAATGCTCTGCTGAACAAGATGTTTGCAATTTACTGGTAGAAAGTGCTATAAAGGCTATATTCACATCTAGTCCCTTCACAGAATTAGATGAAAAAAACTACACTTCTTGGAAAGATATAGAATTACTATTTAACCCTAATGATGAATAATAAAATTTATAAAATCAAAATTCAATAATTTATCAAAATAAAAAATAAAAATATGAAAAAACTCTTATCTGTAATTTTATTTTTATGTTGCTTTTCTATATCAGCACTTAAATTTAACTATGTATATTCTGCAGAAAGAATTAAAATTAACAATAGTAATTTTTCAAAAGTAAAGTTGGCAATTAATATAGATGAGAGTAAGGAACATGCAGAAAAAATTTTTTTGCAAGAAATGTTTGATATAATATCTAATGATCTACAAAATAGCAATTTATTTGAAATTCTTAATTCTCAAATCTTTATAGAGAATAAGTATGGAGTAGAAAATATTCCTCATTTTCCTTCCTGGACAATAATTAAAACAAACTTAATTTTAAACATAAGTTTAAAACAAACTTTTAATATCTTAAATATTTCTTTCATAATTTGGGATGTAATATTAAAAAAACCTATAATAAAAAAATTGAATCTTAAAGTAGATAAAAAAGATATTCGTAAAATAAGTCATTATATAAGTGATTTAATTTATGAATATTCTACAGGCTATGAAGGATATTTTAATAGTAGAATAGTTTACGTTTCTGAATCTGGAAAATACAAAAATAGAATAAAAAAATTAGCAATAATGGATTATGATGGATACAATCATGAATATCTTACTAACGGTAAAAAAATTGTATCTTCTCCAAGATTTTTTCCAGATGGAAAAAAAATATTATATATGGCATATGAAAATAAAATACCTAGAGTATTTATTATGGATTTACAAAGCAAAAATTCTAAAATGATAGGAAATTTTAATAATATTTCTTTTGCTCCTAATATATCTCCTAATGGAAAAGAAATAATAATGTCTATAGCACAAAATGGAAAATCTCATATATATGAATATAATATTAATTCGGAAATTTTTAGACAATTAACATTTGGAGACCACATCAACACTTCTCCATGTTATTCTCCTTGTGGAAAATATATAATTTTTAATTCCAATAGAACAAATAAAAGAGATCTCTTTATAATGAGAAGATCTGATAATAAAGTATTTAAACTTACTCAAGATCAAGGAAGCTACGCAGAACCTAAATGGTCTAACAAAAATTGGATAGCTTTTACTAAAATGCATAGGACTCTAGGTTTTACAATAGGGATTTTGAATATATCAGATAAAGATATTTTTAAATCTGAAAGGATAATCGCAACAGCATATCTTGCAGAAAGTCCTGCCTGGAATCATAATGGTAGAATGTTAATTTTTACAAAAGGATATAGATTAAGCAATGCAAAAAATAAAAAATTTACAGAATATAATATCAAAAATCTTAATAAATTATGTTTAATAGATGCATTTGGTATATATGAAGAAAAAATTATAAATACACCAGAGGATGCTTCAGATGCGGATTGGACTCAAACATATGTTAATTTTGAAACAAATGCCTAAAATATCATTTTTACAAATTCAATTTTAATTGTGCAATATATTATAATATTGGAATTATATGGTCAACAGCAACAAATTTGTATTTTTAGTCAAAGTAATAGAATAAAAGAACAGCCTCAATGAGAATTAACAAAAACAAAATACATTTCCAAAAAAAATTGTTATGTACAGAGAAATTTTTTATTTAAATTACCAATTACCTAAGTTTTTCTAGATTTATGATTTTAATTCTAAAGAATATTTTTCTATTTTTTTACAGTTTTATAAAATATAGCTTCACTAATAATTAGCAAAAAAATGTAGTCTAAAAACTAAAAATCCTCTACAACAAAAAATGATATTTCTAAGAAGAGAATATATAAAATTGGTTAAAAGTTTTGTTTATAGAACAATTTTTTATCCAACTATACTATCATATTTTCGTATTCAATTCTAAATAATATCTTGAATTTTTATTATTTTTTTATAATTTGAATTTTCCTATTCTAATTATCATTAGAAACGAACTTATTTTCTAATATTTTGAGTTTTTTACACAATGAACTAACTTTTCGACTTGCATAATTCTTAGTAAAAACTCCTTTTGAAACGGCTTTCATAATTTTAGATTGAAGATTATGAAAGCTAATTTTTAGCTCTTCATAATTACTACCCTCTTGATTAATCTTAGACAAAAATTTTTTTACTAAATTTTTTATAGAAGTATTTCTCACTTTATTAATTAATCTTCTTTTTTTATTTTTTAGAATTAAAGATTTTATAGTAGTCATATATTTTTTATTAAGATTGATTATCTGTCTGAGATTTTTTAAAATCTGACTTTAAAGGTTCTGAAATAACTTTTAAAGATTTGCTATTTTTATTATTTTGATCAACAAATGCAATATATGCTATTGGAGCATTGTCTCCATATCTATTATAGCTTTTCACAATACGAACATATCCACCTTTACGATCTTTACTCCTAACAGCTAATTCATACACAAGTTTAAAAACAGCAGTCCTATTTTTAATTTTAGATAGCAAATATCTGATAGTTACAAGAGAAGAAGTCTTTGCTTTTGTTACTAATTTTTCAAAATATGGCCTTAACATTTTAGCCTTAGGTAAAGTAGTCTTAATTCTTTCATGGTTAATCAATGAAACAGACATATTAGATAGCATAGCATCTCTATGAGAAGAAGTTCTGTTCAATTTATCATTTCTTAATCTATGGCGCATAAAAAATTTTTTATAAAAATTAAATAAATTATTAATAAATTATTTTTCTAAATTATATCAGATCTTCATATTTTTTAGCTAATTCCTCTGCATTTTTAGGAGGCCAATTAGGAATATTCATTCCTAAACTCAAATTAAATTTAGAAAGCATTGCTTTAATCTCATTTAAAGACTTTCTTCCAAAATTTTGGGCCTTTAACATATAAGCTTCAGTCTTAACAACTAAATCTCCTATATATACAATATTATCATTTTGTAAACAATTTTGAGAACGAACAGATAACTCTAAATGAGCAATTTTTTTCAACAATACAGGATTATACTCTAATTCAGTTTTAGTGTCTATTTTTTCTTCTACATCTTGAAAAGTTATAAGGCATTTTAACTGATCTTGCATAATTTTAGCTGCAAAAGCTACAGCATTCTCTGGAGAAATGGATCCATTTGTTTGAACATTTAGTACTAATTTATCATAATCTGTGACTTCTCCTACTCTTGCATTAGAAGTTTCATAAGAAACCTTTTTTACAGGATTAAATAAGGAATCTATACGTATAATACCAGATCCTAAATCATTTTCTTTTTGATCAGCAGCTGGTACATATCTTTTTCCTGTTTCACAAAACAAATCCATTCTCAATTCATAACCTTCTGCTAAAGTGCAAATATATAAATCTTCATTTAAAATAGTAACCTTAGAGTTAGACTCAATGAGTCCTGCAGTAACAATTTTAGGACCTTTTACATTTAATTTCAAATTTTCAAATTCTGAATCAACCATTTTCAGTATTATTGATTTGAGATTTAGTATTAAATCTACTATATTTTCCTTTACACCTTCTTTAACAGAAAATTCATGAGAAATCCCTTCAATTTTTATAGCAGTAATTGCAGCCCCTTGCAAAGAAGAAAGCAATACACGTCTTAATGCATTACCCAACGTATGACCAAAACCTCTTTCTAAAGGTTCAATAATTATTTGAGCAGAATTAGAGGAAAGTTCTAAATCAAAATCCTCTCCTATTTCTTGACCTTTTTTATACAAAATTTTTTGGGGTTTTATTAATGATTTCCAATTTTGACTTATTTGATTTTCTATATTCATCTTTAATTACCTATACTCTTCTTTTTTTAGGAGGCCTAACTCCATTATGGGCTATACCAGTTACATCTGTGATAGTAGTAACAACAAAATTTTGACTAAAAACAGATCTCATAGCAGATTCTCTTTGAGAACCAGCTCCCTTAACCTTTATTGCAACAGTTTTCATTCCAAAAAGCTTAGCTTCTTGAGAAACTTTTTCAACAATAAGTTGAGCTGCATAAGGTGTTGCTTTTTTGGGACCTTTGAAACCATAAGAACCCGCACTCGCATTTGCTAATACGTTACCATGTACATCAGAAAAAGTTACTATTGTATTATTAAAAGTAGCATGGATATGTACTACACCAAGAGAAATATTAGCTCTCTTTTTTTTTACTATATCGTTTTTTTTTTTTAAATTCATATTTATATGTAAATTCAAGATTTATTTTTTTATTTTCTTCTTCTTTTTTTTGCTGTTTTAGCATTAGATTTAGTATTTTGTCCTCTAACTGGAAGTCCTCTTATATGAGCCATTCCCTGATAAGATCTTAAATCTCTTTTTCTTTTTATATTTAACTGTATCTCTCTACGCAAATCACCTTCAATTTTAAAAGATTGAGAAATAAAATTTCTTAAAGAAGTTAATTCTTCATCGTTCAAATTTTTAATTTTTTTATCTTTGGATATTCCAACTCCATTACATATAGAATGTGCAAAACTGGAACCTATACCAAAAATATAAGTCAACCCCACTACAAGCCTTTTATTAATAGGAATATTTATACCAGCAATTCTAGCCACATTAAGAACCTCAAATTATTTTTAAATAAAACACAAAAAAATTTCATCATAATTATTACTAAATAACATTTTAAAATTTCTTATTTATAAAATTATATAATTCTTTATATAATTCATCGGCATTTGTTTCTACATTTAATGTAAGATATTTTACCTTCTTCATACAAAAATTAATCAATTCTTTCGAAACCTTTACATATTCATCAAATCTCTTTTTCAAAATAGTCTCAGTATCATCCTTTCTAGAAGAAAAATTTTTTCCTCTACAAACATCACATATACCTTTAACAAGTGGATTATTAAAATTACTATTATAAATAAAACCACAATTAGTACAATAATATCGACACAAAACTCTTGTTTTTAAATATAAAAAACTTACCTCAAAAAACAACACATAAATCTGTTTTTTATCAAAAACATTGAAACAATTTTCAATCTGTTTTAAATTTCTAGGATAACCATCTAAAATGAAACCTTTTTTACAATTTTCTTTACTATATTCAAAATTAACTATATTTGCTATTATATCATCTGGAATTAATTTTCCTTTTTCTAAACATTCTTTAATCAAATCTTTATAGGGAACATCAATTTCAGATTTTGAATCTACAATATTTCTTAAAAGATTACCAGTAGATATGTGAGGTATCAACAAATCTCTTGATAAAAATTTTGCTTGAGTACTTTTTCCAGAACCAGGAGGACCTATTAAAATTATTATCTTCTTATTCATTATTTTCTTAATTTCATCTTTTTTACTAGGTTTTCATATCTTGAACTAAACATACTCGTTTGTATTTGCACAAAGCTATCCATAACAACATTTACCACTATTAAAAAGCTAGTACCACCAAGAGCAAAAGAAAAGCTATATTGATGCATTAAAATTTCTGGAACCACACAAACAAAGGAAAGATAAGCACCCCCTAAGATAGTAAGTCTCCTAATCACAGAAGAAAGATAATCTGCTGTATTTTTTCCAGGTCTAATTCCAGGAATATAAGCATTTTGTTTTTTTAAATTTTGAGCTACTTCTTCTACATTAAATACAATATTACTATAAAAAAAACAAAAAAACACTATAAATACAATATATAAGAGAATAAAGAGCAGTTTTCCATGAGATAAATAGTTAGAAAAAAACCATAATATTTTACTAGAACTATTAGGATTAAAAGCAGCTATAGTAGAAGGAAATAATAATATAGAGCTTGCAAATATAGGGGGTATAACACCTGCAGTATTAATCTTCAAAGGCATATAATTAGAATCTCCACCATATAATTTATTCCCTACCTGTCTTTTAGGATAAATAATAAGCAACCTTTTCTGAGATCGTTCAAAAAAAATTATAAAGCTTATTAAAAAAATAACACCTAAAAAAACTAATACCAAGACATAAGGAGGCATCACAGCATTACGAGAAAGTTCAAATAACGTTGTAATCGCCTTAGGCAAACCAACTACAATACCTACAAATATAATCAAAGAAGTACCATTACCAATTCCTTTTGTAGAAATTTGCTCTCCTATCCACATTAAAATAAACGTACCTACAACAAGCGTAAGAACGGATATAAATCTAAAAATTTTTAAATCTATAGTTATAAGCGACACACCATATGCATTACCAAAAGATTCTAACCCTACAGACAGCCCATAAGCTTGAAAAGTCGCAAACAACAAAGTAAGATATCTAGCAATTTGACTTAATTTTGCTCTACCAGAACTACCTTCCTTTTTCATTTCTATTAAAGGAGTATATAGACTACTAAGTAGTTGCACTATGATAGATGCTGTAATATAAGGCATTATAGCCAAAGCAAAAACAGACATTCTAGCTAAAGAGCCTCCAGAAAGCATGTTTAAAACACCTATAACACTTCCTTCACTCTTTTGATAAATTTTATCAAGCTCTATACCATCAATTCCAGGCACCGGAATAAAAGAACCTAAGCGAAATAAAAAAAGCAAAGATAAAGTAAATAATATTTTTTTACCTAATTCCTTAATAGCATTATTTGACATCACAAACTGTACAATTTATATATTTATAAAAATGAACCTCCAGCTTTTAAAACAAGATCCTTAACAGCTTTGGAATAATAATTAGTTGCAAAATGCGCTTTATAAGGGAATTCTTTTTTTCCTTTTATAATTTTAAATTGATAAACACCTTTATGTAAAATTCGTAATTTTTTTAAAACATCAATATCAATCTTATCTTTAATATCTAATTTACTATCTTTTATCAAAGTTATTAATTGATCTGTACTAATTGCTGTATATCTATTGATGTGAGATATAAAACCTTTTTTAGGAACTCTTTTTATAAAAGGAGTTTGTCCTCCTTCAGTTTTTATACTAACACCAGAGCGAGATTTTTGACCTTTATGTCCTCTTCCACAAGTCTTTCCAGTTCCACTAGAAATACCTCTACCAACTCTTTTTCTTTTTTTCTTTGATTGAGGATAATTAGATAATGAATTTAGTTTCATATTTAGAATTTTTTAATAAAATATTATTATATTATTTCAACAGCTTAACACTTTTTATTAGCAATTTCTTTAGGAGAATAAAGAGACTTTAAAGCATTAAAAGTAGCCTGTATCATTGCAGCTTTATTAGAAGAACCTAAAGATTTAGCAACTATATCTTCAACTCCTAAAGAAACAAAAATATGTCTCATAACACCACCAGCTATAATTCCAGTACCAGCCTTAGCCTTTTTTAAAAGTACTCTAGCAGCACCACTTTTACCTATAACATCATGATATATAGTACCTTTATTTAAACCAACATTAATAAGATTCGCTTTAGCAATTTTAGAAGCCTTCATTCTAGCATGCGTAACTTCTTTTGCTTTCCCATGTCCAAAACCAACTTTGCCTCCTCTATCTCCTACAATTACAAAGCTAGAAAAGGAAAAATTTCTACCTCCCTTTACAACTTTTGTAACTCTTCTTACATCCGCTAAAAACTCTACAAAAGCATCACTAGATTTATTGTGTTTCAAATCATTCATTTTTGTTTATTAATCAATTTTTAAAAATTTAAAGATTTTCTTGCTTCATCTGCTAAAGCTGCTATAACACCATGATATTTATAACCAGACCTATCAAACATTACTGTTGTTAAATCTTTTTTAACAGCCCTATCCGCTAATAATTTACCAACTAACACTGCAGAATTTTTATTACTATAATTAGAATTATTTTTTAATTTTACAGTTTTATCCAAACTGGACGCAGAAACAACTACTTCTCCATTTTTCACATTTACAATTTGTGCATATATATGCTTTCCAGATTTAAAAACTGATAATCTTGCACGATTAGAATCATTAAATTTTTTTAAAGCAACTCTAGTTCTTACTTTTCTTCTTAAAAATTTTAAATATTTATCCATAATTATTTTACCTATTTAGCCTTTTTAGCTTTTTTAAGTTCTAAATACTCACCTTTTATAAATATTCCTTTTCCTTTATAAGGTTCTGGCAATCTTTGTAATTTTAATAAAGATATAAAACGCCCTAAAGATTCTTTATTGCAAGAATTCACAGAAATCAAATTTGGCTTCAAAAACGATATTTTAATATCCGAAGGAATTTCTATTTTAGTACTATGACTTTTACCTAAATATAAATTAATAAAATTTTCTTCTAAATTACCTCTAAAACCTACACCTACAATTTCCACTTCTGTAGAAAAACCTGCACTGACTCCTAAAACCATAGAATTAATAATACTTCTAGCAGTGCCCCACATTGCTATAGCACTTGTATCTTTAGAATTTGGTACAACCTTCACAAATTTTTCATCACAAGAAAGTGAAACTTTATCATTAAAAACCCTAGTTAACTCTCCTAAAGGACCTTTTACACAAATTTGACAAGCACCAGTAATCAAAACTGTTACATTTTCAGGAATTATTATTGGATTTTTTCCAATTCTAGACATAAAAAATAATCTTTTTCAATATTAAAATACTTTACACAAAATTTCTCCTCCAACATTTAAAGCTTTAGCATCCTTGTGAGACAAAACACCTTTAGAAGTAGATAAAATTTGTATTCCCAAACCATTATAAAAATTACGTATTTTATTAACAGAAGTATAAAATCTTCTACTCGGCTTTGATACTCTTGAAATTTCTTTAATAACAGGAGATGAATTTTTAGTATATTTAAGCTTTATATTCAAAATATTTTTTGATTTATCATGCATATAATCCTTTATATAACCCTCTTTCAATAAAATATCTAATATTTTTAACTTTAATCTAGAAAAGTCTACATGGACACTCAATAATGATACAGATTGGCCATTTCTAATTCTAGTTAACATATCAGCTATATTATCACTCATAGACATATTTTTTCTACAATCCTCATATTACCAACTAGCCTTTACAATACCAGGCAAAATACCTTGAGCTGCATATTCTCTAAAAATATTTCTAGAAAGACCCAATTTTCTATAAAATCCTCTAGGCCGTCCAGTCACTGCACATAAATTTCTAACTCTGACTCGTGAAGAATTTCTAGGAAGTTCTGCAAGTTTAAAAATTAACTTTAACCTTACATCCAAAGCTAAATCTTTTTTATAAATTTCTTTTTTTAGTCTCTCTCTTAAAGAAGAAAACTTTTTAGAAAGCATTTTTCTTTTTTTATTTCTCTCTATTAAGCTAACTTTTGCCATATCAACATTAAATTAAAATTATTAATCAAGAAAAGGGAAAAAAAATTTAGACAAAAGCAATTTAGCATCTAAATCATTAGAGGCTGAAGTACTAATCGTTATATCCATTCCTCTAACTTTATCAACCTTATCATAGTCAATTTCAGGAAAAACTATATATTCTTTTATACCAAAAGAAAAATTACCATTTCCATCAAAGCTTTTTTTCGAAAATCCTCTAAAATCTCTTACTCGAGGCAACGCAGTCATCACAAGTCTTTCAAGAAAATCATACATTCTATTTTTTCTTAAAGTAACTTTGCAACCAACTCGCATTCCCTTTCTTAATTTAAAATTAGAAACGGATTTTTTAGCAACAGAATAAGCAGGTTTTTGACCAGAAATCAAAGCTAAATCTCTCATAACAGAATCTATAGCTTTAGAATTTGCTATTACTTCATTTCCAATTCCCATATTAATGGTAATTTTTTTTAAAAAAGGAATCTGATGTAAATTCTTATATCGTAACTCTTTTAACAAATCCTCTTTTATAGAAGAACTATAAAGAGATTTAAAATTCACTAACATAATGCTCTTATTACTCTTAAATCACTTGTCCTGTTTTTTTTAAAAATCTAACTTTTTTTTCATTTTCAAATCTAAAACCTATTTTTGAAATATTTTTATCTTTTGTATAATAACTAACATTAGAAATATGTAAAGGAGATTCTTGCTTTACAATCTTTCCCTCAGATTCTTTAGAAGGTTTTAAATGTTTCACAATAACATTTACACCTGAAACTAATATTTTTTGCTGTTTAGGTAAAATATTCAAAATTTTTCCAGTTTTCCCTCTATCTTTACCAGCAAGCACTATAACAGAATCACCTTTTTTTAATTTTTGCATATCTATAAAACCTCCTCAGCGAGAGAAATCACTTTATTAAAACCTTTATTTCTAAGTTCCATAGGAACAGGACCAAAAATTCTAGTACCAGCGGGTTCAAGTTGATTATTAATCAAAATTACAGAATTTTCATCAAAAGATATTTTACTACCATCTGTACGCCTAATTCCAAATTTACTTCTAACAATCAAAGCCTTACACACGTCTCCCTTTTTAAAATTGGACCCGCTTATAACAGATTTTATGGAAACAACTATAATATCACATAAATTAGCTATCATACGCTTAGACCCACCTAAAACTTTTATGCAATAAACTCTCTTAGCACCTGAATTATCAGCTACTTTAAGAACAGTAGACATTTGAATCATAAAAAAACCAAATATTGTTTTTAATTTACAAAATCTTTAATAAAGACCATTTTTTTAATTTAGAAATAGGTCTAGATGCAACTATATAAACAGAATCACCTAATTTAGCAATATTTTCTGCATCATGTACCAAATACTTACTTTTTTTTCTCAAAATTTTTCTGTATATCTCATGACTAAAGACCCTTTCCACTTCAACAGCAATTGTTTTACTAGAACTAATTTTTACTACTTTACCTAATAATTTTTGTATTGCCATTAATTTTTAATCCTCTTCTCTCTTGAAAATATTTCAGTTTTGATCCTAGCAACATTTTTTTTTATTTTAGAAATATTACTAGTATTTTTAACAGAGGCAATTTTTTTACTAAATCTTAATTCAAAAATTGCTTTCTTTAATTCTAATAAAAAAGAAAATAATGTTTTTAAATCTTTTTCTACTAAAAAAGCCTTTTTAAAAGGTTTAAAATGATTTTTAAGCATATCTTTTTATTATTTTTGTTTTTACTCCTAACTTAGATTTAGCTAATTCTAAAGCTTCTATTGCAATTTTATCTATAACTCCATCAACTTCAAAAATTATTCTACCAGGAGCTACTCTAAATGCATAATATTCAATATTCCCTTTTCCCTTTCCCATACGAACTTCATTAGGCTTTTGAGATACAGGCAAATTAGGAAAAATTTTTATCCAAAACTTTCCTTGTCTTTTCATTTTTCTAATAGCAGCCTTTCTAGCAGACTCTATTTGTTTAGATGTTACTCTAGCCTGTCCTAGGGCTTTAAGACCAAAATTTCCAAAACTCAAACTATAACCAGATTTAGAAATTGTAGAAATTCTCCCTTTATGAGCTTTTCTAAATTTCGATTTAGCAGGAATAAGCATAAAATAATCTAAAAAATTTTAAAAAACAAAATTATATTTACTGAAAAAATATTTTCAAGAAAATTTTACAAAAAACTTAAATTTTTGTAAAATTTCCTCTATTAATCCAAACCTTAACACCTATTAATCCATAAGTAGTTAATGCCTGACATGAAGCATAATCTATATCAACTCTTAAACTATGAAGAGGAATACTCCCCTCTTTGTACCATTCAGCACGAGCAATTTCAGCCCCCCCCAATCTTCCAGCACATAATACTCTAATGCCTAAACTCCCTTGTTTCATAGAATTTTGCATAGAAGTCTTCATAGCTTTTTTAAAAGAAATTCTATTTTCTATTTGTGTACAAATATTTTGAGCTACCAATTCAGCATCTAAAAAAATTTTTTTAACTTCTTTAATATTTATAAATATTTCTTCTGATAAGAAATGTTGTAATGCTTTCTTTAATTTTTCTATATCAGCACCACTTTTTCCTATTATAATACCAGGTTTTTTTACAAAAATATTTAAAGTAATATTAGAACTTGTTCTTAAAATAACAACATCACTTATCTGAGCTGCAGAATAATCCTTTTTAAGAATATTTCTAATTTTTATATCTTCTAATAGTTTTTTACTATAATCTCCCTTTTTAGCATATAAAACAGAGCTCCATCCCTTATAGAGATTAGGAGATATACGAAAACATTTTGGATTAACCTTTTGTCCCATAAAACCATTTTTCAAAAATTAACATAAATTCATAAACTTATCAAATAAGTTATCATTCAATTGTAGATAATACTATATCAAGCCGACTAAAAGGCTTTTTTATTATAGCTCTTCTTCCTTTTGCTTTTGGCATAACCCTTTTCATTACAAAAACTTTTCCAACAGTGATATACTTGATTTTTAGTTTATCTGTATCTAGACCAAAATTATTTTCAGCATTCGATATACAAGATTGTAAGCATTTTTTAACATCTAAAGCTATTCTTTTCGAAGAAAAAGATAATTGAACTAAAGCATTTTCTACAGTCATTTTACGGATCAAAGAAGCTACCAAATTTAATTTTCTAGGACTACCCCTCAAAGACTTTATAGAAGCTTTTACTAATTTTTCGTTCATCACAATTATTTAAAATTTATTCTGATTATTTTAATTTATCTACTATTTCCTTTTTACTACTTTGTCCCCTGAATGCCCCTTAAAAGTACGAGTCAAAGAAAATTCCCCTAATTTATGACCAACCATATCTTCGTTGATCAAAACAGGTATAAAATTTTTTCCATTATGCACTAAAAAAGTAAAACCTACAAAATCTGGCAAAATGGTAGACCTTCTAGACCATGTTTTAATAGGTTCTTTTTTACCAGACTCCAATAAGAATCTTACTTTTTTCAATAAATATCCTTCAACAAAAGGACCTTTCCAAACAGATCTAGTCATAAATTATTTATTTTCTTTTAGATAATATAAATTTGCTAGTAGATTTTTTTTTCCTAGTTTTTTTACCTTTTGTTGATTTTCCCCAAGGAGTAACTGGATGTCTTCCACCAGAAGTTTTACCTTCTCCACCACCATGAGGATGATCCACAGGGTTCATAGCAACTCCTCTAACAGTCGGCCTAACACCTAACCATCTATTTCTACCAGCTTTGCCAAGTTTAATATTTTTCTTATCAGCATTAGAAACAACGCCTATAGTAGCGCGACATTTTAACAAAACTAACCTAACCTCACCAGAACCAAATTTTATTTGGGCATATCCTCCAGATTTTCCAACAATACTAGCAAAAGTTCCTGCAGAACGTACTAATTGTCCACCTTTACCAGGCCTTAATTCAATATTATGTATATTGGTACCTACAGGTATATTGGCAAGTTTTAAGGAATTTCCAACAGCAATTTCAGCACGATCACCAGAAATAACCTTATCATTAATCTTTAAATCATTTGGAGCTAAAATATAAGAAGAAACACCATCTTCGTATGTAATAAGAGCAATAAAAGAAGTTCTATTAGGATCATATTCTAATCTCTTTACCCTAGCTTCAATATCACATTTATCTCTTTTAAAGTCTATAATACGATATAAATTTTTATGCCCTCCACCTTTATGCCAAGAAGTAATTCTACCAAAATTATTCCTACCAGCTGATTTATTCAACCCTTTACTTAGAACTTTTAGTGGCCTACCTTTCCACAAAGAAGATTTGGAAACCAAAATTGTATCTCTTTGAGCAGAAGTATTTGGTTTATATTTTTTCAGAAACATCTATTTAACTCCATAATTAGAAAAATCTATTATATTACCTCCTTCTAAAGTAACAAAAGCCTTTTTGAAACCTTTTGTAAAACCTTTTGTACCCTTAAATATTCTTTTTTTACCTTTTACATTTACAATTCGTATTTTTTTAACCTTTACTGCAAATATATATTCAACAGAATCTTTTAATAATTTTTTCGTCGCATAATTCATTACTTTAAAAATATAAGTACCATATTGATTCAATATGGTATATTTTTCTGTAATAATTGGAGAAATTACTAAATCATATTTTTTATAATCTAACATATCACTTAATAATTATAATTACTAGTAAAACGAACACAAAAAAAATTAAAAGAAGATTCTGAAAAAAATATATACTCATGTTTTAAAATATCTAAAATATTCATTCCAAAATAAGATAAAGTTTTAACATTTTTTAAAGATCTACAAGATAAAATCAAATTTTTATTCTTCATTTTATCGTCATAAACAAAACATATAGAAGAGTTAGAATAATTTTGCAAAAATTGTCTAATTTTAGAAGTTTTATAAGACTCAAAATCATAATTTTTAAAAATTTTTATCTTATCTTGAATATATTTATTTGAAATTAGCATTTGAATAGCTAATTTTTTAATTTTTTTAGGCAAATTAGTAGCATGAGATCTTACCACTGGTCCATGAGAGACTCCTCCTCCTCTTAAAACAGGAGATCTAGAATTACCTTGTCGAGCATTTCCAGTTCCTTTTTGCCTAAAAGGCTTTTTAGTACTACCAGAAACCTCAGAAGAAGTTTTCACTTTATGATTACCAGTCATGTTCAAATTTGTCTGCCAATCTAAATAACGTTTAATTAATTCAAATTTTGGCTTTATTCCAAATAAATTTTGCGAAACAGATAATTCATCTATTTTATTAAATTCAAGATTTAACAAATCAATTTTCATATAATCCTATATATTTTATATATAGCCCTTCTTTAAATATAAATAACAAAATCAATAATTACACTAATATCAAAAGCTATTAAAAGTTTTTCTTAATAGCATCGGTTAAATAAACATATCCTCCTTTAGGCCCAGGAACACTTCCCTTTAGAATTAAGATATTTTCCTTTTCTCTTTTTCCTATAACCTGTAAATTTTGTACAGTAACAAATTTATTGCCTAAATGTCCAGCCATTTTTTTATTCTTAAAAACACGTCCAGGATCTTGACACCCTCCAGTAGAACCATGTGACCTATGAGAAACAGAAACTCCATGAGTTGCTTCTAAACCTTTAAAATTATGTCTTTTCATACCACCAGCAAATCCCTTTCCTATAGATTTAGACCTTACATCTACAAATTGACCATCTAAAAAATACTCACATTTTAAACTATCTCCCAATTTGGGCAAAGAATCTTCTGAAGCCTTAAATTCTTTTAATTTATTTCTAAACTCTATATTCGACTTTTTAAAAAAACCTTCTAGAGGTTTTTTACTTTTTTTATTATTCTTTTTTTTAGAGTATCCAATAAAAATTTTAGAAAAACCAAGATGGTTTGGACAAGATTTTATATCCACAACAACACAATCTTCAATTTTCAAAAAAGTTACCCCTATCATATTAGTAGAATCATTAAGATAAGAAGTCATTCCTATTTTTTTAGCAACAACACCAGAACGAATTTTCATAAAACCAAAACAAAATAATATTTTTTATTAAAATTATGAACCCACAAGTTGAATTTCAACATCAACCCCAGCAGATAAATCTATTTTTTTTAATTCTTCAACGGTTTGAGAGGTAGGATAGTTAATTATAATTAATCTATATTGGGTTCTAATCTCAAATTGCTCTCTAGATTTTTTATTCACATGAGGAGATCTGTTAACAGTAAATCTCTCAATATTTCTTGGCAAAGGGATAGGACCACTAAAACTAACACCCGTTCTCTTAACTGCAAATACTATATCTCTAGTTGCCCTTTCTAAAGATCTATGATCAAAAGATTTTAATTTTATCTTTATTCTCTGATTATGAGCCATTCTATAAATTTGTCCTGAATATAATATTGATTAAATTAAGCAAAGAAAGCATATAACACCATAATAAATATCAAAATTTTATAACTCTATTTTATTTAATAATTTTAGATACTATACCAGCACCAACAGTTCTTCCACCCTCTCTCACAGCAAACCGTAAACCCTCTTCCATAGCTATAGGAGAAATTAATTTTACAAAAATTTTAGTATTATCTCCAGGCAAAACCATTTTAATGTCTTCAGGAAGTGAAATTTCACCAGTAACGTCAGTTGTACGAAAATAAAATTGAGGCCTGTAATTAGTAAAGAAAGCTGTATGTCTTCCCCCCTCCTCTTTTAACAAAACATATATTTCTGCTTCAAATTCAGTATGAGGTGTTATGCTACCTGGCTTAGCCAAAACTTGTCCTCTAATTACATCTTCTCTTTTTATACCTCTAAGCAAAAGCCCAGCATTATCACCAGCTCTTCCTTCATCTAGAAGTTTTCTAAACATTTCAATTCCAGTACAAGTAGTTTTAATAGTATCTTTAAGTCCAACTATTTCTATTTCTTCCCCTAATTTTACCTTTCCTCTTTCGATTCTACCAGTAACAACAGTACCTCTTCCAGAAATAGAAAACACATCTTCAACTGGCATAATAAAAGATTTATCTTCATCCCTTTTAGGTTGAGGAATATATTCATCAACAGACTTCATAAGCTCATGAATAGGCTCATCTCCTTTACCTTCTAAGACATTAAGAGCAGACCCTTTTATAATCGGTATATCATCTCCTGGAAATTCATATTTAGAAAGAAGTTCACGAATTTCCATTTCTACTATCTCTAATAATTCTGGATCGTCAACTTGATCTACTTTATTTAGAAAAACAACAATAGCAGGAACTCCAACTTGTTTAGCAAGTAAAATATGTTCCCTAGTTTGAGGCATAGGACCATCAGAAGCTGAAACAACAAGAATAGCACCATCCATTTGAGCAGCACCAGTTATCATATTTTTAATATAATCAGCATGTCCAGGACAATCTACATGGGCATAATGTCTATTTTCAGTTTCATATTGCACATGAGCTGTAGAAATTGTGATTCCTCTAGCCTTTTCTTCTGGAGCACTATCTATTTCATCATATTTTTTTATTTGAGCCCCTCCAGATTTAGCAAGAACATTAGTAATTGCAGCTGTTAACGATGTTTTACCATGATCTACATGACCTATAGTGCCTATATTACAATGAGGCTTTTTTCTTTCAAATTTTTGTTTAGCCATAACAAATTACAAAATAAAAAAATAATCAATAAAATAATTACTAATTAGATATCAATCATTTTCAGAATCAATTTAAAGAATCTAAAAATAGTAAAATTCTAATTTTTTGATAGGAGCAATATTTAATATTTGAATAATAAAAAACATAAGAACATTATTACTATCCGCACAAGCGCTCGTAGGAGATCTTAAACATTTAAGAAAAAAATGTCAATTGATTTCTAGAAAAATTTTAACAACAAAATTTTAGATGAATAAATAAAATTTAAATATCATGTATATTATTTATAAATACTAAAAATTTTACTATATAATTAATAATAAATCGCTTTGAATTAACAGAAATAATATATATTTGTAATTTTCAATACCCTGTAGAACCAAATCCTCCAGCCCCTCTATTAGTATCACTAATATCATTACTTAATTTTAATTGAAATTTTTCGCATTTAGCAAGTAGAAACTGGGCCACTCTCATCGAAGGTGTAATTATAAAGTCTAATTTGCTTAAATTAATTAACATAATATGCACTTCTCCTCTATAATCGGAATCTATAGTTCCAGGAGAATTTAAAACCGTTATTCCATGCTTTAAAGCCATGCCAGATCTTGGTCTAATTTGAACTTCAAAACCTTCTTTTATTACAAAAACCAAACCAGTAGGACAAAGGAAACGTTCTCCAGCTTTCAAAAGAAAATCTTCTTTCAAAGCAGCTCTTATATCCATACAAGCGCTTCCAAAAGTTGCATAACTAGGCATTTCTATATTTTGAGCATGAGGTAAAGTTTTGATAATCAATTCATTACAATGATTTTCCATAAATTTATAAAAATTGGCGGGGACGACGGGGCTCGAACCCGCGATCTTCTGCGTGACAGGCAGACGCTTTAACCAAACTAAGCCACGCCCCCAAAATTACTAAAATACTATATTAATAAAAATATATAAAACAATATATTTTCTAATTTTTAAGATTAAATGAAGTAATTCTTATACTTCTTATTAAATTTGTATCAGTAAAACCCTTTATATCAAAATTTTATGGGTAAATCAATATGTAGTAAAACTGCATTTTTGCTAATATAAAAGATTCATAATAATATAAATAATTAGATAAACAATATTAACTCAAATCTAGCAAATATTGTTGCAAATGAACAATTTCATCTCTTACTTTAACAGCTTTTTCAAAATTTAAACTATCTGCATGTTTTTTCATTTGTTTTTGCAATTTAACAACATATTTCTTAATATCTGCAACATTATTCAATTCAAAGTTAATTTTTGTATTTTTAGCAATTAATTGAGTTTTATCTAAATCTTCAAGAAGCAATATTCTACTCTTGATTGTTTGAGGAGTAATATTATGTTTCAAATTATATTTTTCCTGTATCTTTCTTCTATAATTTGTAATTTCAAGAGCTTTGCTGATAGAATTAGTAATTCTATCAGCATATAATATTACCCTTCCATTAACATTTCTAGCAGCCCTTCCTATAGTTTGAATTAAAGAAACTTCAGATCTTAAAAAACCCTCCTTATCAGCATCTAGAATAGCAACCAAACTACATTCAGGAATATCTAATCCCTCTCTTAATAAATTAACCCCAACAATAATATCTATAGATCCCTCTCTCAAATCTTTTATAATTTGAGTACGCTCCAAAGTTTTGACTGCAGAATGCAAATATTGCACTTTGTAATCTAAATTTTGTAAAAAATTAGTTACATCTTCAGCATTTTTTTTTGTTAAAGTTGTAACTAAAGCTCTATCTCCTTTTGCTATAACTTGCTTTAACTCATCTAATAAATCCTCTATTTGATTTATAGATGGTTTAATAACAGATTTTGGTTCAAGTAATCCTGTAGGTCTTACTATTAGTTCAGCAATATGAGATTTAGACTCATTAATTTCAAATTCTCCTGGAGTAGCAGAAACAAATATAGTTTGGCCTCTCTGTTCGAGCCATTCTTCAAATTTCAATGGCCTATTATCAAGTGCAGCAGGCAATCTAAATCCATTTTCAACAAGAGATTCTTTTCTAGATCTATCTCCATTATACATAGCTCTAATTTGAGGTATTAATACATGAGATTCATCTACAAATAATAAAGAATCACTAGGCATATATGAAAAAAGAGTAGGAGGAGGTTCTCCTGGTTTTTTACCATTAAAAAATCTAGAATAATTTTCTATTCCTTTACAGCTACCAGTTGTTTTAATCATTTCTATATCATAATTTACTCTCTGTAACAATCTATCTTTTTCTAAGAATTTATTATTTTTATCTAAATAAGCAACATATTCATCTAATTCCAATTGAATATTTTCAATTGCTTGATCAATGATAGATTTCGGCATAACAAAATGAGAATTAGCATAAATAACCGCAGTATGCAATTTTGAAAATTTTTCTCCTGTTAAAGGATCAAATTCAAAAATATTTTCTATATGATTATCAAAAAACTCTATTCTCCAAGCTCTTAGAGAATAATGAGAAGGAAATATATCAACATTATTACCCCTCACTCTAAAGCATCCCCTCTCAAAAGCAAAATCATTCCTTTTATACTGAAGCTCTATAAGTTTAGCAAATAAATCTTTTCTACGAAAATTATCTCCAACTTTCAAATTAAAAACCATATCATAATAAATGTCAGGGGATCCTAATCCATAAATACAAGACACAGATGAAACAACAACAACATCCCTGCGTTCAAGTAAAGACCTTGTAGCAGAATGCCTCATTAAATCAATTTGTTCATTAATTAGAGCATCTTTTTCAATATATGTATCAGTTTTTGCAATATACGCCTCTGGTTGATAATAATCATAATATGAAACAAAATACTCAACTGCATTATCAGGCAAAATTTCTTTAATTTCATAATAAATTTGAGAAGCTAATGTTTTATTATGAACCATAATTAAAGATGGTCTATTCACTGTTGAAATAATATTTGCCATAGTAAAAGTTTTACCAGATCCAGTAACTCCCCTAATTAATTGAGATTTGTTATTTTTACTTAAAGAATCTACTATACAAGATATAGCAGAGGGCTGATCACCACTTGGTGTATAATCAGATTTTATACAAAAATTCATAAAAATTTTTCTTAAAAATGATAAACAAAATCACATTTCAAATATATAATTAATTTATTAAAATTATAAAATTAAATTATAAATATTAATAATATTATAGCTATTTTTTGCCTAAGATAACAGTATTTTGATATTGATAAAATGGTGTTAAAGAATATTTATACAAATAATGAAGAGCAAAAAGATTTTGATGTTTTAATCTTAACAAGTCCAAAGAATTAAATATCAAATAATTAGAAAGATAAATTTTCAAAGGATTAAAAAAAATATGACCAATAACAGAAAATATATCTCTACTATAGACCCCTCCTATTAAAGGTAAAATAATATATTCTCCTTTAGGGTACCCATAAAATTCTAGAGTATCTCCAAAAGTTTGAGGTTGAGGTTTAATATCAAATAAAGATGCCACATCAAAAATACCAAAGATACCCAAAGTACTATTAATAGCAAATCTCCAAAAGCTACAAAGGCTAGCTTCAATTTTTTTTTGAGCTATATTATTAACAAAAAAATAAGGAGTATTAATATTATCTAAAAAATCATTTAATCTTTCTTTAAAATATGAAGAAGCACTAACCTCATATATAAAACTTGCAGGTAAAAAAATTTTTTTATCGAAAAACATATTAAAAAGAAACATAGAGTAATTCCATTTTAATAATCCCTGCTCTGTGATTTGATTATATTTTTCTTTAGAAGAAGAGAAATATTCCTCAAAGAAAGTATTTTGTTTTTCTTTCTCTGACTCATTACTATCTTTTCCTAGAGATATAAAGGGAAATATCAAAAAACAAAAAGCTACTAAAAATTTTATCCCTGTCAACGAATAATAACCTTTATATAATTTCCATTAAGACTAGATTATATCTTTTTAAGAAATATTTTGCAAAATAAACATAGAAAAATAAGAAAATTTTTCTTTTTTATCTTTTTTATAATTACATTGAATAATAGTTTTTAACTGATATTTAACAATTAATTCTTTTATATATGACTCTTGATAAGAAAATTGAAATTTAGAAATATCAAATTTAGATTTTTGACTTTCATCTTGAAACAAATGAACAAGAAAAATAAAATAACCATTCTTTTTTAAAGAAGCTTTAATAAAAAAAAATATATTATCTAATTCTCTAAAAACACCAAATATTTGTGATGAAAAAATTATTTCATATTGACTGTTTTTCTTCTGAAAAAAATCTTTAAAAGAAGCAAATAAATAGTTATTATTATATATTTCTAATAATGAACTAATATTATGCATTTGAGAAGATAGTTCCATTCCATCAAGAATTACCTGATCTGAAAATTTTTCTTTGATTTTTTTTCCAAGAAATCCATTTCCATTAAAAATTTCTAATATAGGTAAAATTTTTCCTTGTACCAACTTAGGAGCATTCTTATTTAAATCTTTTTCATCAATATTTCTATCTACAAAATATTCAAATATAAAATCAAAAAAATTTGTTAAAAAAAATTCTTCTATAACATTTTTATACAAAATAGAATTATGATAATATCTGCTAGTTAAATTCCTATATTGTTTGAGGATTGCTTCTGAAATGGCATCCATCTTTAAATGATGATCAAAAAATTCTATTAAATCTGTATTTTGTGAAATATAAGCAGCATTTTTACTTTTTTCTATCTTTTGATCATCAAATAAGAGTAAATAGCTCCATGTCAACCAGTAATTAGCTTCTTTATTTCCTTTAGAGAAAAACATATCAATAATTTTGAATCTTAATATAGCATCTTTTATATTGCCATTTTTTAAATGATATATGCCTAAAAAAATATTAGTCTTGAGAAAATTATTGAGTTTTATTTTGGCTTTATACAAAAAAAACAAAAAATTTCTAACAAAGTTAATAAAATATTTAGGAAAATTCACTAAATATTCATAAATTTTTATAAAAAGATTTTTTATCCTAACAAAAACCATATTTCACATAAAAAATAAATTAGATGTTTGATTAAATTTATAAAAATTAATCAAACAAATATCCAGAATAAAGAAACTTTGATATAAATTAATGTATATTTTCTAAAAATAAGTGGCATATGAGCAATAAATAATTTCTCACAGAAACAAGAATAATTTTTATCCCTCATCTTTTTATATATATTCTCTCTTTGAGATAAATATTTTTAATTCTCTAAAAAGGTAAAAATTCAATCTTATGGAATTTTCTAATAGATCATATCATTAAAATAAAATTTTTATTGATAAAAATCTACTTTAAGATCATTCTTTTAATTTATGAGAAAAAATTGTAAGACTAAATTTTTCCTACTTCAATTTTCATTTTCACTATAACTCAATACTCATGTAAAGTTTTTATATTGAAAAAATTTACGTAATAAATGTTACTTAGCACTGAAAATATATAGCTTAATCTTAATATTAATTTAAGGATAATTTTTCAGATTTTTTTACTTTTTTAAATAAAATACCTCTTTTTTTCAAATTTTTTTGATATAGCTATAATTTCATAATTAATTCTTGATTAATTAGTATCTGAAAATTTGACTTTAGATTATGACTAATAAAATTGAGATAAAAAATTATTATCCAGCAAACAAATCTTGCACATAATACTTAACATCTTCAGAAGAATTGGATTGATTGATTTTAGCTCTAAAATGACTAGAATTTTTGATTCCATTGCTATACCATCCAAGATGTTTTCTTGCTATTTTCAAACCGGATTCTACTCCATAATACTCAATCATATGGTCATAATGTTCTAGAATAATCTGCATTTGTTTTTCTTTGTTTGGAGGCGAATTTTCAATACCATGATTCAAAAAATCAGACAATTGCTTAAAAAGCCATGGTTTACCATAACATCCTCTACCAACCATTATTCCATCAGCACAAGATAACTCTAAAGCTTGTTTTGCTGTTACAAAACTCTTAATATCTCCATTAATGATAACAGGTATTTTAACAGATTTTTTTATATCAGACACAAAACTCCAATCAACATTACCACTAAAGAATTGAGACCTAGTTCTTGCATGTATAGTTATCATTTGAATACCAGAATTTTCTGCTATTTTTGATAATTTTAATGCATTTTTATTATTTTCATCCCATCCAAGTCTCATTTTAACAGTTACAGGTATTTTAACTGATCTAACCGTAAGTTCAAATATTTTTTGAGCAAGTTTTTCATCTTTCATTAATGCAGAACCAGAATATCCATTAACTACTTTTTTAGCAGGACAACCAAAATTTAAATCTATAATACTAGCTCCCATATCTTCATTCATTTTAGCTGCCAACGCTATAACTTCAGCTTCACAACCAGCAAGCTGTATTGAAGAAAATTTATCATGCGAATCTATCTTAGAACGCCTTATAGCATCAAGAGCATTATTGATCATAGCTCTACTGGCTATCATTTCAGAAACTACAAGCCCTACTCCTCCACATTTTTTCACTAATTGACGATAAGGAAAATCAGTTATTCCAGACATAGGAGCTAAGATAATATTATTAGATAGCTCTAAAGATCCAATTTTTATTTTTTTCATTATTTATTGTCTGTTATATAAATTGAATAGAAATTTTCTACTTTAATTGCAATATTGCAAAATAAGCTACTATCTTGAATAATCAATCAAAATTGTAACAAATTAAATCTAACATATATTTTTTGTATAATCATCAATTGCAACAAGTAAAATGATAACTCCAAGCTTGCTTAAAAAACAATAAAATTACGCAAAAAAACATCTAGAATTATCTATGAATTAGAGATTTTCATAAAATATTTATATTCTCTCACATTAAAATATGAAAATGCTTCTTTAATAAACTACATATTCATTTAGTTTTTGTAACTAAATATAGAAGAACTATGTTTACTAATCGGTATTGAGCTTAAAATATTATTTTCACTAATGATAGGCAAAAAATCAGATACTAATTAATAATCGAATTTAATGGAGAAAAAGATTCTGTGCATTTATTAATCAAATATTCTCCAAATATCGCAATATTTTTACATAACATAATTAAAAGAAGTCTCTAGTAAAATTAAAAATTTTCTTCGATCAAGCTAAAATTTAAAAATAGAATTTTGTAAAGTCTGAGATATGTTGTTGTAAACTGTAGCGGATCTCCTATTAACATATTAAAAATATATATTCAAAAATAAAATAAACCTCTCCAAAGCAGCTTTTTCTTGTATAAATAATGAAATTTACAACCGCCACCTCATCGATAACTAATATATTTTTTGCTACATTTACACTAGCATCTTCTTTATATCAACATTTTATACATATAAATTTTTTCTTTCTTATTTGCTTTCTATATATTAGTACATCTCTACATCTTTGAAATATGAACTAGAATTGAATGTTAGAAAAAAATCTTTTAATAAACATTTCCGGTCTTTGCTTCTAATCAATAAAAGTAAAATCTTATAACCTAACATGTATTTTTGTTAAATTATCAAAAAGCTAATATAAAAACTATTTTATAAGTTCAATAAAAGTTTTTCAGGATTTTCAATTAAATTTTTAATTTTTACTAAAAAACCTACTGCATCTTTTCCATCAATAATTCTATGATCATAAGAAAGAGCGACATACATCATAGGTCTTATTTCTATCTTATTATCAATCACCACAGGTCTTTTTTGAATATTATGCATACCAAGTATAGCCGTTTGAGGAGGATTAATTATCGGAGTAGATAAAAGAGAGCCATATATACCACCATTAGTAATAGAAAAACTTCCATTTTGAAAATCAGACATAGCCAATTTACCAGATCTAGCTTTAGTTGCAAGATCTAATATTTTTTGTTCTAATTCTGCAAAAGACAATTTATCAGCATCTTTAATAACAGGTACAACAAGCCCATTTTCAGTGCCCACAGCAACAGCTATATTATAATATTTTTTATATATAATATAATCTTCTCTTATCTCAGCATTTGTGGATCCTATTTGCTTTAAAGCTTCAACAGAAGCTTTAATAAAAAAAGACATAAAGCCAAGCTTAACAGAATGTTTTTTCTGGAATTCATCTTTATATTCCTTTCTTAACTCAGAAATATTATGCATGTCTATTTCATTAAAAGTAGAAAGTATTGCAGCTGTATTTTGAGATTCTTTTAATCTTCTAGCAATAGTTTTTCTTAAAGAAGAAAGTTTAACATATTCTACCCGTGAATCTTTTGACTCTAAAGAATGATTGTCAGATTTTGGTAAAATATCTTGGTTTTGATTTTTATTTTCTAAAAATTTCATTACATCAATTTTAGATATCCTACCATCTTTACCGGAAGGATTTTGAACCGCTTTAGGATCTATGTTATTTTGATTCAAAATCTGTCTAACATTTGGACCAGGATCTTTAAATTTTTCATTATCTAAATTAGAAAAATCTTGCTGCTTAGAATTAGCATTACTTAATTTTACAGAATTTCTATCTAAAATTTGTTTACTAGATTCTGTTACAATATTAGAATTTTCTGTAATTTCTCCAACTATCTCCCCTACTTCCACAGATTCTTGTTCATTTTTCATAATTTTCTTAACAACGCCATCTGAAGGGGAGTTAACTTCAAGAGTAATTTTTTCTGTTTCTAATTCTAAAAGAAGTTCATCCTTAGAGATTTGTTCTCCTTCTTTTTTATACCATTTAGCTATAATAGCTTCAGAAATGGATTCTCCTAAATTAGGTATTTTTATTTGATTTAGCATAAACTCAGAGATATTTTTTATAAATTGGTAAATAATTGATCTAAAATTTCTTCTTGCTCTATATTATGTATATTGAAATAACCAGAAGCAGGAGAGGCAGATTCCTTCCTTCCTATATATTTTATTCTATTTTTAAATTTCAATTTGTCTAATAAAA
Organism: Rickettsia sp.; assembly: GCA_015657545.1. GTDB lineage: Bacteria > Pseudomonadota > Alphaproteobacteria > Rickettsiales > Rickettsiaceae > JADHZC01. The sequence goes on from JADHZC010000005.1 coordinate 31,157, forward strand.
AAGCAAATCTCGTCTGTATAAAAGTCCAACAACCCATATTTTTAGGTTCTTCTTGAACCCAAATAAGATTAATATTAGAAGAATAAGAAATCAAAATCTTAGATATAGCAACTTCATCCAAAGGATAAATCTGTTCTATCCTTATTATAGCAAAATTTTGAGAATTTTTTCCTATTTTTTTTAGAATATCATAATATATCTTTCCGCTACAAAACACTAAACTATTAATATCTGATTGATTTTTTGCAAATCTTTTTTCTATTATAGTCAAAAATTTACTATTCCCAGATATTTCGTCTATAGACGAAAAGCTAACTTTATTTCTCAATAAAGACTTAGGAGTAATCAAAATCAAAGGTTTTTTATTAACTCTCTTTACTTGCAATCTTAATATATGAAAAAAATTGGCAGTTATAGTAGGATAAATAATTTGTATATTATTTTGAGCTGCTAAAGTTAAAAATCTTTCTATTCTAGCAGAGCTATGCTCAGGGCCCTGACCTTCAAATCCATGTGGAAGATAAATAACAAGACCACTAATATTCAACCATTTTTGCTCTGAAGATGATATAAATTGATCAAAAATAATTTGTGCTCCATTAAAAAAATCTCCAAATTGAGCTTCCCAAATAGTTAAATTTTGGTGATTAAACAAAGAATAACCAAATTCAAATCCAAGTGCAGCATATTCAGATAAATTACTATTATATATAGAAAAATTCCCTTGTTTAGAATCTAAATTTTGTAATGTTATAAATTTTTTTTCAGTAACACAATCAGATAATGCTGCATGTCTATGAGCAAAAGTACCTCTTTCTGTATCTTGCCCTACCATGCGTATATTACTATCTTCTAAAAGAAGCGATCCTAAAGAAAAATATTCCGCTATAGCCCAATCAAAAATATTTTTACCTAATAATTCATGCTTTTTAGCAAATAAAGTTTTTAATTTAGGATGTAAGTTAAAATCTGCTGGAATATAAGAAATTTTCTCTGATAAGCTTTTTATTTGCTTAAAAGAGATTCCTGTAGAAATAATATTTAATTCTCTATTATAATTATCAAAATTAGCTATATCTTGGGATATTTTTTTTCCAAAAATTTCTGATAATTTCTGTTTATGATTTATATTATCAAATTCTATATCTAAATTTTTGTTAATCTCAGAACTAGCCTCTCCATAATAATTTTCATTTAAAACATTTTCTTTAATAAGTTGTTGATTGTAAATTAAAGATACATCAAGCTTATTTTGAATTTTCTGATACATTAAATACTGAGTGTAACTAGGATCATCACCTTCATTATGTCCATATGTTCTATAACAAATAATATCTATAATAATATCAGATTGAAATTTAGATTTATATGAACAAGCAAATTCTACAGCTAACACCACAGATTCAACAGACTCCCCATTAACATGAAGAACCGGGATATCATTAGATTTAGCTACATTTGAACAATATTTTCCTGATAAAATTTCATTTGGAGTTGTGGTATATCCAATTTGATTATTAATAATAATATGAATAACACCCCCTACATCATATTGTTTTAATTTTGAGCTCATAATCATCTCATAAATAACACCTTGGCCTGCAAAAGATGCATCTCCATGAATTAATATACCGGATATTTTATATTTTTCATCTATTGGTAATTTATCTTGTAAAGCCCTAATTTGTCCACATACTACTGGATTTATAGCTTCAAGATGAGAAGGATTAGATGCTAAATATAAATCTATTTTCTTACCGTTAATCTCTTTTTGATTAGAAAATCCTATATGATATTTAACATCTCCACAAATATCTATATCTTGTATTATTTCTGCTCCCTTAACAAATTCAGAAAATATGTCTCTTTTCCTTTTTTCTAAAATATGAGCAAGAGTAGATAATCTACCTCTATGAGCCATAGCTATCAAAAATGACTCACTTCCTTTATTTGCAAGATTTTTTATTATCTGATCTATTGCTAATATAGCAGTTTCTCCTCCTTCTATAGAAAATCTCTTTGCTGCTGGAAATTTTTTATGGATATATTGCTCAAAATTTTTTACTTCCAAACATTTTTTTAAATATTCCTTTTTTTCTAGATTTGTTTTAGAAAAATTTAATACAGCATTTTCAAAATTTTCATATAACCATTTTTGCTGATCTATATCAGATATATAAGAAAATTCTACAACTATTTCAGAAAAATATATTTTTTTCAATTTAAATATAAAATCTTTAAAGGAAACAGATTGTTGCAAAAAATCTGTTCTTATCTCTAACATATTAGGATTTATATTTAATAATTTCAAAATTTCTAGATTAGATGGATTAACCTTTTTCTCTTCTAATGGATTAATATTAGAAAATTCTTTACTAAAATTACGAAAATAACCTAAAATATCTTTTTTGTAATCTAATATTGATTTAGACTCAATAGAATTTTTCTGAAAAGCTACTGAAAGAGAATTTTCTTTTACATAATTTTTCAAAATGATTCTAGATGTTGTTTTTACAGAATCTTCTTTGTCTAAAAATTGCTGAAAAAATTTTTGCCAACTAGCATCAACAGAATTTTTATCTTCAAGATATTGATCTAATAATTCTTCTAAAAAAACAGAATTAGAAATAAAAAACAATTCATCTAAATTTCTTTCCATCTGAACCCAATTACCTAATTAAGAAATAAATTACATAAATGTATATATTATATATAATCAATTCTCAATATTTTATACAGTTAAGAAATTGAAATATCATCAATTATTAAAATATCTATGTCTTTAATCTGATTTAAAAATACTTCATTAATTTCTTCTTGAAATTCTATATCTTCTCCAGGAGTTAGAAAAAAATTCTTTTTCAAAAATTTTTCTCCTAATAATTTATTGTCTATTCCAAAGAATCGAATTTTGAGGTCTCTAAAAGATATTTCATGCTGAGAAAAATTAATCATATGATATTTTATAATTTTTTTACCATTTTCTGTAAGAAAATTGACATTTTCTATTCTAACGGGATATTTTTGATTATAAATTTTAGAATGTTTTACATAAAAAAAAACACTAAATAAAATAAATAATATACTTAAAATAATGCTAATTGTTAATAAGATTTTTTTAGAAGAAAAATTTTTAGAAATTTTTATTTGATTAGGATCTATTATTTCTATATATGATTCAATATTTTCATATTCTTTTGCAAAAATTTTGGTCATAATTTACTAAGGTAAACTTAATATTGTTTATATAAGAAAAAATATGTAATATAAAACAATATTCACTTGAACCATTTTATATTAAGTGAAAGTTACAAAATAAGTATTTTGTATTGTCATTATAAAAATATCAATTTTTTATTAATTTAACTAATTGTAATTTCAGTATATTGTAATATAAATGAATAAATATATTAATACCATTGAAGAAATTTGGAAAAATTTTGATAAAAATTTTGAATATTATAAAAAAAAATTCTTCCCTCTACTGCAAGAAATAATAGAGAAATTAGATAAAGGAGAATTAACTATTTGTTACCAAGAAGATGGGAGTTGGAAAATTAACCATTGGCTTAAAAAGTCAATAATTTTATACATAAGATTTGCATCTAATAATATCTACCACAATGGTTGCTTTAATTGGTATGATAAGATAGAACAAAAATTTACAAAATATCAAATATTTGATTTTGAAACTAATAAAATTAGAGTAGTACCAGGAGCTATAATAAGAAAATCTGCCTTTATAGGAAAAAATACAGTGATAATGCCGTCTTTTATTAATTTGGGAGCTCATATAGGATCTGGAACTCTTATTGATACTTGGGCAAGCATAGGATCTTGTGCTCATATTGGCAATAATTGTCATATCTCTGCTGGATCTGGAATAGGAGGAGTATTGGAACCTATACAAAATTCTCCTGTCATAATAGAGGATGATTGTTTCATAGGTGCAAGATCTGAAATAGTAGAAGCTGTTATAGTTGGAAAAGGATCTGTGCTTGGAATGGGAGTATTTCTATCAGCATCTACTAAAATTATATTTAGAGATTCTGGAAAAATTATCTATGGAAAAATTCCTCCATATTCAGTAGTAGTTCCAGGAGTAGCTCCTGCAAAGGATGCTAATACTGCATCTTTATATTGCGCAGTCATAATAAAAACCGTAGACGCAAACACTAGAAAGAAAGTACAAATCAATGAACTTTTAAGACATTAAAAACATTTGAATATCAACAAATTAAGAGGCTATTAAGAATATTTTTCATTCATTTTTCTATTTGAAATGTAAATATTGGCAATAAAAAGATTTCGGCTATAATGTGTTTATAATTTTGTCTTTTTAGATTAATAAAATTTAATTTTTTATTTAGTAAAAGAATTTTGAAAATTTAATTGGTAACATGCTAATGTATAATTTACATAAGAAGCAAAAATTTTTGGACTCCCAAAAAAATATAGCTAGGTTGGGAGGGGGAAGTAAAAAAATACAGAAACAACATGAACAACATAAACTAACTGCGAGAGAAAGACTTGAAATATTATTAGATCCCGATAGTTTTGAAGAATACGGAATTTTTGTAGAGCATCGATGCACATCCTTTAATATGCAAGAAAAAAAATTTTGGGGTGATGGAGTGATCACGGGTCAAGGTACAATCAACGGTAGATTGGTTTTTGTATATAGCCAAGACTTTACAGTATTAGGTGGATCCTTAGGAGAATATCATGCAAAAAAAATCTGCTCTTTAATAGAAAAAGCCTTGAAAGCAAGAGCTCCTATAATAGGAATTAATGATTCTGGAGGAGCTAGAATTCAAGAGGGAATAGATTCACTTGCTGGATATGGAGAAATATTTGACCTTAATGTGAAAGCTTCCGGAGTGATTCCACAAATCAGTTTAATCATGGGGCCTTGTGCTGGAGGAGCAGTTTATTCTCCTGCATTAACAGATTTTATATTTATGACCAAAAAATCTTCCTATATGTTTGTTACTGGTCCTGAAGTAGTAAAATCCGTCACATCAGAGAATGTGACTAAAGAAGATTTAGGCGGATATAAAGTACATACAGAATCTTCTGGGGTAGCTGATGCCGCTTTTAATAATGAAGTAGAATTATTATTAGAAATGAAAAGATTTTTTAATTTTCTGCCACTTTCTAATAAACATACATTACCACATAGAAAAACTTATGACCCTGCTGACAGAATAATCATGTCATTAAACAATCTTATACCATTATCGACTAGTAAGTCATATAATATGAAGGATGTAGTTTCTCAAATTTTAGATGAGCAAGAATTTTTTGAAATACAAGCTAATTTTGCTCAAAATATAATCATAGCATTTGGTTATATGGAAGGAAGGCCTGTAGGAGTAGTAGCTAACCAACCATTACATTTAGCTGGTTGTTTAGATATTAATGCATCCAGAAAAGCAGCAAGATTTATCAGATTTTGTGATGCATTCAATATACCAATCATAAGTTTGGTAGATGTACCAGGATTCCTTCCTGGTACTAAACAAGAATATAACGGAATAATAAAAGAAGGTGCAAAACTATTATACGCATATTCTGAAGCAACTGTTCCTAAAATTACAATTATAACACGAAAAGCTTATGGTGGTGCTTATATAGTCATGGGCTCTAAACATTTAAAGGGAGATTTAAATTATGCTTGGATTAATTCTGAGATTGCTGTAATGGGAGCAGAAGCTGCTTTTAATATAATATCTAAATCTGATACAGAACAAACTGAAGAAGAAAAATCTAAAAAAATAGAACAATATAAAGAAAAAATTTCTTCTCCTTTCGTTTCTGCTTCCAGAGGCTATTTAGATGACATTATCAAGCCTCAAAATACTAGGTGGAAAATTTGTAAAGCATTAAGGTTTTTAGAAACTAAACATACAGAAACTATCTGGAAAAAACATGATAATTTACCTCTCTAATAAAAAAATAAAAAAAAATGAAAAAAGAACCTTTGTTTGAAAAAATCTTAGTTGCTAATAGAGGAGAAATAGCTCTAAGAATAATGAAAACACTAAAAAAAATGAATATAAAATCTGTAGCAGTTTACTCAGAAGCAGATTCTAATGCACAACATGTTCAATTCGCTGATGAAGCACACTACATAGGGAGTTCTTCAGCAAAATCTAGTTATCTTTCGATACAAAATATAATATATGCTATTAGAAAAAGTGGAGCTCAAGCTGTACATCCAGGATACGGATTTTTATCAGAAAATCCAAATTTTGCAAATGTTTTAAAAAGAGAAGGAGTAACACTTATAGGTCCAAGCGCTAACATCATTAAAAAAATGGGAGATAAGATTGAAGCTAAAAAAATAGCAATAGAAGCTGGAGTTACTACAGTACCTGGATACATAGGTAGCATTATCAATACTGATCAAGCATTAAAAATAGCAACTGATATAGGATTTCCTATCATGATAAAAGCAGCTGCTGGTGGAGGTGGAAGAGGAATGAGAGTTGTAAATAATGCTGAAGAGCTTATAAAAGCATATGATTCTGCTAGAATTGAGTCAGAAAATAATTTTCAAGACTCAAGAGTATTTATAGAAAAATATGTGAAATCACCAAGACATATAGAAATTCAGTTATTAGCAGATCAATACGGTAATTCTGTTTGTTTAGGTGAAAGAGAATGCTCTATACAAAGATATCATCAAAAAATTATAGAAGAAGCACCAAGTAGCTTTATAGATCCAGAAACTAGACAAAAAATTTATCGAGAAGTTATAAATCTATCAAATAAAGTACAATATTTTTCTGCAGGAACTGTAGAATTTATGGTAGATAAGAATAAAAATTATTATTTTCTTGAAATGAATACCAGATTACAAGTAGAGCATCCTGTAACAGAATTAATAACTGGTATTGATATAGTAGAAGAAATGGTAAAAATAGCTGCACATCAAAAATTGTCTTTCAGTCAGCAAGACATTAAATTCAAAGGTTGGTCTATAGAATCAAGAATTTATGCTGAAGATCCTTCAAGAGGGTTTTTGCCGTCAAGTGGAAGAGTTTTTGTGTATCAAGAACCTCCTAAAAATTCTAAAGTAAGAATAGACAGCGCAATCGGTGCTGGAGACAATATAAGTATGTTTTATGATCCCATGATAGCAAAATTATGTTCTTATGGAGAAAATAGAGAAGAAGCTTTAAAAGTAATGAGTGAAGCATTAAGCATGTTCGTAATTAAAGGAATTGCTCATAATATTAGTTTTTTAGAAACAGTTATTAATCATCCAAGATTTATTTCTGGAGATATTAACACAGCATTTATAGAAGAAGAATATCCTGAAGGTTTTGTAGGAGCAGAAGTAACCTCAGAATTAACAGAAGTTTTTCTTGCAATATCAGTATATCTTCATATTTCAGAACAAAAAAGAATAGCTTCAATCTCTGATAAAATTGGTGATCAAATTAGTAAAATAGGTACAAGATGGGTTATAACATTGTTAGAACAACAAATTCCTATAATAGTAAGAGAAAAGGAAATTAACAGTTATCAAATTAGATCTCCTGTAATGAATAGAATTAATATCACAAGTGATTGGGTATTGGGTAATTCATTAATTAAAGCAATTATCAATGGTAAAGCAGCAAATGTAAAAATAGAAAATATATCTACAGGATATAAATTAACATATTCTGGACTAAGCGTTAAAACATTTGTAAGATCACCCAGAATTTCTGAATTAGAAGCCTTGATGCCTCCAGATTCATTAAATGAAGAAATAAACCAAAAATTTTTACTTTCTCCTCTTGCTGGCAAAATATCTTCAATTGAAGTAACTGAAGGAGAAGAAATTAAAATAGGGCAAAATCTTTTAGTAATAACAGCAATGAAAATGGACAATACAATTTTATCAGATAGAAATGCAGTAATATCAAAAATATCCATCAAAAAAAATCAAGATATCGTGCAAGATCAGCTTTTAATAGAATTTAATTAACGATCCTTAATTTTATCAATTTGACTATTTTTAGTTGGTGTATTAACATTTTCATATGCATTTTTTAATGTTGATGACGTATCTAATGGATTTTGACTAGAAGAACGCAATATTCTATCATGATTTCGTAGATTGTGATTAGAAGAACGCAACACACTATCATATTTTTGTGAGTTTCGATTAGAAGAACGCGACACACTATCATATTTTTGTGAATTTCGATTAGAAGAACGCAACACACTATCATATTTTTGTGAATTTCGATTAATACTATCAAAACCCTTTAGATTTTTGAAACCCTTTTTCAGACTATCAAAACCCTTTTTTGCATTACTCAAGCCAATTTTATCAAAAATATTTGAACTTTTTGCATTTCTCATATTAACTAATATTGGGCCTCCTGTAATAAAAGCTACAAAAGAAGCAATATTGCTCCTTATCTTTATTACTAGATAAGCTATTATAGACAATTGTAAGAAATTTATTATAAAATCACTAATATTAGAAAAGACATTACTAAACATATAAAAAAAATTAACATCACCTTCTTCATTTCCAAACAATTTATAAAAAGCTTTTTCAAAAATCCATATTGCAAGAAAAATATAGAGAGTAGCTACTAAAGGTTGTAATATCATAGATAAATTAACTTTGATAAATTTATCAAAATAATCCCTAGTAAAACTAAATAAATACATTGTAATAAAAATAGGTGACAAAATAGACAATATTGTCATAACTATTAAAGACCTAACAAAAATTTCTAATACAAAAGTAAACATACTTAACACAAGTAAAATATACTGCAGTATCAACATACCCCAAAAAGAACCAAATTTTAAAAAAACTATAATCAAAACTAAGAAAAGTTCATTAGGTAGAAAAGACGATAGATAGCAATCAATAGAATCCCAAAATCCTAAAAAAGCATATCCTTCCTCATAAGAGGTATCATTTCCTTTAGGAAATTTACAAATTTTACCAGATAAATTTATAAATCTAGCTAATTCACTACCAGCACTCTCAACTAAAGGTAAAATATATTTATCAAAACCATTTTGTATTTTTCCGTCTTCTCCAACTAAGCCTATAGAAAAATAAGTAACAAATATCATTTTAATTATCTCTATAATCAACGAGGTCTTATTTATCTCTTGAGTTAAAATTATTCTATATCCTATAAAAATCACATATAAAACTAAAGAATATTGAACAAAATTTTTTAAAATTTCTCTGATGTCTTTTAAAGAATCCTCGCGTATTTCTTTTAACATTTGAGAAGTACAATAATATACTATTGAAGAAAGTGGACGTTTAGATTGAGAATGATTTTTTATATCTCTCACGCAGCTTTCATTAACCTCTTTTGCATCACTTTGTTGCATAAATGTACATCCTAGATAAGGAGAAAAAACTAAAAATTGAGCTTGAGTACATACCATATCCATATGAGTAGATAAAAAAACATTAGCTGAACCAGGTATAAAACCTAAAATTTTAGTGTCTACTTGTATTTGATTTTTAGGTGCATTATTCTCTATTGTTAACAATGTTTCTCTAAAATCACTAGATCCTTTAGCTTTAATAAAAGGCTTTAAAGATATTTTGTTACATGTACCATCATTTTGATTCCAATCCTCACATTTAGGCCTATTTGGAATAGCGCAAAGATCTAAATTATTTTTAGAATCTTGGAATCTAATTTTATTCTGAGCTGTTAATTTTTGACCTAAAGTTAATTGAATTAACATACTATCAATCAAGATGCTATCATAAACTGGAAAACACGTATTAGAAATCTTACTTTCATCTTGAATATCTGAAATTGATTGATTGCTGTTACTAGCAAAAATAGAAGAAGTAAAATGCGATAAAAATATAAAAAATACATATATTAATATATTTTGTCTTTTCACTTTTTTAAAAATAAAAATTACACAATTAATAACTTATTTAGATCAGAGCTTTTTTTCTTTTTTGTTTTTCGCAACAGCATGATAAAACTCCTCTAGCCAATCCTTTGGTTCACTTCCATGTTCTGCTATTTGTGCATGCAAAATATTCACTGTACTAGCATTCCCAGATAATATTGAGATTAAATCTTCCATATTATCTAAATTTAATTTAGCTACAGAAGATTTAACTCCTTGTTTTACAAGAAAATATCTGGTTTGAGGGTCAATATTTTTGACTATCTGGAATTCTTTTTCTGAAAGCATAAAAATCTCCTTATAAGAAGATGTAGCCTTAAGATTAGAAAGAAAAATTTGCGTAGCAGTTTGCTGCACTAAAGTGTCACTAATAGAACTTTTTGTAGCATCTTCTACTGATTGAGTAGCAAAAATCACCATTGTATTTAATTTTCTGAGAACTTTTAACCAATTTTTAATTTTAGGAGCAAAAAAAGGATTATCAATCAAAGCCCAAGCTTCATCTAAAATAATCATGGTTTTAGTTCCATCTAAAGAAATATTAATTCTATGAAAGAGATATAATAATACAGCTGGTAAAACTATCTGATTATCTAATATTTGAGACATCTCAAATCCAAAAACATGTGATTCTGAAAAATCTATTTCATCTTCATGATTATCAAACACTTTGGCATAATTACCTTCTCCATACCAAGCAGATAATCTGCTAGCGATATTTCCTTGTTTTTTCAACCCAAAAAAAGGTGCTATATTGGATAATTTTCTATCCTCTTTTTCTAATTTAAAATTCCCTTCAATAGCTTCATACAAAAGAGCTCTATCCTCTGAAGTAACTTTGTAATCACCACCAGCCTCTACAAGAGCAGAAAGCCATTCTAATAAAAAAGCCTTATTTTCTGAGCCCTCTTCTAAAAGTAATGGATTAAAATTACATCTTTTTGAAGGATTAATAACTGTATAGACTCCCTTAATAGCTCTAATAAATATCTCTGCTCCTCGATCCTTATCAAAAAAAAACATTTTAGGATTAAATTTACAAGCGCTTGCAACCAGAGAATTCATTAAGACCGTTTTACCAGCTCCAGTAGGACCAATAATAAGACTATGTCCAACATCCGCTACATGAAAGTTAAAATAAAATTCCGTGTTAGATTGATTTTCTAAAGAAATTAAATACTCACCCCAGTGATTACCATTCTTTCTACCCATAGGATAATTATGCATAGAAAAAAATGAAGCTAAATTATAAGTATTTATTAAAGACTGCCTCACTAAATAATCTCCATTTCCTGGTAACTGGCCCCAAAAAGATAGTTCCATATTCTTCTTTTCTCTAACCACTTGCATTCCGACATTAGATAATTGTACAGTTGCATAAGATATTGCGTTTTCTAATTGAGATATTGTGTCTTCTATGCACATCAATGTAAAATGATGCTTACCAAAACCTATAGTTCCACTTGAGGCAAGATCTATAGCATCCGTGATCTCAACAATTTGAGATTCCGCTTTATCTTCTGCTTGTAACATACGATTTTGTTGAAGTTCTAATTGGGCTATAGCAATTCTTCTGTTAAAAAATACAAAGCTTTGGCTCAAAATAAATTCAAAAGGTACTCTTAGAAGACCATCTAACATACCCGCATAAGTAGATGGACAATATTCTCTAATAGACAAAATTCCAGCATATTTTTTGCTATTAACAGATTCTATAATTTCCATAAAAGAATTTTTAAATGTAATTCTTTTAGATGTTAAATTTTTATCAAAATGATCCCTTACCAAGGCTACATTTTCAATTTTATCAACACAATTAGTAATCTGCATTAAAAATTCACTTATCTCACAAACACATCTTTCTTCTAAAAATTTAGTACTTAATAACTTAGCACCATAAGATTCAAAAGCATTAACCAATCTAGAAGAAACATCTTTTAGAGAAGCTTGCATATTCTGAATATTTTTAATTTTTTTGTCTTTTTTAGTACTAAAGTTAAAAATATTAACTAGTTTATCTATAAAAGATATAGCAGACTTATTTGTATTATTAAATAAAACAGTAATATAATAATCGTTAGAAAATGTATTTTGATCTTGTTGGCTTTGATTAATTTTATAATAAAAATAATTAACAAAATCTTTTTTATTAGTAGAATATTTTGATTGAAATTTTCTACTTTTTTTTCTACGGATTAGATGAAAATATAACATTACATCATCAAGCTCCATATTTTTAAATACAACATTTCTAAGATTTTTTTTAATATCTAACTCTTCTGAATCAACAGTTTCAAAAGGCACTCCTTGAAGATAAATTACCTGAAATAAATTTAAATCTTTGGTAATAATAGTATTATGATTTAAATATCCTAAATATGGGACAAAATGAGAAGCTGGAAATTCATTACGGCTTAATGATTCTTTATTTTGTGATCTCTTAAAAATCTTAAACATAATATGAATTTCCATCATAAAACATGCGATTAGAGCAAAAATTACATTTTTGCGCATGTTTCATGTATATTTCCAAAAAGCGACTTTCTTTAAAAGAAACATAATATCCAACTCCATGTAAAATAGCTGATAAAAATGCTACTCTAAAATCACTTGACTGTATAAAAATAACTATGCTGATCATCATATTAAGCATAACAAAATGCATGCTTACACCAAAAATTAAATTAGGTTTCGTAAGACCTAAAAAAACAGGTTCTTGTTTTGTAAAATACTCAGACATTGTTTTTAACCAAATTCAACTATAATTACGATTATCCTATAGAAAAAAAATTCTGCAAATAAATTTTGCTAAAAAATTAAATATTTAATAAAATTGTAATAATTTTAATTACAATAATATCTCTTTAAATTTGATAAATGAATAAAACTATTAATACAATTGTTTTAGAAATAAAAAATTGAATTAACTAATATGTATAAAAATTTTTAGCAAAAAATGATGCAAATTTTTTTTCAAAATAAAGATATAATATAATTATATTAACTAAGCATTTTTTAATTTTTAATCATTTTTTATAAAATGAGTTTTTGTATATAAAGAAAGATCATTATTTTACTATTAATCAATTCAAAAATCTGGTTGAATCTATATCTAAAATAACGGAATTTTTATCTGCTAAAATTTTGATAAATAAAGTAATAATTTAATAAATCTATTACATAAATAAACAAATCATCTCTAACAGAAATCATATTTTTCTAAGACTATTAAATATAAAGACTTTTTGATTTATTAAGTAAGTTTTTATTCTTCAATTATCTTTGAATTAAATTTTTGTATTATTTTCAAAGAATTTTTATTTTTATCAATTACAATATTATTGATATTTTGAAAAAATAAAAAAAATTTTTCTATTTCACTTCTGAAAAACTCTATATCAACATCTTTTTGTAGAAAAATTTCATAATTAACCAATTCTCTATCATCTATATTTTTAGATATCTGAAACATAGATTTTGCATCTCTATTAAAAAAAAAATAAATCTGCTTAAATAATGGATCTTCTCTATAATTTTTTTTGAAATTTTCTCTTAAATTATTGATAAAAAAATTATTAAAAATAGTGAAATCAGGAAAATTTTTTATTAAATTATAATCCTTATTATTAAAATTTTTCCAACCTTCATTTAAAAAAATCTCCTTTACAAAACTATATGAAGCCTCACTCATATGTTGCTTTTCTTGAAAAAAATTCATATTACTAAATGGCAAGAAATGAAAAAAATCCGACTCCACACTATAAGTATAATTATTTAAAGCAAAAATAAGTGTAAAATCACTTAAAAGATATGAAATTATATTTAATTTCAGATTTTTAAAATTATTATAAATAAAATCTTGAAGATGAAAATATTGGCTTGAATATTTTAATGTTACAATCCTTAGTTGATCCAATTCATAAAAATCAATATATTTTAAAGAGATGTAAAAAAATTTTTCTTGAGTAAATAAAATTGTAATATTTTTAGAATAAATAAAAGCACTAATAGTCTTATAAGACATATCATCATCTTTAATGATATAACCGACTTGCCTTTTCAAAAGAGGCAATAAACCCCAAATTACTCCATCTTTTTGAGAACAACTTATATTAGTAAGAAAAATATCAGAATACCTAATATTAAAATTTGATATCACAGATATAATATTTTCTTGAATTTGCCTATCTGAAAAAAATTCATACCCACCTTGCGAATTAGAAAAGACAAAACCAGTATTGTTATCTAAATTGTTAAATCCTGAAAACATTTTAGATAAACATAGAATATGGTCAATTTTTCTCAATATAATATCTTCTACATAAACTATAGTAATACCCTTAGATAAAGCTAAATCTGATATATTCTGTAAATCAGAATAAAAATCTAATAATTTTTTAGAAGTAACAAGAATTTTTATTTGAAGATTTACAAGAGAGCCAATAACATTTTCTGATTTATTAGCAATATTCAAAATAAATTTTCTATATCCTTTCAAAGAAATAGCAAATATTGAGTATATAAGTTCTAAAGAATTATCTAGTAAAATAGCTACAATATTAGATTTTGATCTTACAAACTGAAAAATAAATTTACAATAACATAAACTATATGTCATTAATTTTTGATATGAAACCAAATTATCTTTATCTCCTAAAATTCCTTGATTTGTAGGATATTTTAATGACTCTTCTAATAAAACAGAAAAAATATTACCGTGTTTTTTAAAACTCAAAAAAACCATTTGTGACATTGCTCGATGCATTTGTACAAGAAAGTCATTTCTTAATTCTTTTCTAGAGTTAAATACTCTATTTTCAGTGATATTAAAAATTTTTCCTATGTAAATATTAATTACATGATAAAGAAAAGTTTTTTTATAGGAGATTTTATTTTTTAACCTAGAAAAAAAACTGGCTTCAGTACCAGTAATATGTATAGGTAATATATCAGCTCCAGAGTTGATTGCTACTAAGGAGGCTCCTGAATAAATCTTCATCAAAGAGCCTGTAGTACTTGTTCTCCCTTCTGGAAAGATCACAATATTTTTACCCAAATTAATATAGTTAATAAGAATTTTTAAAGAAGAAGCATGATTAGGATCTACAGAAATTACAGGAACAATTTTTAAAAATGGTCGAACCCACCATTTAACAGAAATATGAGGATTAATTGCAAATGTAAGATCCCATATTGGTAAAAACATAGAGATTAAAGGAGGTTCTAGATAAGAAAGATGATTACATATTATAAGTAAGCCTTTTTTACGATTATTATAATGATCAATGTTATTCAAACCAGATATCTTAACTTTATAAAATATAATGGTGAGCAATTTACAAAAATTTATAACAAATCTCTTACATATAGATCTCACCATTACTCAAATAACATCATTTAGAAGTTTTTAATAATTTTCTAATTAAAGGAATTAATATAACAAATAATATTATTACAAGCATATGATTTTTAACTATTTGTAAAAATCCTTCCTTATAAATTTCTAAAGATTGCAAGCTAGAAAAATTATCATCTCTACCAACTGAAAACATATCAGATATGATAACACCGCCCCAAATATTGGATATAGATAACGAACCCATGGTAAGACCCATTGTAAAACCTTTCCATCTTGCGGGAGCAAGTTCGGTAGTTTTTGATTGAATAAATGGTGCTATCAAAATTTCTCCTATACTCATAACAACAATAGCAAGCATTGGAAAAACATAGTGAGTTTTCCCTAATACATCTATGTATTTTGTGCCTAAATATAAAATAGCAAAACACAAAATTATTGTAAATAATCCTAAAAGAAAATTTAAGATATCTGTTTTAACATTAGATTTTATTATTCTACTCATAAAAAAACCAAATATCATAACCGCCATGGGATTAATAGCTTGTGATACTTCTGAAGGAACGTGAAATGATAAAATTGAGTTATTTGTATGCCTATCCATAAAAATAAGGAACAAAGAACCCAAATGCATTTCATACATATAAAATATCACATAAAAGACCAAAAAAATAAATAAAATTATTATATTTTTTTTTTCTTGCTTAGACTTAAGTGAAAAAAAGATTTTTCCTAAAATAAAAAAAGATATAATATACATAATAATTTTAAGTATTTTAATACTAGTAATATTTTGACTATTAAAAAAATCTTTAGAAAAATAAGAATATTTAAGGATAAAGGCTAATAAAAATGCAAAAATCACAGTAAAGAACATTAAAATTGTAATATTCCTTTTCATATTAGTTCTATTACTTATTTGTTTTGTAATATCCAAATGAGCAAATACATGTTTATACTTCAAAAAAGTCATTAACCCAAATAACATTCCTAACCCAGCTAAAGAAAGAGCAATATGCCAGCCAAAATATGATTTTGTATATCCGCATATTATAGAAGCAGAAAAAGATCCTACATTTACAGCAACATAAAATAACGTAAATCCAGAAATTTTCTTTTCTTGATTATTATCTTTATAACAAAGGCCAAGCAAATTTGTTATATTACCCTTAAAAAATCCACTTCCAATTGCTATAAAAGCAAGACCTAAAAATACCAAATCACTATTCCATTTAGAAAAAAATATTAAGAAATGTCCGAAAGCTATAACAACACATCCGATAAGAGTCATTTTAATGAATCCTAATAATTTATCCGCTAGCACTCCTCCAATTATCACTAAAGCATAACCCAAAGCTCCATGAAAAGAATAGAGAAAATACGCATGAGCATCACTCATACCCATTTCATATACAAAATGTTTAAATAATAAACTTCTAAGACCGTAATAACTAAATCTTTCCCACAATTCTACAAAAAACAATATGAGTAAAAATCTAGGAAAAATCGAATTTTTTGAATAAACAAAATATTTTAAATAATCTTGATTATTAGTTGATATTTGCGCCATAGCAATTAAATTGTATAAAATTAAAAAATTTACTTAATCGAGGATTTTAGACTGTTTTTTTGTTATACTCAATTTCATTATTTTTACTGTTTTCAGCACAATATAAATAATTACCATCAAACAAGCAACAGTTCCAACAAATAATGATTGAAATGTCACCTTAGGATAGATTTGATCAATTAAAAGATAAAATATCAAACCTACAGAACAAAGAGACATCAAATAAAGAAATGGAGTTTTAAATGGCCTTCTAACATTTTTATGAGTAAATCTTGCTATTACAACCAATAAAATTGCAATAATTGCATTAAATAACATAGCGAAACTAGAAGTTTGAGCCAATAAAGCAGGAGGTATAAATCCAGCCATTAATGATAAAATAAGAGTTAACCATATAATAGAAGAACTAGGAGTTTTATATTTGGGATGTATCCTTGAGCAAATGTTAAAAAACATACCATCCTGTGCTGCAACATAAAATATCCGAGAAATACTAAAAATATTCATTAAAGTAACTGTTATCATACCACAAATAGCTCCTGTAGCAATCAAAGAGGCTCCCCAGCTATTTCCATGATATTTTAGAGCTAAAGACAAAGCACCTATAGAACTATTCAATATTTTAATATCTATCATTCCAGTCAAAGCAATTGATACCAAAGAGTAAACAACTATTGCAGTTAACATAGCAACAATTATAGCAATAGTTAAACTTTTTTTAGGATTTTTACATTCTTCAACAGTACTGGTTAGATTTGCATATCCATTAAAAGCAAAAAATAATACTGCAGATCCTGCAAAAACATTTTTGAATCCAAAAGGATTAAAATTATCAAATAATATTTGAGCATTAAAATATTTAGAAGCAATAAGAATAAAAGCAAAAATTGTACTCATTTTGATAATTACTAATATTATATTTAAACTTTTACTTACAACATTTCCTAAATATAATACAAATCCTAAAAATAATATAATAAGAACAGCTATAAAATTTACTACACCTCCTTCAAAAGGAGTTTTTTTTAAAAACACAGGAAAATTAATATTTAACTGATCTAAAATTTTATGAAAATAATCTGCACAAGCAGAAGATACAAAAGAACCTGCACAACCAATTTCCAAAAACATTATAGCTAGAGCTACAAAAGCTATAATTTCACCCAAAACTACATAAGAATAACTATATAAAGAACCTGAAGCTGGTATCATACTAGCAAGTTCAGCATATATAAGACCTATAAAAATACTACTAACACCAGCTATTAAATAAGATATAACTATAGCAGAACCAGCATATTTACTAGCTACTAGACCAGTTATAGAAAAAACTCCAGAACCTATTACAGATCCTATACCAAAAAATATTAAGTCAAAAGTAGTAAAGGTTTTTTTTAAGCCATTTTTACTATTATTATTATTGAGTACAGAATCTAAAGACTTTTTTTTAAAAATATTAATCATAAAACTAAATGAAAAAATTAATTAAATAAATATTTTTACCTTATATAAAGCGCAAAATCATAAATATGACCAACGCCTAAAAAAATATTCAAAGAAATATATTAGTATATTTGTGTAAGTAAGAACTTAACAGGCAAATTTGCCAAAGGAATACATGTGGGTATAGCCTAGGAACACCCAATGCATAAAGGAGGAGAAGAGGAAAGAAACAAAAAAAGTTAAAGAGAATATAAATTTTCTCTCTAACTGATCAGGTATAGAAATAACCTTCAGATTTAGAGTTTTCATAATAGCATTGACCGCAAAATTCAAAATTAGTTAAAATATTCTAAATTTAACTCAGAAAACACTAACATCCAAAATATTATTTGTCAATGCTTGATTTTAATAAAACATCACAAATTTCAATTAATATTATTCAAATATCATTTCAATTCTAACTAAAAATCATAAAATATTTTTTTGAATTTTAGAAAACATACAATGTAAATCTAATTTACAATTAATTTGAATATTGCTAAACAAATCTATATTAATTTCAAATTTATAAAAATTTTTGTTCTCGGTATATTTGATGAATGATTATTATATTTGACATTAAAAAAATCAATACTCATGCTCTTTTACTAAAAAAAGTTTTTTTTATTTATTACCATTTTTGATAATTTTAATATATTTTTTTATCTAGAATTTTATTCTAATCTAATATCTAGGTTTGATATATAAGAGCATATGTTCCTATTGAATAATATTTTTTAGCAAAATTTTTGTGGATTTTTCTTCAGAGCATTTTACATTACAAATAAATTTAGAAAATTTACCCATTAATCCAGAATTTTTTTCTGTTATATTAGTTTGTTCTGCTCTAAATTTTATTTTTCTATTTAAAATTTTTTATATAGTAAAATTTATATATTTATGATAGTAAAATGTGAATTTTTAAATAGTTAGGTATTTTTTATAGATATATCTTTGAAAAGCCTTAAAAATTAACGTATTTAAAAAATATATAGAAAAACAATATATTCCTCTATCTAAAATTTATACAACATATAAAAAAATCACTAGAATTACTTGCTTGCTTCCTCAAAGAAACGGATCTACGCAAATCTAAAAGTAAATCTTCTTATATTAAAAAAAAAGAACTTTACAACCTGATAAGACAAAATTTTAGGAAAATCTTTTAA
>JADHZC010000004.1 GCA_015657545.1 Rickettsia sp.
AAATGATTCCCAATTTAAAGATGCAATAGTAATTGGTGGTGGTGTTATGGGTGTATGCACTGCATGGGCACTTAGTAAATCCGGTAAATGCAACGTAACTTTATTAGATTGTTGTGAGCTACCTAGAAAACAAGGAGGAGCATCTGGGGACTACAGTAGAGCTATAAGATATCCTTATGGATCACAAGAGGGTTACATGATAATGGTTAGTGATGCTTATAAGGCTTGGGAAGAACTATTCAACGATATTGGTGAAACACACTACACTGAAACAGGTTTTCTAGCTATTATGTCTGACTACCCTAAAACTAAGCTGACTAATAAAGGTGGAAACCTTGCTGCAGACAAAACTAATTGGGCAATGCAATCTTATGAAGCTATGAAGAAGCATGAGAAAATTTTGAACACTACTGCTGAATACGTTAAAAAGGAGGATCTACATAAATATCACCCATTTTTGAATACTGAGGATATAGAATTTGGAGTATATACTAAAGTTGGTGGGGTTCTAAATTCTGCTGATATTGTTAGTGGTACTGTAAATTGGCTAAAAAAACAATCTAATGTTAAGGTTTATGAGGGCCCGGATTACGAGGCGGTTTCTTTGAGTTATGAAACGAATGGTTATAATGAATTCAGGGAAGCATCAAGCGACTCTAAGCCGCGCCATAACGCTACTACAAAGAATGGAATGGTATTTTCTAGTGATAAATTAGCTGTTGCAACTGGTATTCATACTCATAGATTACTCCCTGAGGTAGAAACTGAAAAATGGCTAATTCCTTCCAAACAACAGTATGCTTATTATTCTACAAATGAAGAATCAACATCAGGATGGGAAAATTCTCCCATAATTACTGAAATGAATTCTCAGGGATCATTTTATTCTATGCCTTTTAGGGGTGGTAAGGGCACTCCAGGTATTAAAGCCAGTGATATAACATTCACCCTAGAATCTGATTATGCGAATGATAATTTTATGCCTCGAAAAGTGTATTATGGATCGACTATAGATTGGTTAAATCATCGTTTTATTCCCTCATCAGTAAAGGGTCTTAAAGTTGTTGAAGAAAAAGTTTGCTACCTTGACATAAGTCCTGGTGAAATTCATCAATTTTACGATTTTAGTAAAAATGAATCAGCTGTTAGTGTTTATGGTTTCACTGGGCATGGCTTTAAGTTTGGGGCAATTTATGGCAAGGCTATATCAGATGCACTTTTAGGCAATAAGGGTTTTAAGGAGGTTAAAGAGTGGTTTACTGGTACTACAATGAAAACTTACTCTGAACTATAAATCTGATTTATATACACTCTTTTTTTTTACTACAAATCATCGCTATTAGATTGAATTTATGAGGATTCTCATTTTATTATAAAATAAATATAACTAGAAGAAACACGTTCAACAATCTGAAATTGCCAATCTTAACTAAACATCACGGCTCAAATATTATTACTTTAATATTTTTAAACTAACTTGTAATCTCTAACAACTTTGTACTGAAGCTATTGAACAAAAAATCAACATGACAGTTTTGTTTTTTCAGTTGTAAATTTTGAAGTTCCTATAAATATTTTTCGGATATTTATGTAACTATTTTTCATCAAAATAAAAACAAAACTTTTTTTTATTACATAAATTTTGTCATTTTTTTAACAAAAATAATATAAATGTTAGTATTGAATTCTATTTTTCTAAATATAATTTTATATTTTATATATCCAAAAACTTTTTTTCTAGCCAGTAAAAATCATAATGACTAAAAATATAAGCAGAACATTGAATTAATTAATTTGGAAATTAATAACTACTATAACTAAGACATATATAAACTGATTATATCATAAGTTTTACTCCAATGATTAGTAATTTTTATATATAGATTATGCTCTTTCCACAAGGTCTTACCAAAAATAGTAGTATAAAACTAAAGATAAATTTTAAAACTGGTATTTAATAAGTTAAACACCTAGCTTGACTGAAGTGAATTTGAATGAAGTGACAAGTAAGGGAAGATTAAGTAACAATTTCTAGTAAAAAATAACTACCGAGATATTGGTGCAATTTAAGTTTTTAGTTTTAAAAGCTTAAATTATTCAGATTATAAAAGCTTATTATAACGATAGTTATTAATTACATCTTTATTTCAATATTATTATGGGTTTCACAGATCAGAAAACAGCTATTGTGGTTGGAGGAGGGATTATGGGGGTGTGTACAGCATGGTACTTTTCAAAAAAAAAATTCAAACATGTCATTTTATTTGATTCACATCCACTTCCCAGAGCTTCAGGTAGCTCCTCAATTGATGGAAATAGGGCTATAAGATACTCGTATGGAAATGATCCTGGATATACTTTAATGGTTGCTGACGCATATGCTTCCTGGGATGAACTTTTCGCAGATGTAGCTGATGGAAACACCTTAATGACAAACACTGGAACTTTATTAATAAAATCAAAAGCAACTCAGGAATCTATAAATCAAAATGAAGGTTTACAGGTTGAGGTTCCAAATACTTGGATAGAAGACTCGATTTCAGTCATGAACAAATATAAGGACAAAATAAATTTCACTGGTCGATACTTAACTAATTCTGAGCTCAAACATATTCACCCATTTGTAAAAACTGAAAATGTCGAATATACTTACTTTACACCTACAGGAGGATTACTTCATGCAGGTGATATTGTTAATCAAACTGTCAAATGGCTTAAAAAGCAACCTAATGTTACTGTATACGAAGGTTCTGAATATGAAATAACTAATATTAATGTACCTAAAGTATCTAAAAATAGATGCGCTGAAGAAAATTATGACTCATCAAACTCTACGCAACAAAACCAAAGCACTTTTTGCACAACAAAATCAGGCCAGGTATTCGAATGCGACCATATGATAGTTGCAGCTGGTATATATATTAACAAATTAAGACCTTCAGCTGAAGATTCAATATTTTACACAAGGCACGTTGTAACTTATTATAATGATGAAGACAAAGCCATTATGGATACTTGGAAAACAACTCCACTAATAATAGAATATAATAATGTGAACTCATACTACCTTTTACCTAACATTGGTGGAACTGGTACTTACGGTATAAAAGCAGGAGACCGTAGATATAACAAAATGCATTATGAAAAAGAAGATTTTAAAATTTCGGACGACTTTGAAGAAGGAACTTTTCAATGGCTTAAACAACGCTTTACAGATGATTCTTACAAAAACATGAGCAGAACTCATCAAAAAATTTGCTATCATGATTATTCTAAGGAAAATGGAAAATTCATATTTGACAGTCTCAACGAAGAAACAACATCTGTAGCTATTTACGGTTTTTCAGGCCATGGTTTCAAGTTTGGTGCTTTAATTGGAAAAGTTGTTTACGATTCCATTATGGGTAAAAAAAATGTTGATGAAGTAAAAGAATGGTTTGCTGGTAAAAAACATTGTTTTTATGACGATTTTTAATAACAATCATATAATAGCATTATTTTTAAAATCTATTTTGTATCAATTAAAAACTCTCCTTAGGAGTTTTTAATTATGCAACAAAATTTTTTTTGCTTAATTAACATATGGAACAATCACTACTTGTTTTTATTAGAAATTTAATGCCAAAAAGCTAATATGAATCGAAATATAATGTATATATAGACAAACCCTGTGTACTCAAATTTATAAACTCATTTGTTACTCTATTATAATAATTTTTTTCAATTATTACTATATGTTATAATCCATTAAATCGTAAAATAATTTCAATAAAAATATTTTATGTATTTTACTTAACATTTTAATCAATTTTTTGTTGAATAGAAAATAATATCAACATTTATTTATAACTTCAATTTCATATCTAATTTCTTTCCATATATTTTTAATGAGCACAACTACTTAGTAAACAATTTTTTTGAAATTTAAATATCTGGATTATTTTCTAGAGATAGTCAAAATATCTTTTAAGTTACTAATTTCTATAACCAAATCAAAGAATTAAAATTTGTTAGATACTTGAAATGAAAATAATTGACGGATGTATATATGTTTATATATAATTGATCTATAAAGTATTAGAATGATCCTATTATTCTAGACAACTGATTTGTAAATTCAATATTCTAAATTGATAAGGTAGCAAGATGAATGTTTTCATAATTAGCCCTAGTAATACTCCAAACTTTAAATAAATTTATATTAACATACTTAGCTGCAGGAGATTTAAGAGCAATCAAAAACTAAGCTATAGAAGGAGGACAGAATTGACTAGTAAAAATAGCATAAATGTAACTAATGAAAGTGAAATAAAGCTTAGTAGTGGAAATAATATAAGACTTAAAAATTGAGATGTATTGGCCAAATATAAGGAGTTTTATATAAAGAAACAAATGTTTTCTTGATGTTATCTCAAATTATGAAGATTTTAAAGATTAATTCAGTGATTTTATAGTTACAAAAAACTTATTACCCAACTAAGGTTACTAGCCAATTGGTGCAGTCAAGCTTATTCTCTTTAGGATTAAATAGATATATATATGACAAAAAATATTTTAATAACTTAAATCGAGCTTAGTATGTATATATAATATCAACAATTACTACTAAACACTTTTGAATTTATTTTTTGTAAAGCTCATTTTAGAAGTATCTTATATAATTTCACATATTACAATTTTCAATTTTACAAATAATGAAATCCGAATTAGAATTCAGTGAAAAAACAGCAACTGTTGTTGGAGGCGGAATTATGGGCGTTTCTACAGCATGGGCCCTTGTTAAAAATGGTATTAAGCATGTAACACTTATTGATATGTGTGAATTACCACGTAAGATTGGTGGAGCATCAGTTGATGGGGGTAGATTGATACATTATCACCATAGCGTTGGAGAAGGGTACACATTAATGGCAAAAGATGCATATGCAACTTGGGAAGATTTATTTAATGATTTAGAATGCTCATATATGACTCCTACTGGGTTGTTACTTATATCATCAACTCCCAATAATGAATATAAAGAATGGCAAAATTATATGAAAACTTCTGCACTTCTTAATTCACATAAAACTGTCAATAAACATTTTGATAAATTAGGTATTAAATCTGAATATTTGACTCCAAATGATATAAAATCAAAATTTCCATACCTCAAGATGGATGAAATCGAATATGCTATTTTTGCTGAAAAAGGTTGCAATGTATTACATGCTGCAGATATCATAAATGCTACTGTGAAATGGTTAAAAAAACAATCAAATGCAACAGTCCTAGAGGGATCAGAATATAAGGTGACATCTATTAAGATAAAGAATGCTCAGCATTATTCATTAACAGAACCTGAAAATGACTACCACACATGTGCACTGGAAAATGGTAATAATATCACATCTGATTTATTAGTGCTAGCGGCTGGTATTTATACAGATCAATTAATTCCAGAAATATATAAAGAAGCATCTATAATACATGCAAGAGATCAGTTAACTTATTACAAGTTTAGGGACCATGCAATGAATTTATGGAAAGATTTTCCAAACTTCATTGATGCTACTGAAACAGTTAATATATTTTGTAGACCATGTGTGGGTGGCACCGGCACCCATGGTGTTAAGATTACGATGGACCTAGATCAACATCATGATTACAAATCAGATGATTTCGTACCAACTATTGGATATAATCAACCTACGGTTGATTGGCTCAATAAAAGATTTGCACCAGATGTCATTGAAGATTTAAAAATTGCATTTGAAAAAGTCTGCTATCATGACATTACACCCGATCATAAATATGTATTTAAAGTTCTTGATAATAATGATTCTGCTATAGCTTTATATGGATTTTCAGCCCATGGTTTCAAGTTTGGCTCACTAGTGGGTAAATCCACATGTGCTGTTTTAAAAAAAGAGAAGAGTGCCTACTCTATAGAAAAATATTTGAAGGGTGATTCTCTTAAATTTTTTGATAATCTAGATTAAAATATAAATTAGAATTCCACAAAGCAAAATTATTTAACTGTTACACTATATATAATTTTTGTAGGATATAAGATTAACACCGTTTTCATATCATGAAGCATACTTTCATTACATAATTGGATAAATATATAAGCTATTCTACCGTTCTCTTAAAATAATGTAGTTCTTTTAATTTTCAAAATTATTTTCTAATACTAAATATATAAATTTAAGTTATTTAAATTTTTAAATTTAACCTGCTTTTAAATGAAGTTTTTATTAATTGAAACATATAAACTTATTTATTCTTAACATTTAATTTAAATCGCCAATAAAATAAGATATATGATCTGTATATAGACTTTATAAAGATGTAGAGTCTTAGTGATAACATAAATAAATGTGACACTTTACTTAAATACAAATATTATTCTTTCAAAGAAAAATGTTTGTTTTAACAATTAGTAAACTTTAAACTGCTTAACTCATAAATTATATAGCTAATTATATAGATAGCATGAGATAATAAATTTAAACGATCTTGCTGAAATTGTTTGTTGTTTTCCTAGAGTGATAACCACGGACTCAAACAATATATATAAGTGATACAACATGTGAGGAGTATTAGTTAAAAATGATGAAGCAGTAGAACTAATTTAACAAATGAATCTAGCACTATAAAGTTAATCAATTAAATTAAGCAAAGCTAATATCAAGCAATCAAACTCCTGGCTGGGAAATTAGTAATATCTAAAAGCAATTTTTTATATAATATAACCTTACGTAATATCTCACAGAGCATTTCTTAATATGGATTTCAGTAAACAAACAGCTGCAGTAATAGGATGTGGAGTAATTGGAGTGTGCACCGCTTGGTCACTTCTGAAACAAGGTATTAAACACGTCACACTTATAGATGAATCCTGTATACCTCGACCACAAGGTGGGGCCTCAATAGATGGTGGAAGAGCTATAAGGTATCCATATGGGTCTGAAGAAGGATATACACTAATGGTCAGTGATGCATATGATGCCTGGTCTGAATTATGGGAAGATCTTGGTAAAGTTCACTATACTGAAACTGGTATGCTATTTGTGCAATTGTGTGCTTCTGAAAACTCTGTCAAAACTTTTAGGGACACTTATGGAATGGATTCATATAAAACTATTAAAAAATTGAAAAGTCAAATCGGTGAACAAGTCAAATTTCTTGGGAAGGAACAAATCCAAGACCTTCACCCATTCTTAAGATGTGATGATTTAGAATTTGGCTTATACTCACCCAAAGCTGGTGTATTACATGCAGCTGATATTGTAGTAAATACATTCAAATGGGTATCAAAACACCCCAACGCAACCACATTATGTGGCCCAGAGTATGAATGTATTAAGTTCGAAACTAATTCTAATGAAAACTCGACAAAAAATTCAAATGATCCAAATTCTAAAGAAAATCACTGTGTTCTTAAAAATGGAAAAGTCATTTCAACTGATATTATGATTTTCGCTATGAATTGTTTCACAAGTAAACTATTTCCCGAAGTTAAAGATACACTGACACCATCTCGCCAAGAACTTGTATATTTTATGCCTCCTGATGATGAGATTAAACAGTGGAAAAGTGCCCCAATGCTACTTGAAAAATCAGGTGAAGATAGCTACTATTACTTACCATATGTAGGTGGAACAGGCACATATGGTATCAAGGCAAGCACACATTCTATGGATGTCACAGGTTATGACTTTTTTACTGAATCTTTTGAACCCAAACTAGATTTTAATGATTCAATTACAAAATGGGTGCAAAATAGATTTTCGAATCGTGGTGACAAACCTCCCTTACAGCCATGTTTTACAAGAGTTTGTTATTATGATGTTAGTCCCGAAGAAAGATTCCAAATGTATTTCTTAAATTCTACAAAAACAGCAATGTCACTATATGGTTTCTCTGGACATGGCTTCAAATTTGGAGCTCTTGTAGGTAAGGCTGTAAGCTTAGCAGCAACCAAGCAAAAATCACCTGAAACTGTTCAAAAGTGGTTAGCAGGTCAATTGACTGCAAGATTAGATACATTCGAATAAAAAAGCTCAAGTATCGATTTTTTTGAAAATGTATAAACATGTTATTATATTCATTTGTAGCTTATAAACTTTTTGATGAATTATTATTTAATAAGTCACGTAACAACTCCATATCTATATCATTTTATTTTTTGTACTCTAATTGGTAATAAATATATGTAAAACTATTTGGCAAGCACTTAATCTCGGAAATTACATCATAATCTGAATTAAGCATATTTTAATGACCTTAATATACATTATGTCTTCATTCAATATGTTAATCAATGCCATTTGCAATTGTGACATCTTGTTTATTTTTAAAGCCCCTCCATTTTTTAAAACACTAAATTGAGTAACATAAAAAACTTTTTTTTATAATTTTTGCTTAGCTATATTATTCTATTCATTAATATAACCTTCTAACGCTATTTTATTAATTATACTTTTAAGGACTATTTCTTATTATGACAAAAAATCTTAATTAACATTACTTATAGTATGGGCAATGAAATTTGAAGTTGCTAATTAAGAATGAAAATTGAAAATAGCTAAGTGGTTATCTTAACTAATACGAAGATTTTTTTTTATACTTTTCAAAATCTGAAATAATTAATAAAGGTGTTTTAGACAATGGTAAATTCACGAAATTTCAGCAATATTTTCATTAGTAACTTAGCAAAAACGACTTAGTATTTTGATATATTTTAACATTTAAAATAAAATGAATGACTAAAGTAGAAAGTTATGAAGCTATAACAATACAGCAAATGAGGAGTATCTCCGACCAAAGTAATACCTTATACAACAAATTTCATAAATTTGAAAACTATATAATTGATACTTTATTGTGTATTTATACGTTTACACGTTATTCCAGAGTATTTGATTTGACTCAAGTTATGAAAATAATAATTATACATTAATTTATAAATCATACCTAGCTACAAAAAATTCAACCTAATTGATAATACCAAGAGCTTGTGGAGTCATGAATGAATGAAACATTTGCTATTTAACCCTTAAATCATTAGAAAAAAAATAACACCTAATCACTTCACATCTAAATGGAAAGGAATGAATTAAACAAATAATTTATTTATTTGAAAAGCTGTAATTACATCCGATTTTTTTTAAAATTTCTCATAATATTGAACAAGATGCAGTAGATAAGATTATGATTTTTTCTCTTTCTTGCGAATTTTCATTAAAATCAAGCTTAGTAACAAACCTATTTAAATTCCGCTACTCAAATTCCGCTTTACCCTTGCTTAAGTTATTAAGCCCACTCTTCAACTAATTTATGGGACCGAAAACTAAAGAGGAAGGGCCCAAGTCCTTTGCTCCTTCTAAGAAGGAAATCAAATGGAAGGAAAGGTCGTCCAACCTTAAAATGCAGTCGATAAAACAAGTAGCAAACGAAAGCGCAGGTATTACTATATATAGAATAGACCTATGTCCTATTTCTGAAAATTATGTAGTATTATAATTGGTGTGATCATGATATTTACTAATAATACATAACCATAAATAACGAGATAGTGATAATGCTATTAATACACAGTTCAACTTAAAATTATACATATAACTCGATACACATACAATAACCTATATAGGAGTAATTAGACTCATAATAAGATACACATACCCATATCACGAGTAGAGTACTCTTGTTACATTTATTTAGGAGAAAACTTAAAACTACCTATAAATTGAGAATCTTTTATAACCCATAGTTAAACAGACACTCTAAAACTCAACACATATTGAAACAATAGATAACATTATAATGCAATATATATGGATAACTTGGAAACAGTCTAAACATAGTAATATCACTTTTTTTATTTAAGATAAATTTGTTTAAATGTAATTTTATCTACTTATCTTGTATTTGAAGTGGACTCATTATCAACTATTTATTTTACCATTTTTACAGCTGATCACTTACAACAAATATTTGCTAAATATAACACAAGTGAGGTTCAAGATGACCCACTTAAACCACCCAAACAAAAGCATCTTGAAACAAATGATAACTTGAAGGATTTTATATTTTTATTAAAAAAATTAAAGAAAGGTTCAAACTCACAGAGGAAAAATACTATCCAGGTATTGCTTGTATATCTGTGGAATGTGTACTTATCATTTGTGGATGTATTTGAAAGTTTATAAGGGAAGGGCCGGAGAATGTTTAGTATGTAGATATTGATATATCTCTGGGGTAATGTTCTTGTATGACTAAATATATCATAGGGTACACAATTGTTCATTAACTTCTACTTTAATAAGTGCATATAACTATATTTAAGTATCTACACTAATAGACACTTGCATACTGTGCGTATAAATTAAGTAACCCAACGCCAAATTTTTGAAACTAAGCACCTCGACCTAAATATCAGTCAGCTCATATACACACAAACTCTTAATACACCTTTTAACAAACATTTTTATCCTATCGAACGAGTTATAACCTTGATGAACCTATATCTACATTTTTCATCCCTCAAATACATACCCATTCACATCCTATATATATACACGCACAAATACGTACATATGGATGAAATTATTTTCAGAATTTTCTTGAGGAACTTCAAAATTTCAAACATGACAACAATACTCTGCTTGAACTGTTTACACACTACTCGAATTATTACTGTCAATTTATCTTATATGATAATGATGCTAAAGTAAGGGAGTCACTCAACATTGGCCTTACACATTTTATTCGAATTTTACGCCGGCAAACTGTCGAACAGCTTGAAAATGTATTTCCAATACTTTGGATTTCTTACTTTGATATACACACTGAGGTAAGCTTGTTACACACAGTTATTATTTATAATATATTGATACTATTTTTCTATGCACATATACCTATGTATTTACATTTAAGAATTCATCACCTTAAAACTCAAGTATCTTATACACACACATATGAACTCAGGCATACATATAAACAACATGAAACATCTTATAAACCGACATCTAACCTTATGCACACACTTCTAACCTTTTATACACACATTTAACTTTATAAACGAACATCTAACCTTATATACACACATCTAACCTCATATACACACATCTTATGTTCAGGTATCTAAATCAGCCTACAATGCCATTTTATCGATTTTCAACTCCAAAAACAACGACCTCTCAGAAGATGTAATCAAAGAAAGGATTGGCCGTTTACTTTTACATTATAAGTAAATACATTCACACATACATACACACACACACACATATACACACACATACATATACACACACACATAAACACACACATAAACACACACATACACACACACACACACACACACATACACACAAACACCAACCCATATTTATGTATACACACACACATACACAAACCCATATTTATGTATTCACACACATACACACAAACATATACAAACACACATCTATATATGTACACACATACATATACATATACATACACACACACACACACACCACATATACACATACATACACATCCACACACCAAACATACACACAGAAAACATATACACATTAAATCATACATCACTATATATAATTTAATTATATATATGTGTGTATATAGGGATGAGATTATCAAAAAATTTCAATTTATATTTATTTTAACAAAAGCATCACTCGATGAAGAGGTCAATCGAAATATAAATTTAATTTCTGACACAGAAAAATGGGAACGTTACACACGGGTAATAAATATTTATATAAATATATACGTATGTGTATATTTATGTAGTGTATGTGTGTGTATTTGTACGATGTATGTGTTTGTAGGGTGTGTGTGTTTGTAGGGTGTGTATGTGTGTTTGTAGGGTGTGTGTGTTTGTAGGGTGTGTGTGTTTGTAGGGCGTGTATGTGTATTTGTAGGGTGTGTGTATGTGTGTGTGTGTGTGTGTGTATGTGCGTGTATGTGTGTGTATGTGTGTGTTTGTAAGCTGGGTTTGTAAGTTGGGTTTTTAGTGTATGTATATTTATATTAGTGCGCTTGTGTATGTTTATGTGGTATGTGTATGTATGTTTATGTAGTGTATGTGTTTATGTTTATGTATCTGTGAATTGTGAATTTTACAAAGCTTTTATCATAAGAATGGGATATATGGGTTTGTGTATGAAAATTTAGATAATGATTATATACTTCTTATAAATTTTTTGATGTGCGAAAATATGAAATATATGTGTTTATGGATGTATTAACCCAAATATGTGTGTATATATTTGTGTTTGAAAATGTGTGTAATTAATTTATACAGATTATTGGTACATCATTATTAGCCTTTTCAAATTTTGTTATAAACTTTCCAATTAATGAAGAAACTAAATTCGAATTCGCTTCTGAATTACAACCCATTTTTACAAGTACGTAATGTGTATAATAAAAATATATAACATAAATAAATGTATACAAAATTTTGTATACTATAATTGTGTGTGTTATAAAATTTTATTTAAAATTATTATATCAAAAATATGTGTGTAAAATATATTATGAAACCCTTTGAATACTACCACGATTAAAACTTCAACTCTCAATTACACACATTTATTCTACATTAACCCATACACATTACAACCACACAAAACACACATTTTATACTCCTTCTCTTTACATACATAAACTTAAATAAATTATATATATATATATATATATATATACGATTACACCCATTCGAATCACATTCAGACCCATATATATATATACATATTTATTTATCTATTGATACATAAGTATTACACAAAGACCAATTTGATACATACACACATACACATAGACACACACACACACACACATATATACATACATATATATATTTTTACACACAGAAAATCAAATATTCAAATTTGGGATGAACCAATCAAATATTATTATAAAAGATACATTTATTGAGAGTATGGCATATATATTAACATCTTTAGAAGAGCGAAATTTTGATTTATTTTATGTAACTGGTCAAGATTCAAATTATGGTAAAGTGTGTGTAATTTATGTTTTTAAATCAATTTTAAGTTGTGTGTATAAAATAATTAATAATATTAATCATATGGATATCATATATACACACTTTTTTATCCCGAAATCCTAACTATACACACCATTTTTATATGTATATTTTAATATAATATTTACACACATATATTTATATCTGTAAATTCAATTTACATCTTTATACTTTTACATACACATATATAAAAACTCAGAAATTTCTCAGAATATATACATATGTATATCCTTGAGAAAATCCTTTCACACTATACACACACACAAACACACATATATATATATATATA
>JADHZC010000003.1 GCA_015657545.1 Rickettsia sp.
TTTCTGCATTAACATCAGCTCCTAATTTTATCAGTAATTTTGCCATTTGATAATTTCCTTTGTAAATAGCCTCTAAAAGAGGAGTGACTCCGTGTTGATTTTCTGCATTAACATCAGCTCCTAATTTTTCAGTAATTTTTGCAATTTGATAATTTCCTTTGTAAATAGCATCTAAAAGAGGTGTTTCCCAGATTGATTTTCTGCATATTACATCAGCTTCTGAGCTTATCAGTAATTTTGCAATTTGATAATTTCCTTTTTTAATAGCCTCTAAAAGAGGAGTGACTCCGTGTTGATTTTCTGCATTAACATCAGCTCCTAATTTTATCAGTAATTTGCAATTGATAATTCCTTTGTAAATAGCCATGAAAGAGGAGTGATTCCTTTTTTATTTTCTGCATTAACATCAGGACGCTCTTGAATCAATAAATTTATTATTTCAAAATTTCCTTTTTCAATAGCCAATAAAAGAGGGTCCATCCTTTTTGACCTTTGCATTAACATCAGCTCCTAGCTTATCAGTAATTCTGCAATTTGATAATTTCCTTTGTAAATAGCCCATGAAAGAGGAGTGATTCCTTTTTTATTTTCTGCATTAACATCAGGACGCTCTTGAATCATAAATTTATTATTTCAAAATTTCCTTTTTCAATAGCCAATAAAGAGGGGTCCATCCTTTTTGACCTTTTGCATTAACATCAGCTCCTAAGTTATCAGTAATTCTGCAATTTGATAATTTCCTTTTTCAATAGCATAAAAGAGGGGCCATCCGTTTTGATCTTCTGCATTAACATCAGTTCCTGAGTTTATTAGTAATTCTGCAATTTGATAATTTCCTGTTTCAATAGCCGCTAAAAGAGGTGTCCATCCGTTTTGATTTTCTGCATTAACATCAGTTCCTGAGTTTATCAGTAATTCTGCAATTTGATAATTTCCTGTTTCAATAGCCGCTAAAAGAGGTGTCACTCCTTTTTGATTTTCTGCATTAACCTCGAATGATTTTGAATCAATAATTTACTATTTCAAAATTTCTTTTTCAATAGCTGCTAAAAGAGGTGTCACTCCTTGATTTTCTGCATTAACATCAGCATGATTTTGAATCAATAAATTCTATTTTCAAATTCCTTTTTCAATAGCCCATGAAAGAGGAGTGGTTCCGTTTTTATTTTCTGCATTAACATCAGCTCCTAAGCTTATCAGTAATTCTGCAATTTGATAATTTTCTTTTTCAATAGCCTTTAAAAGAGGAGTGAATCTGTATTGATTTTCTGCATTAACATCAGCTCCTAAGCTTATCAGTAATTCTGCAATTTGATAAATTCCTTTTTCAATAGCCATAAAGAGGGGTCCATCGTTTTGATCTTCTACATTAACATCAGTCTTGAGTTATCAGTAATTCTGCAATTTGATAATTTCCTTTTTCAATAGCCGCTAAAAGAGGTGTCACTCCTTTTTGATTTTTCTATTAACATCAGTTCCTGAGTTTATCAGTAATTCTGCAATTTGATAATTTCCTTTTTCAATAGCCTTTAAAAGAGGAGTGGTTCCATGTTGATTTTCTGCATTAATCAGCATGATTTTGAATCAATAAATTTACTACTTCAAAATTTCCTTTCAATAGCCGCTAAAAGAGGTGTCACTCCTTTTTGAGTTTCTACATTAACATCAGCATGATTTTGAATCAATAAATTTACTACTTGAGGATTCTGCATATGAATAGCACATGTAAGAGGACTCTCCTCTCCAAAAAATCTCTTTATTCAAATCAATTTTTGTTTTTTGAATCAACAAAGATATTTTTTTTACATCTCCTTTTTAATATATTGAAAAAGATTTCGTGATAATTCCATGATTAGTATTTACATTAACAAGTAAGTATAATTTTTATAATTTCATAATTGTAAAAATAAAAATTGATTATATCTAGAATTTGTTATGTAATAATTTCACAAAGTAAACATTGTGACATTATTACCACAATTCATTAAGCCAAAATCTTTTTGAATTTCCTATACAAAATTATTACTTATTAAGGAAGTGCTAGATAAAGTTTTTCATTATAAATTTTTATTATTCATTATGAATTTGTAGGATTTTGTTGATCACAATCTATCTTATGAATTCTACTTTTGAATTGTTTTTGTAATTTTAGAAAATTTTTTTGAATTTTATCAATGATATTATAATAATTCTGATTTTTATTATCTTGATTTTGTATATCTCGTGTTTGAGCTCTAAATAATGCTTCACTATGTTCTATATTGAGTAAAAATGTGATGTCTGGCATTAAAGCACAATTAATGTATTTTTTAACTAAGTCTGGATTATATGATCTATCAGAGTTTTGATTTAAATCTTGATAATTTAGTTTAGCAAAATTTTTATGAAATTCTAAAATCTGATCAAAATTTAATAAATTATTTTGATGATATGCTAAAGTGGAATCTATAAATCTATCACATATTACTATGTGATCTGAAAGCAAAGCAGGAAATATAACTTTATGAAGATGATCATATCTAGCAGCTAAAACAAGAAATATTTGTGAAATACTTGGAATATTATTATTAATGAATATATTTCTTATTTTTTCTGCTAAATTCGACCCACCAATTTCTCTTGTTAAAATTACTTTTTTTCCATTATTTGTTAAATAATTATATAAAATATTGCTTTGAGTAGATTTTCCACTTCCTATAATTCCTTCAAATGTAATGAATCTTAATTCTTTTTTTAACGACATAATGCTATTATTCTTGATACAGTTCTTTGAAATTCTTTAATGTAAATACCTTCTGTATATATTAATTCAGGTGCAACTTCAGAGGTTATATATAAGATGTTTTTATTTAGATAGATATGATCTATAAAATTTATAAATCTTATTATAATATTATTTTCAGTATTTTTAATTTTTTTGACATTTTTTATAAAAAATGTTTTAAAATTTTTAGATAAATAGATATAATCTGAATAATTTAACTTTTGAGTGAATAATTCATTAAAATTTGTTAAAATCATATTTTTTCCTATTGCAGTGATATTTATTTTTCTATCTTTTATTATTATTTTTTTATTAAAATCTAGTGATTTTTTATAAAAGGATAAGATTTTGTCAAAATGCAATTGATTTTTGTCTATAGGAAAAAAAAATACCCCCTTTTTGTTTTCTATTTTATGTCTATAATCTACTGTGTTATTTAGTGATATTATTTTAAAGGAGTTAAGAATTTGCCTAATTACTGGAATAAAATTTTCTCTCTGTAAGCCCCCTTCATAAAGATTGTCTGGCCTTGTGTTATTTGTAATAAATATAAAGATATTGTTTTTTATTAAAAGATCAAAAATCTCTTTAAATAGAATTGCATCTGTAATGTCTTTTATTTCGAGTTCATCTATACAGAAAAGCTTTATCTTATTTTGTAGGAACATTTTTTTTACAAAATTTTCTACTATTGTATTCGGATATTCAAGAACGAAAAATTCTTTATGCAAGATTTCTAAAAATTCTTGATAATGTAAGAAGATTTTTTTCACATTAGATTTTTTAAAGAACATTTTCATCAATGTAGTTTTTCCTCCACCTATGTTTCCATAAATATATATTCCTTGAAAATTTTTGTAATTATTGTTTGTTCTACAAAAAAGATTTTTAAATTTTTGTTTCCAGTCCTCTTTGTTTTTCAAAAAATCAATCTGATTTAGATCTTGTAGTATCTTTTTTTGTAGCTTATCTAATTTTATTGCCGTCACTTTTATAGTTATACTAATTGTTTTAGCTTTTCTGTTTCAACTAGTAAATCTAAATATGATGTAATAGAAATTAATGTTTCTATCTTTTTTTTTTCAGTGACATTTTTTGAAACAAATTCCCATATTTCTTCATTGGAAGCTTCTGTTACATGTTTTTTATATAGCTTTATTAAAGCCAATCTTGGCTTATTGTTAAAAGATTCTTTTAACAATTCTTTTATTCCGTCTTTATTTTTGTTATTAGAAAGAATTTTTATTAAAGATTCTAAATTAATGTCATTAGCAGAATCAAATTCAAAAGAATCTCTCAAAAATTTTTCAGCTTTATAGTTATCTATATCAAAGTATTTTTTACCAATTTCATGAAAAAAAATTGACAACTTTTTCTTTTCTGATACAGAAAAATTTTGAGAAATATTTTTAATTTTTAACAATATTTCTTCAAGATCTTTTAAATTAGAAGTTTTATATTTTATATCTGCTAGCATTATAGCTAATTCTTTATCATATCTAGAAGTTAGGAATTTATTTGCCCAATTTTCAGATTCAGTTAAATATTCTTTTTTGTACAATATAATTGCTAATCCCTTTATAACTGAAAGATCATTTGTATGTTCTAAAATTTTTCTTAATATTGATATTTGTTCTTCAGTATTATCAATAGATTTTGCTTTTTTATATGAAGAAAGTAATTCTATCATTTCTTTTTTAAAAGATTCTTCTAACAAGTAATTTATTTCACTTAAAGAAAATTCTTCTTGCTCATCTAGTATTGAATATTTATATAAAAGTTTTTTTATATAAGTATTTTTTTTTAGTGATTTTTGTAAAAATTTATCAGCTCGTGTCTTTTGAGAAAAATTACTTATATACAAAATGATTTTATATATAATAATTATTATTAATTGTAATATTAGAAATAGTAAAACAAAAGTTATCATTCTTAATTCTATTAAATATTCAAGTATTTCTATCTTTAGGAATGTATCAAATAAACCCAAAAACAAAAATATTAAATAAATTAATGTAAAAGCAATAAGAGTAGATAAAATTTTTAACATACTTATAATAATTAATTAATATACAACTCGCTAAATAATTTATCTAAATTATTTATTATATATTTTTTTAAAACTTGATTTTCTAAATATTTATCAGATAACTTAATAATAGAAATAATTCTATTAGATAATAAGATATTATGATCTGATATTTTTGCTAAATTTTCACTATAAATTTGCAAAGATTCCAAAATTTTGTTTAATTCTTTATTATTATTTAATAAAATTAATTGATTAATTTCTTGACTAAAATTATCGTTTTTTAAAAAATCTGAAATTATTTGTATAATAAAATTATTTCTTAAATTAGTATTTTCAGGATCAAAATATTCAATTTTACTTGTTGGAAAGAACTCTTGTTTATTTATCTTTATAAGAAAAATTGACTCTTT
Source organism: Rickettsia sp. (assembly GCA_015657545.1). Taxonomy (GTDB): domain Bacteria; phylum Pseudomonadota; class Alphaproteobacteria; order Rickettsiales; family Rickettsiaceae; genus JADHZC01. Next base: position 5,207 of record JADHZC010000003.1, read on the forward strand.
TTTAAATAATAATATTATTATTGCGAGTAGAAATAATGATAAAAATGTAAATAATAAATTCTTATGAGATTTTTTGTTTATACCAAACATTCCGATGTTAATATCAAATACCAATTATCCTTTGCAAATTATATTAATAATATTATGAATTTTCAATATAATTTAGCATTCTAACAGTATTATTCAGTACTAAAATTTTACAATTTGGCAAATTATATTTTGTTATTTTGGCAATCTCATGGCTTAGTACTAAAAATTCTGTATCAAAAAAATTATTCAATATTTTATATTTTTTAGCTAAAAAAAAAAGCTCTTTGCAGAATTTATAGAATAAAAAAGGATTTTATTAAAAATTATTTCTTTCAAAATTGTTAATTGATTTTTTGTAAGCATTTTTCTATATTTTGCTTTGTATAATATTTTATGTTTTATAGTTTTGAGAGGGGCTAAAATATAATTGTCTCCTGAAAGATATATTGTTCTAGATTTTATTTTAGATTTTATTTTTTTAAAAAGAGATTTAACATTTTCAAAAGATTTTATATTTAAAAAACCTTTTTCAAGTAAAATTTTTCTGCTTTGAAAACCTACTACCCAAAAATTTTTATTTTTTAATGAATTATTTTGAGAAAATAGTTCAGCAGTATATTTACTGCTTAAAATTATATCATCATAATTTTCTATTTCTTTAAAATCGAAATCTAAATTAAAATATTTAATTAGATCTAACTGATAACAGTTTATATGATTTTTAGTTATTCTTTGATGCAATTTATCATTTTCTTGTTTAGATCTTGTAAATAAAATATTCATTTTTTATTTTTCAATTAATATTTTATATTCCCTATTTAATTTTGTTAGGATGATTATCCATGTGATTATTACTAATATGAACAATATCATTAAGAAAGGAGAAGTAGTGGCATAAGTAGAATTTGGAAAAATGATAAATATTATAGATTGTAAAAAAGAACTTAAAGATTTACCTATTTTAGTACCAGTTACATCTGCTACAGCTTTACCTTTTGTTTTTATGTGATAAGGCAAAGGTACATAACTCATTTCTTTTGTAGTATCAAAAAATGTATATTTAACAGTTTTGGTTGAGATATTTTGTATTGCTCCAGCAATTATAATAAAATTAGAGCTTTGTAAAGCTAAACAGGATATATTTAGGAATATATTATGTTTGTTTAATACATAACTGGTAAAAAACACTATACCAGATGTTAACATTGTGATTGGTGTTAAAAGAGCAGCAATATGCCAACCAAAATTTTTTATCACAATGTAAGACAGAATAACCATTACTGCTGTAATAGCTCCTGTTAGCTGCATGTATTTACCATAATTTTCCCCAAAATCTAAAGGAGTAGTGAAAATTTCGCTTAAATAAGATTTCCAAGGAGCTTCTACTAAGTTAATTGATAACCCGTAACAAATTAATACTAAAGTAATATAACGTATATATTTTTGATGCTTTAATGTTTTAAAAATTCCTTTAAAAGAGAATTTTTCCATTTTTTTTATTGTAAAATTTAAAGTCTTTTTTTGTAAAAATTTATGACTGAGAATTTTGAACATTATTATTAATAATATTCCAAAGAAAAAAATTATATAGGATATTGCTTTTAGAAAAAATAAATTAAGATTTGCTCCTTCTGGTATAAAATTTCGAATTTTAGAAAAAAAGCTTCCAGAAAAAATTAAACTTGTGTGAGATATTAGACCAAATAAAGGATAAAATTTTTTGGATTCTGCTACTGTAGATATCGTATTTATTAATTGCCATACAAGTAATGCCAAAATGATATTTGGCCATAATTCTGCAAATAGATAAAATAATGAAAAACTCCAATTAGAGAACAGTAATATAAACCATTTGAAATGAGGGAATTTATTAATCAAAAACTGTTGAGACTCATTATTTAAATGTAGCAATTCATAATTAGGAAATATTATTAGTCCAAACAATATGAAAAATACAGAAAAAATTGATACCACAATCAAAAATATAGTCTCAGCTCTTATTATATCTAGTATTTTGAGATATAATACGGTGAATATAATAGAAAGTGGGAGGACAATAAAAGATTTTAGAAAAACTACTATTTCTGTGCCGACTAATGTATTGATTAATGCATCTTTAGTCATTCTTACTATATTTTGTATCATTAAGGCACAAAATATAAAAAAAGAAGTTAAAAAAAATTTTAAAAATTCACCTTTTTTGATAGGACACAATTTTCTCAATTGTATGGATATGTTTTTTAACATTTTTAAGGAAAATATCTTTTTTCTATTCTCTGACTATTATAACTGAAATTGTAGAATTTTTTAAAATTTCTCTAGTGTTATATCCTAAGATATAGTTTTTAGTTAGAGTGTCAATAGCAAAAAGCATTATTAAATCCCCATCTTCTTTATAAGCGTATTGTAAAATTTCATCATGAACATTACCTTTACTTACATGAGTAGTAAATTTCAACCCATTGGGAATATTTTTTGGGGTTATTGCGCTAAGTTTGTCTTTCACTTTTAATAGACGCTTTTTATTCCAGTTTTGTGGTAAATATTCATCAAGCACCCTGTTCAAAAGACATGGTACTATATGAACTATATGTATTTCAGATGAAAATGGCTTTGCAAAATTTATCGCTTTTTCTAAAATGGCTAAACTTCTAGTATCTTGCTGAACATCAATAGGAACTATTATCTTTTTAAACATTTATAATTTTTGTTATTGTTTATAACAACTTACAAATTATATTATAACTTGATGTTAAGAAATATACAATGAAATCATTAAAAGAAAAAAATCATTTTTTAGAAAAATACATTTTAGTATTGAGCTTTTTTTCACTATGATCCACAATAAGGGTTATTGTAGCATCTCCTGTTATATTGATAATCGTTCTTAAAGTATCCATTATTCTATCTATACCAGCTATAATAGCTATACCCTCTACAGGTAAATTTACTGATTGTAGAACTAATGGCAATATTATGAGGGATGCTCCTGGCAAACCTGCTCCCCCTATAGATCCTATAGTAGTCATCAAAATAATAGTAAAATAATCTCCAATTGTTAAATCTACATTTAATAATTGTGCAAAAAATATAGTGGTTAGGCCTAAATTAATTGCAAACCCATCCATATTAATTGATGCACCAAGTGGTAAAACAAAGGATGTACTAGATTCAGAAATTCCCAATTTATTTTTACAAACTTCCATTGTAGTAGCTAACGTAGCTTTACTGCTACTTGTTGAAAGAGCTATTAATTGATACTCTAAACTTTTTTTATAAAATGGAATAGGAGATATTTTACAAAATATAATTATTAAAAGTCCAAATATTAAATATTGACAAAGCATGGCTATGCTGATAGCTATGCATAATTTTGATAAACTAAATAACACCGAAATCCCATATTTTGCTATTAACCAAGAAGTCAAAGCAAATGCAGCGTAAGGTGATAATGTTATAATTTTGGAGATCATTTTTATGACTATTTGAGATATTAAATAAATCCCTTCTGAAATAGGCTTTAACTTGCTGCCTAAACTATTTATAATTACTCCTGTAAAAATAGAAAAAAAAACTATTTGAAGAATGTTTTTATTTGCAAATGCATTAAAAATATTATCAGGTACAATATTTGTTATAAATTGTTTTAGTGAAAAATCTCCTCCAATATTTAAGTCTTTGTTATAATCACTATAAAAATTTGCTTGACCCATATCAAAATTTATTTCTCCTACATTTTCACCTGGCTTGATTATAAATCCCATTACTAATCCAAAACAAGCTGCAAAAATTGTAGTACATAAAAATGCAGCAACAGATTTCATTCCTATCCTTCCTAATTCTTGAGTGTTTTTTATACTTGTGATTCCAGATACTAAAGAACAAAATATTAATGGCATTATCACCATATTTATTAGTCTTAAAAAAATATCTCCTATAAATTTTGTTTCTAATGAATATTGAGGCAAATATTTTCCACATATAATTCCTAAACAAAAACCAATCAATACTTTTTTCCACAAAGACATAAAATATACCTCAACCAAACTATAATGATAGAATATTTAATTAATAAAATCAGACTCTGATTAATATCAAATTTGATTTTTACTTATTTTAGTTATTGAAAAAAATTCCAGTTTATAGAATTTTTAACAATTTCTTATCAAAACTCAAGATAGAAAAACATATGCTAAATTTAATAATCTAAATCTAGGACAAATACTGTTAAATACTTTGATATAAATATTACTAAATGATATTCAAAAAGATAAGTACAAGCAAGATATCAAAATATTATTATAAAGTCAAAAAAATCCTCTTTGCATAAAAAACATTTCTACATGCAATAATTGAATTTAGTCAATTCATATAATTTTATTACAACAGTGTTAATAGTTTTTTGCTTTATAATTTTTTAAATAAAGCTTTTATAATAGAAAGATTATAAAATATTGTTTATTTAAGCAATAAGCAATTTTGATAATCAAAACTAACCTTGTTATGCAATCTTCTTTGGAACAAGAAAAATATTTTCAAGAATCATTTGAATGGTTTTTTAGAAAATATTTAATTCCTTTAAATGAGATTTCTGTACTAATTATATTAAATATTTTTGCTAGTTTTATTTTTTTAGTGATTTGTTGGGATGTATTAGCTCTTTTTTCTTTTGATGGAAAACAAAAAAATTTTATCAATGGAAATTATTCAAATGCAGATAAACAAGTTAAATTTTTTAATATTTCTAAAAGAGAAAATGTGGAAAATTCCTTTTTTCAAATAATAGCAGAAAATTATATAAAAAAGATTGAAAGTTATGATTTTACAAATCTTAAAAAACAAATAGATTTTGTTCAGAATAACTCTTCTTCAGAAGTTTTACAAAAATTTCTACAATATATTGATAATAAAAATCCCTCCTCTCCTATTCTAAGATATTTTGATTTATTTACAAAAGAGGTAGAGATATTACAAATAAATAATATTTCTAACAATAATATTAAAGCTATTATTCAAACCAAAGCTTTTTCTTTAAATGGAACTCTCATTGAGCTATTAGATTATGAAATTCAATTAAGTTATATATCAAATTTTCAACTTATAAAAAAAAATTATGAAAATAATCAAATTAATTTTACTGTCACAGATTACAAACAAACTTTATTAAAAGTTCAAATTTTAGAATAATTAGTAAATATTAAATAAATATGAAAATAAAAAAAATCATTATGCAAATATTTTTTGTATATTGTACTTTACAGCCATTATATGCTGTTATAGAACCAAGGCCTTTATCTATAGATCAAAGAATAAAGGTTATTAATTATCAACCAGATGCTATCTTTAAGTTTGTTGGATATTATAATTATCAATCTACAATAGAATTAGAAAAGTCTGAAGAAGTTGTTAGCATTTCAATGGGAGATACTACTTCTTGGCAAATTGTACCTTCTGGAAATTTAATCTTTATCAAACCTGTTGAAAATTTTGCTACAACTAATATGACTTTGATTACTAACAAGAGAAATTATATTTTTGAACTTTTTGCTGAAAATGCAACTGATATCAGAGATCCTAATATTACTTTTTCTTTAAAATTTTTATATTCTGAAGCACAAAATTTGGAAAAAACAACTAATCAAGAACGCACAAATCTTTTTGTAGATCTTGAAAAACCAGAAGAATTAAATTTTTTTTATAGTATAAGTGGTGATGAAGAAATTGCACCTGTGAAAATTTTTGATGATGGAGAATTTACCTATATGCAATTTAGATCAAGAAATAGTGAAATACCGGCAATGTTTTCTGTAGGTACAGATCAGCAAGAGTCTCTTGTGAATTTTAAAATAGATCCTAATAATAATAACAAAAAATACATCATAATCGAAAGAGTATATCCTAAATTAACTTTAAGACTAGGAGAAAAAATATTGTGTATTTTTAATGAAGCCTATTTTATTTAAAATTTGGATTAATATTTTTTTATTGAAAAATTCAAATGGTTAATTGCAGAAAAAATTTTCTTATATTTAATAAATTAATTGATTGTAGTAAAAATTTAGAAGATTCTGAAAAAATTTTTTAATAATTAATAAGGGAATTACCTTATTTTAGTGTGAAAAGAATATAAAATTTATAAGCATATAAAAATTAGTAAAGAATATAGATAAAAAATTTTATATCATAAGGTATTTATTTTTTTATCTCAATATAGCATCATCTTAAAAATTATTTCTTAATGTCTATATCTTTAGAAATAATTTCAGAAGATTGGATCTTTTTTTTAAGAAATCTGTTTTTTTTTGTAGATAAATTAGCTAAAACTAATGAAGCCACAAAGAAAATTACTACCAATAAAATGATCACTTTTTGAGTAAAGTTACTAATAGTATTTTTACTCATAAAATTATTATTATTAAATTCTGGATTTACACCAGTAATACTATCACTTGAACTTTTTTGAGTAATTATAATTACTATCAATAATATACATATGATAAATTGCAAAATTAAAAAAAAATTCATTATTAAGTATCTATCCTCTTTTTGTCACAAAGTAAATTAAAAAAATTTTCATAACTTCCAAAATTCAATAAGTTATCTTCTCTATGTGTTATTATTTTATGGGGAAAAAATTATATAGCATGTTTATAGCATAATGCAATGAAAAAAGTAGATTTTAAAAAATTTCTTATTTTTACGAGTAAAAAATTTAAATTTTACCTAATACAGCCATTATTATATATTTTTTTATTAAAATCCAATGTTATTGCTAATAATAGTTTTTATCTGTCTTTAGCTAATCAGCTTTTGCAGAAAGCTGAGTTAGATCAGTTATCAAATAATATATCAAATAAATTTTCTGCTGGTTATAGAGAAGATCATTTTATTATTGGTGTAGACAAAAAGAAAGATGGTTTTCACTATACTGATTTTCCTAAAATTTCTCAACAATTTTTTAAAACTGAACAGGGAAATCTTATTTTGACTGACAGCAAATTAGATATTGCCTTTATAGATAATTATTACTTTAAATTAATGACAGAACAAGGGATTAAATATAGCGTAGAAGGTAGAATGTTAATTAATAATCAAAATATTATAGTTAATCATGTAGGTTACCCGTATTTGGATAATAATGATGCACCTATACAATTAGCTGAAAATTATCAAGATTTCTCATTTGCAGAAGATGGCAGTATTTTTGTAGATGGAGAAAATATTGCTCGTATATCTGCTGTAAATTTTCCTCCAGAAGTTACAATATATAAACATGGAAATAATCTTTATGTATCTGACGGAGACCCATTAAATGTAGAAAATTTTAGAATTTTTATTGGAGGATATAGACAGTCTAACGTAAATCAATTTGATTCTATGATTAAACTAAGCAATATACAAAAAGATTCTAATGTATCTACCACTAATATATCAGATATTAATAAATTGATTAGTGGTACTATCACAAAATTTTCAATTAAGTAATTTTTTAATTAAATATTATTTTTTATATATGTCCTTTAACTCTTTCAGTATAGCAGCTTCTGGTTTAAATGCTTTACAACATGAACTTGAAATAACTGCAAATAATCTTTCTAATGCACATAGTATTGGATATAAAAAAGATATAGTTAATACGTCAGATTCTTTTTATAAAAATCTACAATCTTCTGCTATACAAGAAAATGAAGAATTTTCTCTAAGACCTGCTGGTATAAAAATTGGTACAGGAACAAAAATTACTTCTGTAACAAAAAATTTTTCAGTAGGAGAAAATAAACAAACAGGGAGAAAACTAGATGTTTTTTTATCTAATTCTGGTTTTATCTCTGTAAATTTACCAAATGGACAAAGAGGATATACTCGCAATGGTTCTTTTTATAGAGACAATAATACAGGACGTTTAATTGATTTTAAAGGAAGAGTGATTAGTTCTGAGATTACCATTCCAGAATCTTATCAAATAGAACATATTTTCATTACAGAAGATGGAAAATTTCAATACAAAAATCCTACAGATAATACAATAGAAGATTTAGGAAATCTAGAATTATTTACTTTTAATAATTTAGATGGTTTAGAAGAGTCAGGAGAAGGGATTTTTTTAGCGACTGAATCATCAGGTGAAGAAATTGCTATTGATTCTAATCTTTATAAAATAAGGCAGCAATATTTAGAAATTTCTAATGTGGACGTTTTTAAAGAATTAATTGCTTTGATGAGAATCCAAAGATTATATGAAATGAATACTAGAATATTAAAAGTGTCTGATGAAATAGCGAAAGAAACAAATAATATTAAAACGTAATTTATATTTATTGTTATGAAAAAATTCATAATGTTATTTTTATTTTTAACAAATGGTGATTTATTAGCTTTGCACGATATAGAATCTTCTATCAAAAATTTTATTCTCCAAGAATTAAGTTACAATATATCAGGATTAGAAATTTTTTATACAAAATATAAAAATGAAGACTACTATAAAGATAATATAGATTATATTGAGCTTGTTGAATTTCTAGAATCGTCTAGATCTGCTAAATTTAATTTGTACTTAGGAAATGCTGTTATGAAATCTTTAACTGTTTATTATGATGGATATTTAGATGTTCTTGTTAGTACTAAATATATGAAAATTGGTCAAACAATTTCTGCTGAAGATTTCAAAATTGTAAATGTAAAAATTTCTAAAATAGGATCAGATTTTATCAAATTGGATCCACAAGAGATTGTTAATATGAGAGTAAAAAAAAATATTAATAAAAACAAAATAATAAAAATCTCTGATTTAACTTATCCTTATTTAATTAATCAAAATGATATTGTAGATGTTATTTACCAGACTAATTCTTTAGGATTAAAAATTACTGGAATAGCTCTTTCTGGTGGATTATTAGGAGATGTTATCAAAGTCAAAAATATTCATTCTTCTAGTGTTTTATACGCAAAAATTTTTAATCATAAGACGGCGATAGTAAATTGAATGCTTTATTATTTTTTTATTTTTATATTTTTATTTTTAGTTTCTTGTGCAGATAGTTTTGATAAAATCAAAAGAATAGATAAGGCACCAGATTTATCTACAATTCATCTTTATCTTCCAGAGCCAGATAAATCAGATAATAAATGGAATAAGGAATATCATGTTTTATATACCAACTCTCTTTGGTATAGCAATTCATCTCAATTCTTTAAGGATAATAGACCTTGGAGTGTTGGTGACTTAATTAAAATTACAATTTCTATAGATGATAATGCAGAATTAAGTAATACTACCTCTACAAAAAGAAATTCTAATAATAGTTTGGGGATGCCAAATTTTTGGGGAGCAGAAAATTTAATTAATTCACTTTCTAATGGAAAAATTAAACCCAATTCTTTGATGAGTACAAAGGCTGATTCAAAGCATTCTGCTGATGGTTCTATTTCAAGATCTGAAGATATTAGTACAGAAATTGCTGCTACTGTTGTTAAAGTTCTTTCTAATGGGAACTTACTTATTAAAGGACATCAAGAGGTTAGGGTTAATCATGAACTTAGACAAATTAAAGTGACTGGTATTATTAGAGCTAAGGATATTTCGAGCTCTAATTCTATCAATGTTAATCAAATTGCTGAAGCTAGAATTTCTTACGGTGGTAAAGGAGTAGTGAGCGATGTACAACAGCCTACTATAGGTAATAAAATTATTAATATCCTTTCTCCTTTTTAATAATTTAACATCGTTTTTTATAATATTGCTAAGTTTAATTTAGATAAAAATTTTTGATTATATTATTTTTTTATTATAAATCGTAATTATAAAATCTGTTGAAGGTGACATTTTATTCATTCTGTATAAAATTTGAAAATATATTAGAAATTGTTTCTAATATATTTTTGTTGCTTGTTGCTTGTTGCTTTTGTATTATCAAGTAAGCGAGAATACTCCTCTTTTTTTTAGGGGATAGGGATGAGAACGCTAATTACCTTGAGACTCGTTGATATATCTTGTGATTGTTTGAGCTGATACATTCCCTGCAGTGCCTATATAATAACTACTAGTCCAAATTCCATATTTGTAAGAAATTTTTTTTAGTTTAGGAAATTGTTTTCCAAGTTGTATAGGGGAATATCCTTTAAGAACTACAACTATTTTAAAAAAAAAATCTTTGGGAAGTGTAGATATAAAACAATATACGTGATTAATATCTGTTTCTAGCGCTATAAACTTCCAATTGTTTCTAAAAACAGCTTCTTCTATGTATAGCTTGACAGCTTTTTGTACTTCTCCAGTAAGAATTTTCTTTTTATATTTTGGAATCCAGACAAAATGATATGAAAAATTATATTGTGCCCATCTTGTCTTTTCTTCTTGCAGTGCATTTGACATTTTGATGTGATAGAAGTCGTATATGCTAATATTAATAATACTTAGAGATTGATACAAAGAACTATAGATTGATGCAAAAAACTTTAAAAATTACTCTTAAAAATCTATCTCAAAAACAATTACTGTCTATATATAATGGACAAAAGGAATCTGCTAAGATTTAGAATAAGAGTATCTTTTTACAAAGATTTGCTTTTAAAAATAGGACAAAATGGCCTAATAGAAATATAGCTTACATAGAGCTAATAATGCTCTACAGCTAGGGAAAGTAATAAATATAGGTTGTATAGATTATATTCTAAAACAATTCAGTGCATATGCAAAAATTTTATAGCTTGTATAGAACAAACAGAAAAATAAGAAACAAGATAAAACTAGAAAATATCCTTGGAAAAGAAAGTATTTTTAACTGTTATTATAGGATGCCCAAGCTATGAATTTTAGAAAAAATAAGATAATCTTACCTATAGGAAGGGGGTAAAAGTTCAATAATATTGGATCGCCCTGAATGGCTAACAGAAAAAACAGCAACTAAAATTTTATGGAACGGTTATAGTTATGAACTTCATTTGACAAAAGTGATAGAGAAAAAATCACTAGATCAAGCTAAAAATACAGCAAAAGTAGATTTAGGATAAATTCATTTAAGGGCAGTTGTAGTAAAAAATGGGGAATCAGCAATAATTTCTGGAAGGGGAATAAGAAGTAAGAAAAGAGAGCTGAATAAATTTTTAGGAATAATGTTTAAGAAAATCTCCAGATGTAAAAAGCATTCAAAGAGATTCAAAAAATTAAAGATAGCAAAAAATAGATATAAAAATAAACTAAAGAGAAAGATAAGAGATCTAAGACATAAAGCAAAAAGACAGATAGTAAATTTTTGCGTATTAAAAGGAGTAAATAAAATATTTGTAGGGAATCCAAAAGGAATAGAAAAGAGAGATACAGGAAGAAAACAAAATTAAAGAATGTTTCAATGGGAATATGGAAAAGATATTCAATATTTAAAAGAGAAAGCGTTAGAGTATGGCATAAAATGCTCTACGGGCTCAGAGAGAGGAACATCAAGCAAATCTGTCCAAAATAGCAAGCGAAGCAAAGGATGAAGAGAAGGAATTGGTTGTGTAAGAGCTGTTGATTTGCAAGCCACCGAGATTTGGTAGGAACAATGAATATGTAGAAAATAAATTTTGGAAAAGAAGTAGTTCTCTCTGAAGTACTAACATCTACTACCGAACCAGCATTAGTTAGAAAGTAGTAGATGCCTAGATATAAGCCAATCAGAGTATAGAACTGATTAGTAAATGTAGTAAATTGTTTTGCAAAAGCATTTGTATAATACACAAAAGGAGAAATCCTATCTATAGCAAAATAATATATACATAGACTCATAAGACTTAAATATCCTATCTTGATAATGGAGTAATTGAACTCAGACTTGCTTCTAAATGCTCATTCCCTTTAGAGGATTGAGAGTATCACAAATATATTTTTTGCATGAACTAGCTTCTAAGTGAGAAAAATTAAGCCTTTTTCTAATATCTTAAATAAAGATATCTGGGGATTTTTTTGAAAAAGATTCAGGGTCTTCCAAAAAATGTGATGCCCCTACAAGAGGAGTTGCTCTACTGGATGCTCTTCATCTTACAAACCATAAATATATTTTTTGAAAAAAATTATTATGCAGAAGTATTTTTGTTTCAGAATATTCTTAATATTCGCAACAATGATATTGCATGATAAAAAATCATTTCAAATAATGAATATATTTTTGAATAAATATTAAGTTTTGCAGTATCTAGAATCTTATATCAAAGTAATATATACGCTAAGGCTAAAAAACAAAAATATCCAAAAGCATCAGTTAGCCCTGTTATAATAACTCCAGAAGCTGTTGCAGGATCAATTGAGAAATGATCTAATATTATAGGAATTCCTGTACCCAATATTCCTGCAAAAAGGAAATTTAAAACAACTGCTAAAAAAAAAATAATACTTATTTTTAAATTTAATAATACAATATAGATAATAATTCCGCCTACAAATGCTAATAAAATTCCATTAACAGTACAGATAATTAGTTCCTTTGCTATTTTTTTTATCATATTAATATTAGTCAATTCTCTATTAGAAAGAGCCATAATATGTATAGTCATAGTTTGAGAACCTACATTTCCTCCCATCGAAGCTACTATGGGCATTAAAGATGCTAAAATAATAATTTTTGATAGGGATTCTGTAAATTGAGCAATGATTATTGATGTAAAATATGATGATATTAAATTTACAAAAAGCCAAGGTAACCTTTGTTTAACAGATTCAAATATATTAGCAAATATGCTTAAATCGTGAATACCTCCTATTTGCATAAATTTACTTTCTGCTTGTTCTTCTACAAGATGTATCATATTAACTAAAGAAATGACTCCTATTATTTTTCCAGATTTATTTACCACTGGAATAATTTTTAAGGAATATTGTTTAAATAAGAAAATTACATGCTCTATGTCTGTGTAACAATCAGCGTACTGAAGCATTGGAGAAAATAATTCATTCATAGTAGAGAGTTCGTTATTTGCTTTTAATAGCGAACTTAAAGATAAGGTGCCTACAGGATGATATCTATTATTTACTACAATTGCATTAGAAATATCATCTAAGTCTATGTTAGAATCTTTGATAAATTGCTTTGCTCTTTTAACTGTCCATTTGTCTTTAAAAATAATGTAATTTTTTTCTATAAATCTTCCTGACGCCTGTTCTGGATAATTTACTCCTTCTAAAATTTTTTTTTTTTGTTCTTTGTCTAGATTTTGAATTATATTTTTTTTAGTATAGTCATCAAGATTTTCTATTATTTCTATAGAATCTTCTAAATCAAGGTGATTTATTAGTTGGGCAGATTTTTCTATGCCAAGAACATTTATAACCGGTTGAATTTTGTGTGTATTAATACAAGCTAAAGTTTCTGGTTCTAAACTATCTGAAATTAAAGGAATTATTTGATTGTAAATTTTGTTTTCTGCATTGTCTAAAAAATCTGCAAGATCAGCATAATGTAATTTTTTTAATTCTTTTTTTGCAAGGAGCAAATTATTGGATTCTATTAACTTAAGAATTTTTATGAAATTCTCTGAGATAACATTTTGGTAAGAATCATTAATGAGAATATCTTGCATTGTGATAACTAGATTCCAATTTAATAGTTAACTGATAAAATGTACAGCCGAGAAGACTTGAACTTCCACTCTTGTGTAAGAACAGCACCCTCAATGCTGCGCGTCTACCAAATTTCGCCACGGCTGCATAATAACACTAGAAATAATAAAACACAAAAGAAACGTTCTTAATTTCTTGTTAATTTTAATGAATTTTTATTGCTATTGCAATAAAGACTTTATTTACTTTTTATCAAATGCAAGTTTTTTTTTAAATTCTTCTTCTTTTTGAAGAAATTTTTGACTTTCCTGGGATAATTTATTGTATAAAATAATTTTTTGCTTGTTTAATGATATAATTTTTTTTCTATAATCTATAATTTCTGTTCTTACTTCTTTGGGTATTTCAGATAAATATGATTCATACTCTTTTTCAATATTTTCAAAATATTCTCTTTCAGATAAAAATTCTTTTTCTGGTAAAAATTCTTCAGCATGCGCTTTATTGATAGATAATATCATTAAAATACAAAACGTTATTGAAATTTCTTTTGATTTAATCATAATACTTGACACCAAGATTCCTGATGGGTAACTATATTTTATTAATAATTGAGTATAACAAAAAAAAAGGATTTTTATATTAAAAAACTTATTTGGTATACTGAAAAAAATTTCTGTATATATAGAAAACACAGATATATTTGTTAATAATTAGTTTTTTAAAGTCAATCAACATTAAAATGTTATTTTTATGTCAAATTATAAACATTCTTTAGAATATCATAGCTCTTTTCCTAATGGTAAGGTTGGCTTGAAAATTACTAAACCAATTTTGACTCAACAAGAATTAGCTTTAGCTTATTCTCCTTGGGTTTCTGCTCCTTGTGAAGAAATAAAAAAAGATATAAATAATTTATATAAATATACAGCAAAATCTAACACTGTTGCTGTTATTAGTAATGGTACAGCTGTTTTAGGTTTAGGAAATTTAGGAGCTGCGGCTGCAAAACCTGTAATGGAAGGAAAGTCTGTATTATTTAAAAAATTTGCAGATATAGATTCTGTTGATATTGAAATTGATAGTTATGATGTTGAAGAATTTGTTAAAATTGTTCAATCTATGAAATATAACTGGGGAGGAATTAATTTAGAAGATATAAAAGCTCCAGAATGCTTTTTAATAGAAGATGCTTTAAAAAAATCTTTAGATATTCCAGTTTTGCATGATGACCAGCATGGTACTGCTATAGTTGTTGCTGCTGGTATTATAAATGCCTTATATTTAAAAAAAAAGAAGATTTCCAATATAAAAATAGTAATAAATGGTGCGGGTGCTGCTTCTATTGCTTGTTATAATTTATTAGTCTACATGGGAGCATTAAAGGAAAATATTTTTTTATGCGATAGTTTAGGAGTAATATATAAAGGTCGCAAAGAGAAAATGAATAAATGGAAGATCGAAAGATCTAATGATACTTATAAAAGGAGTTTAAAAGATGCAATGGAAGGATGTGATGTATTTTTGGGTTTATCTGTAGGGAAAGTTGTAAATCAGGAGATGATTTTATCTATGTCTGAAGACCCTATTGTTTTTGCCTTAGCTAATCCAGATCCAGAAATTTTACCAGAAGATGTGTGGGAGGTAAAAAAAAATGCAATAGTTGCTACTGGTAGATCTGACTATAAGAATCAAATTAATAATGTAATGGGGTTTCCTTATATATTTAGAGGTGCTTTGGATGTAAAAGCAAGTTCTATTAATGATGAAATGAAAATGGCAGCAGTAAATGCGTTATCTATGCTTGCTAGAGATTCTGTTCCTTTAGAAGTATCTCAAATATATAATCAAAATAAAATGTTCGGAAATGATTATATTTTGCCAGCTCCTTTTGACTCTAGATTAATTGTTAAGGTTTCGTCTGCAGTAGCAAAAGCTGCTATTGAAACCGGAGTTGCAAGAGAAAAAAATTTTGATTTAATACAATATGAAAGAGAATTAAAAAGTAGATTAAATCCAGAATTTCATTACACTAGTCAATTTTTAGATCAAGTAAAATCTTCTCCAAAGAAAAAAATAATTTTTGCTGAAGGGGAAGAAGAAGAAATTATAAAAACGGCTATTTTAATAAAAGAAGAAGATTATGCAATACCTATTTTAGTAGGTAGAAAAAATAAAATATTACCAATCTTAAATAAGATTGGTCTTAGTCATGAAGTGATTAGTGATATAAAAATAGTGAATGCAGCTCTTTCTTCAAATATTGAAAAATATACTAATTATCTTTATTTGAAATTACAAAGAGAGGGATATTTATACAGGGATTGCGCAAGATTCATAACAAGTGATAGAAATATTTTTGCATCCGCTATGCTTGCTTGTGGGGATGCTGATGCTATGATTACTGGTAGTACTAAAAATTATTACCATAATTTAGATGATATAAAAAAAATAGTAAAATTAAATCAAAACCAACTAATAGGATATTCAATATTGCTTTTAAAGAAGCATCAAGTTATTATTTCAGATAATGTTGGTTTTGAAAATCCTGATGGTAATGATTTAGTGAATATTGCTTTACAAATTGCAAAAATTTCAAAAAAATTAGGAAACAAACCAAAATTAGCTTTTGTATCATTCTCAAATTTTGGTAATCCTGGAGGAGAAGATACAAAAAAGATTAAATTTGCTTTAGAAAAAATGGATCAAATGAATCTTGATTTTGAATATGAAGGGGAAATGAGAGTTGATGTTGCTCTTAATGAGAATTTACAAAAATTTTATCCATTTTCTAGAATAAAAGGACCTGCTAATATTCTTGTTATGCCTAATTTAAGTGCTGCCAATATAGCTACTCATCTTTTAGAAGAGTTAGAAGGAGGAAATTTTTTAGGACCATTTATTAATGGATTTGAATTTCCTGTACAAATATTGCCCGTAGGAGCTAGTGCAAATCAAATATTAAATTTTGCTATTTTTGCTGCAATAGAAGCTAATATGAGAGAAAAAATTGTTTGATATGCAAATGTCTTATAAGATAAGAAAATTAATATTTTGTTCATATCATGCATTAAAGAATCTTGTTTATCATGATGGAATAGAGCATGCAGGATATATGTCTTTTATAGTTCTTCTTGCTGTTTTTCCTTTCATAATATTTATCTTAGCTTTTTGCGGATTTTTAGGTGCTTCTGATTGGGGAAAGGATTTTATTTCTTTTCTGCTAAGCGATTTGCCTCCAAATTATTCTAATTTAATAAATTTGAGAATAAGTGAATTATTGAATTCTGATCCTTATAATGTATTAAATCTAGCAGGAGTTGGTATTATATGGACAATTTCTAGTTTTGTAGAATGTTTAAGGACTATATTTAATAGAATTTATTGTGTGAAACATTATCCTCATTATATCTTTAGAAGATTGCTTAGTATAATTCAGTTTTTTTTTATTAGCATTTTATTAATTTTAATAATTTTGATATTTATATTTATTCCTTTTGTAGTCAAAAATATTCCATCAATTTATGAAATATTACTTAGGGATTATCAAAGTATTTTATTTTATTTTAGATATCTGTTTTTGTGTTTTTTTTTATTTGCAATCATATCTTTTGTTTATTATGTTATCCCTAACAACAAGATAAAATTTTCTGAGGTAATACCAGGTTCTATATTCGCTGTTTTGCTCTGGATTGCAAGCGGAAAATTATTATTTAAATATATTAGTTATTATAGTCAATTAAGTTTTGTTTATGGATCTTTAGGAAGTGTGATTGTTACTATGATCTTTTTTTATATAGTCAATATAATTATTATATATGGAGCAGAAATCAATTATTTAATGGGTAGTAGAAAATGATTTTTATAATTTCTTCCGCTAAGACATTAAATTTAAATTTAGAATCGGATACTGCAAAATATAGTTCATATTCTTATTTTTTAGAAAAATTTCATTATATAAGAAAATATTTATCAATTCTAAATTTAGAAGAAATTAAAAATTCTATGAATCTAAGTTATAAATTAGCTGAATTGAATTTTAATAGATTTCAAAATTTTCATAAAGCTTCTGAATTTCCAGCTATGTTTTTATATCAAGGAGATGTGTATAAAAACCTTAACCCATCTTCGCTTAATGATAGTGAAATAGATTTTTTACAACAAAGATTAAGAATTATATCTGCTTTATATGGCATGGTTAAGCCATTGGATAAAATTTTACAATATAGACTTGAAATGAGTACAAAATTTAATGATAAAAATTTTGTAAAATTAGATCAATATTGGTCTTCTAAGGTAACTTCTCAAATTAATTTAGAATTAGGTTCTCATAAAGAGAAATATCTGATCAATCTTGCTTCTCAAGAATATTCTAAAGTGATAGATACAAAATTATTAAAATATCCTATGGTTAATATTGAATTTAGACAAAAAATTGGTGATAAAGTTAAAAATATAGGATTATATGCTAAAAAAGCAAGAGGTTTAATGTTACGTTATTTTGCTAAAGAAAAAGTAGATAAATTAGAAAAGATAAAAAATTTTTCTACATTAGGTTTTTTATTTGATCCTGAATCATCTAATGGATATAATTTCTATTTTGTAAAAAACATTGATTAAAATTTTATAACATAATGTTATTTGTAACATGATTCAGAAATATAGTAATTTTTTTGATAAATATTTGCAATCTGTGATAGCGGATGGAAATTATAGATATTTAAGTGCTATTAATAAAGGATTAAAGGATTTTCCTTATGCTTTATATGGAAAAGAAGAAAAAAAAATTACTATTTGGTGTAGCAATGATTATTTAGGGATGTCAAAAGATTCTGATGTAGTGAAGGCTTCAAAATTAGCATTAGAGCAATATGGAGTGAGTAGTGGAGGTAGTAGAAATATAAGTGGAACCACGAACTCTATAATGAAGTTAGAAAATCTTGTTGCTGAAAATCATAAAAAGGAGTCTGGTTTAGTCTTTACTTCAGGCTATGTTTCTAATGAAGCTACCGTTTCTGCTTTAGCTAAAATTATGCCTAATTTAGTGGTATTTTCAGATCAATATAATCATGCTTCTATAATTTCTGGTATTTCTAATTCTAAATTACAAAAATTTATATATAAACATTTAGATATGCAAGATTTAGAGTTATGTTTACAAAAAATTCCTTTAGAGCGTCCTAAAATCATAATTTTTGAATCTATATATTCTATGAATGGATCAATTTCTCCGATAGAAAAAATTTGTGAATTAGCAAAAAAATATAATGCTCTTACATATATAGATGAAGTACATAGTGTAGGGCTCTATGGTAGAGGAGGGGCTGGAGTTGCTGATATGTTGGACTGTAGTCAATATATTGATATAATACAGGCTACTTTAGCTAAATCCTATGGCTCTATGGGGGGTTATATAGTTTCTAGCAAAAATGTGATAGATGCTGTTAGATTAGCTGCTAGAGGTTTTATTTTTACTACTGCTCTTCCCCCGGTTATTACTCAAGCAGCTATTAAAAGCATTAATATTCTAAAAGATTCTGATGAAAAAAGAGAAAAACATCAAAAACAGGTATCATTTTTAAAAAAGTCTTTTCAAAAAGGTAATATACCATTTTTTAAGAACAAAACTCACATTATACCAATAATATTAGGTTGCCCTTTTTTGGCCAAGCAATTTTCTAATGTTTTGTTAAATCAATATTCTATTTTTGTTCAGCATATTAATTTTCCTACAGTACCTAAGTCTACTGAAAGATTAAGAATTACTCCTACCCCATATCATAATGATGAAATGATAATCAATCTTACGAAAGCTCTACAAGAAATAATAAAAAGATTAAATTTGGATTTAGAAAAATTACATAACATGAATAATAATTCTTTTCTAGCAAATATAGCTAATGTTAGTTAATTTAAAAATATGAATATTTTTAGTTTTACTGTTTTTCAAGGAGTTCCAAAAATTAATTTTTTAAAATTAAGGTTATTTTTTTATCCATTTTTTATTACCTTGATAATTTTGAGTTTTTTGATTTTTGGAATAAAGGGTCTTAATTTAGGTATTGAATTTGTTGGTGGAGGATCTATTAATTTTTCTTTAAATGATCCTTGCGATATATCTAAAATTAGAAAAATATTAGATAAGCCTGCTCTTAAGGATATTATTTTACAAGAGGTTGGAGAAAATCATACAGAATTTTTTTTACGCATCGGTTCTGCGAGTACAAAATATTTAGGAGAAAAAATATCTAAAGTTAAATATGAATTAGATAGTAATTTTCCAAATATTAATTATAAAGAATTTAGTATTATAGGACCCCAAATTGGGAAACAAGTTTTTAATGCAGGTATTTTATCTGTATTTATATCTTTTTTAGTGATATTTTTTTATATTTGGATTAGGTTTAATTTACTTTTCTCTTTTGGAATTTTATTAACAATTTTGAATAATTTGATTTTATCCTTTGGTTTTCTTAGTTTATTTAATTTAGAAATAAATTTACAAATTGTAGCAGCTATACTTACTATAATTGGATATTCAATAAATGATTCTGTGGTTGTGTATGATAAAGTGAGAAATAATTTGAAAAATAAAACAATATTAGGTTTAAAAGAAAATTTTGTGCTTAGTATAAATCAAAGTCTTACAAGAACTTTAATTACGTCCATAACAAGTTTAGCCTCTAATTTGGTATTAATTTTTTATGGAGGAGAGGCTATAGCTAATTTTGCTATTTTGGTGTTTGCTGGAATTTTTTTAGGAACTGTGTTTTCTATCTTTTTAGCAGCTCCAGTTATTTACGATTTAGCAAAAATTAAAATATTAAAATCTATTTTATAGATTAAATTATGAAGATTATTGCAAATGATCTAAGGTTAGGTCACATTATAGAATTTCAAAATTCTCTTTGGAGTATTAGTAAAAATCCAGAACATATTAAGCCAGGTAAAGGAGGGGCTTATGTTCAAGTTGAAATGAAAAATTTATATGATATGAAAAAACTTAATCATAGATTCAATTCTCATCATTCAATTGATAGAGCTTATATTGAAGAGAGAAAATTACAATATTTATATGACTTGGATGATAATATAACATTTCTTGATAATAGTAATTTAGAGGAAGTAATTCTTAAAAAACATAGTTCCAAAAATATAGTGAAATTTTTGTTGCCTAATATTATTTTTACTGCAAGAGTTTTTGAAAATAAAATTATAGACATTATTCCTCCAATAAATATTATATTCACTATAAAAGAAACAGAAATATATATGAAGTCTTTTAGAGAATCTCCATCATATAAAATAGCTATCACAGAAAATGATGTGAAAATTATGGTACCTTCTTATATTAATGTTGGGGATAAGGTTTCTGTTAATACAGAAGATATGAAGTTTATAGAAAAACTCTGAGATAATAGTTAAGAAAAATTTTTAGTGCAAAATTCTTTTTCAGATATTGTAAAATTTCTACTTTTTAGAAGATTTTTGAAAAAATCCTATTTATATAAGAAAAAATTCTATAATTTCTTTAAAGAGTCTTTTTTTTTCAGAACGAGCTTAAGTATCTCTTATATCCATAAAATTTTCTTTTATAATAGATATATATCTACATCAAATATTGTATTTATTATTATCAAAGAAACAAAAATATATATAAAATTTTTCAGAGAATTTCATCATATAAAATAGCTACCACAAAAAATGATATGAAAATTATGGTTCCTTCTTATATTAATGTTAAGGATCAGGTTTCTGTTAATACAGAAATTTATAGAAATTATCTGAGATAATAGTTAAGAAAATTTTTCAGTGCAAAATTCTTTTAGATATATATCTACATCAAATATTGTATTTGTTTAGTATCAAAGAAACAAAAATATATATAAAATTTTTCAGAGAATTTCATCATATAAAATAGCTACCACAAAAAATGATATGAAAATTATGGTTCCTTCTTATATTAATGTTAGGGATCAGGTTTCTGTTAATACAGAAATTTATAGAAATAATCTGAGATAATAGTTAAGAAAATTTTTCAGTGCAAAATTCTTTTCCAGACATTGTAAGATTTCTGCCTTTAGATGATTTTTGAATAAAACCTATTTGGATAAGGAAAGGTTCTATGGTTTCTTCTAAGGAGTCTTTATCCTCAGAAAGAGCTGAGGCTATTGTCTCTATGCCTACAGGTCCTCCATTATAATATTTATATATATATTTTAAATATCTTAGATCATTGCTATCAAGTCCTAATTTTTCTATTTCTAACTCTTCTAAAGCGTAGTTTGTAATTTCTTGATCTATAATGTCTTTATTATGCACTAAGGCAAAATCTCTAACTCTTTTAAATATTCTTATAGCTATTCTAGGAGTAAATCTTGACTTGTTAGCAATTTCTTTTGAAGCTACTTCTGTAATTTTACTATTTAAGATTTTAGCAATTCTAAAGATGATTTGTTGAAGTTCAGAAATAGAGTAAAAATCTAATCTTAATTGAATAGCAAATCTATCTTTGAAAGGGTTTGAGAGCAATCCTAGTCTAGTTGTAGCTCCTACTAAAGTAAATTTAGCTAAATCAATTTTTATTGATTTAGCGGCTGGCCCTTCTCCAATCATTATGTCTATTTGAAAATCTTCCATAGCAGAATATAGCATTTCTTCCAAATTAGAATTTAATCTATGAATTTCATCTATAAATAATACATCATTGGTTTTTAAATTAGTCAATATTGATGCAATGTCTGATGCTTTAGATAATATAGGCCCTGAAGTAGATTTAATGTTTACGTTTAATTCTTTTGCTATTATGTTTGCTAAAGAAGTTTTTCCTAATCCTGGAGGAGAAAAAAATATTGTATGGTCTAAATGCTCTTTTCTTTTCTTTGCAGCCTCTATAAAAATAGATAAATTTTTTTTGACTTTATTTTGTCCTAAAAATTCTTTTAAAAAATTTGGTCTTAAAGTTGTTTCTTCATCAGAAACTAACTCTTCTTTGATTAATAATGGATTTTTCATAATAGATTTTTTAATGAAAGTTTAATTAATTCATTTAAATTTATATTTTCATGTTCTTTTAGTATTTTTTGTACTTTTGAAAAAGCCTTTTCTTTTTTTATTCCTAATTTTACTAATGCTGAGATAGCATCATTCATTATGTCATTATTTATATTAGCAATTTCTGTTATTGAGTGAAAGATAGGAATTTTGTTTTTTAGTTCAGTAACAATTCTTTCAGATGTGCTTTTGCCAATGCCAGACATTTGTTTAAAAAAATTAGAATTTTGTTCTAAAAGTGAATTTTGTATTTCATATTTAGATGCTTTTGCGAGAATATTTAATGCTGTTTTTTTACCTATTCCTTTTACAGAATTTAACAGATTAAATATAAGCTTATTGTCTTTGTCTATAAATCCGTATAAATCCATTTTATCTTCAGCTATGTGAGTTTGTATGAATAATTCTATATCTTCACCTAAAGAAGATTTAATAAGTATATCTTCTGAGCAATAAATTATATATGCTATTCCAGCATTAGTTTTTACTAGAAGATGATCTTGATTAATTTCTTCCAATTTGCCGTAAATTTTGCCTATCAATTTTTCTATACACAAGTATAATTAATAAAAATTTTATCCAAACTAATATATACTGAAATATGTTAAAAATATATTTTTGATAGAATTTTTTGAAATTAAATCGTATTAGATATAAAAAATTATTTTTATGTTATTTTTTAGAATTTTTTTTACAAATTTTTCAAGATCATATAATTATGCATTTTTTACTTTGTCTGCTTTAAAGATTTCTGAATATTTTTTTCCAGGAGCTAATAATGAAGAAAAATTTTTAAATTTTTTTATTTTATATCCAATAATTTTTTTAGGAAAACCTTTAGGAAGTATTATTTTTGGAATAATAGCTGATAAATTTGGTAATATCTATATGATTAGATTTACTAGTATTTTATCAGTTTTTTCTATTTTTTTATTAATTTTTATCCCATCCTATAGTGATATAGGTTATATTGCTAGCATATGTGCTTTTCTTTCTAGAGTTATTTTTATTTCTACTACTTCTGTAGAAACTGATGCTTTAAGGTTATTATTAGTAAAAAATTTTCAAGATAAAATCTTAGCTAATGGTGTTTCTTCTTTTTTTTCTCAATTTGCTGTTTTGGTTGCTTCTATTATTTATAAATATGGAATTTTTAGTTCTTGGAAAATAGGCTTTGTTATAGGAGCGTTACTTAGCTTAATTTCTATTATTATTCAAATGAAAGATATAAAAAATTCTAAAGATATAAAGACTGCTAAAAAAATAGATATTAGATTTTCTTATTTTAAGAAAATTTTTTTACAAAATTATAAGATGATTTTTATATTTGCTATTATACATGGCATCATAGGTGGATTGTATCATTTTGCTATAATATTTTTTTCAAATTTTTTGGTTTTACGTGATATTTTAGATAAAGCATCTGCTAGTAATGTTAGTATTTATATGGTGTTTTGCTATATGTTTTTTTGTCTTCTATCTGGAGTTTTTTCCTTTAAAAACAAAGAAAAATCGCGTAAACAAATTTTATTTTGTATATCTTTTGCTATCATATTATTAATAGTACAAAGCGTTATTTGGAATCATTTAGATAAATTTTCTTATTTATTTGCAATAATCCTTCAAATGGCTTTTATATCTGTAATACCATTTTTTTCTCTTCCTATTTTGTATTTTTTACAAAATCTTTTATCTACTAATATGCTGCCCTTACCTTTGACTTTATATAGCATCTCCCATTCTTTGGGGAGCCTTTTTATTTCTTCTAACACTATTTGGGTTATATTTTATATATGGAAAAAAACTAATTCTTATATTAATATCACATTATTTATAATTATTTTATTGATATTAATGATTTTAGCTTTTAATATTTTATCTAAGTTGATTGTGAAGAAAGGTTAAAGTTATTTGTTACATGAGTCATATTACTAAAATTTATAGCTATTCTAATATTATTTCTTACTATGTTTATAAAGCTCATCAAAGGGATGTTTTATTGAAATCTTTGCAAAAAATTTTTCAGATTTTTAAAGAGAATAAGCAAATTTTGAAAATCATTAATTCTCCAATAATAGCTATTTCTAAAAAAATTGTTTTTTTAGAAAAAATTACTTATCAGCACCCAATATATCTTAAAAATATTCTGTTTTATATTCTGCAAAAAGAGTTAAATTTAATTTTGCTAGATAAAATCTATTTAAGATTAGAAGAAATATTCTATAAAAATTTGAAAATCAAAGTATTTGTTAGTTCTTTTTCTGAAATAGAACAAGCACAAAAAGATAGAATAAAAAATTTTTTGACAGATCAATTAAAAATTTCACCTGTATTGAATTTTAAAATAGACAAGAGATTATTGGGAGGTATTATTATAGAATATGATAATAATTTGTTAGATTTTTCTATACTTGGTATGTTAAATAAGTTAAAAACTAAGTTAGCTTATAAAATTTTTGATTAACTTAATGTGCAATTTTTTCAATATCATTATAAAAATGAGGTTTTATTTATATGTCATATAATGTTTCTGAATTTTCTGAGATATTAAAAAAGGAAATATCTGAATTATCGCCTTTGGTTGAATTGCAGGAAATAGGTTATGTTTTGAGAGTTGGTGATGGTGTAGCTTTTATTTATGGAATGCAAAATGTTGAAATTTCAGAAAAAATAGAATTTGAATCTGGAGTATTGGGAATGGCTATTAATCTAGAAAGAGATGTCGTAGGAGCAATTATTATGGGCGATGATTCACAAATAAAACAGGGTGATAAAGTTTTTAGAAAAAAACATCTATTTGATACTATAGTTGGAGAAGAATTGATAGGCAGGGTTATAGATGTTATGGGCAATGCTTTGGATGGAGGAAAAAATATTGTTACTGATCATCGTAGAAATATTGAAGTAGAGGCTCCTTCTGTTATATCAAGAAAACCTATACATCAACCATTACAAACTGGCATAAAGATTATAGATGCTCTTATTCCTATAGGTAAAGGACAAAGAGAGCTGATTATAGGTGATAGACAAACTGGAAAAACATCAATAGCTATTGATACTATTATTAATCAAAAAAATGTTACTTTTGATAAAAGAGTTATATGTGTTTATGTTGCTATAGGTCAGAAAAAATCTAGTGTTGCTAGATTATTGGAAGCACTAAGAAGTTCTGGAGCTATGGAACATAGTATAGTTGTAGCAACATTTGCATCTGATCCTGTTGCCATGCAGTTTATAGCTCCTTATATTGGATGTAGTATAGGGGAATATTTTCGTGATAATTCAAAAGATGCCTTGGTTGTATATGATGATCTAAGCAAACATGCAGTTGCATATAGGCAAATATCATTGTTGTTAAGAAGGCCTCCTGGTAGAGAAGCTTATCCAGGAGATATATTTTTTATACATTCTAGACTTTTAGAAAGGGCTGCAAAGTTATCTGAGGAATTTGGAGGTGGCTCTTTAACTGCCTTACCTATTATTGAAACTCAAGAAGGGGATATTTCTTCTTATATCCCTACTAATGTAATTTCTATTACAGATGGACAAATATTTTTAGAGTCTGAATTATTTAATAAATCAATAAGACCTGCTGTGAATATAGGAAATTCTGTTAGTAGGGTAGGTTCAGCATCGCAAGTAAAAGCTATTAAGAGCTTAGTTGGTAGTATGAAATTAGAATTAGCTCAATTTAGAGAGTTAGAATCTTTTATGCAATTTAGCTCTAGTTTAGATGAGAAAACTCAGAATTCGTTAGAAAATGGTTTAAAATTAATGGAACTTTTAAAACAAGATAATTTTTCACCTCTAAATTTAGAAGAACAGGTTA
The DNA here is from genome assembly GCA_015657545.1 of Rickettsia sp. GTDB lineage: Bacteria > Pseudomonadota > Alphaproteobacteria > Rickettsiales > Rickettsiaceae > JADHZC01. Next base: position 31,654 of record JADHZC010000003.1, read on the forward strand.
TAGTGCTTTTTATTGCAAATAAAGGATTTTTAAAAAATATAGAGTTAGTAGATATTAAAAAGTTTGAAAAATCTTTATTTGAACATTTGAAAATGTTTCATCCTTCTTTACTTCAAAACATAGCTCAATTGCAAGAGGTTACTCCTGAAATAGAAGAAAATTTAAATATATTTTTAAATAATTTTATAAAAGAAACTTGGAATTTAATAAAAAATCAAGAGAATAATGAATCAAAATGAGTTCTTTAAAATTTTTTAGAAATAAAATTAAATCTACAAAATCTACCCAAAGAATTACAAAATCTATGGAGTTGGTTGCTGGAACTAAATTACGAAAAATAGAAAAAATTGCTAAAAATGAGGATATTAAATCTCAAATTTTATTTGAAGAAATGTCTCAAATTGTGCATTCTTTTTCTATGACTGAAAAGCAAAAAAAACATATTTTTTGCTTATTAGAACATTTTCTTGATCTGAAAATGTTACAAAAATTGCCTAGATTGCTTGTAGCATTCACTTCAGAGAGAGGATTATGTGGTAATTTTAATCAGGTTATAATGAAAAATTTTGTTTCCGATATTAAATTTTTAGAAGAAAATGGGAAAGATTTTTTTATTATTATTTTAGGAAAAAAGGGTTATGAAATTTTAGAAAAAAAATATGATTCTAAGATATTAAAAATCTTACATATTGATAAAAATAATGATTATTTTGTTGATAAAATTATCTCGGATTGTATTTTAAGGATGATTTTTTCTAAAAAAATATCTAATGTCACTTTGTATTTTTATCAATTTAAAAATACTTTAGTACAAAATTTTACAAAAAAAGATCTTTTACAATTTTTATTTGAACGTAAAGAAGAAAAACATTCCGATCAATCTAGAAAAAATATGAATATTACTAAATATGAAGGTAGTGCAATTTTTAAAAATTTATTAGAACAATATATATTTAATATTGTTAGATATTCATATATTCAAAATATAGCTAGTGAAGAAGCTATAAGACGACTTGTGATGGAAAATGCATCTAATAATGCCGGAGATATATTAGATAGTCTTTATCTAAAGATGAATAAAAAAAGACAGGCTATAATTACAACTGAGCTAACAGAAATTATTTCAGGATTAAATGCTTTAGAGTAATAAATAAATTTTTAGTAATAAATATATATTTTGTTTTATGGAGATGAAAAGTGGAAAAATAGTAAAGATAGTGTCTGCTGTAGTGGATGTAGAATTTTCTGCTGAAGAATTTTTACCCAATATTTTTGATGCTTTGATTTGTTATTCATCAAATAAGAAAAAAATCACGTTAGAAGTTGTTTATCATGTAGGTGATAACATCGTAAGATGTATTTCTATGAATGATACTAGTACATTACAAAGAGGTCAAGAGGTTGAAAATACTGGAGAAGCTATAAAAGTTCCTGTAGGTGAAAAAACCTTGGGTAGAATATTAAATGTTACAGGTGATCCTATAGATCAAAGAGGGAAAATAGATGCAGAATTATTTTTGCCTATACATAATTCTCCGCCCGCTTTAGTAGATCAATCCGTTAAAATTGAACTATTGGTGACTGGTATTAAAGTTATAGATTTACTTACTCCTTATATTAAAGGGGGTAAGGTTGGTCTTTTTGGAGGAGCTGGTGTTGGTAAAACAGTTCTTATAATGGAGTTAATTACAAATATAGCTAATTTTTATAAGGGTTATACAGTATTTACAGGCGTAGGAGAAAGAAGTAGAGAAGGTAAGGATTTATATAATGAAATGATAGAATCTTCTGTTATAGATTTAGAAAATTCTGAAAAGTCAAAAGTGTCTTTAGTATTTGCCCAAATGAATGAACCTCCAGGAGCAAGAGCAAGAGCTGCTTTTACTGGCTTAACATTAGCAGAGTATTTTAGAGATATGAAAAATGGAAATGATGTTTTGCTTTTTATAGATAATATATTTAGGTTTACTCAAGCTGGGTCTGAGGTTTCTGCTTTATTAGGAAGAATTCCATCAGCGGTTGGATATCAACCAACTTTAGCTTATGAAATGGGAAATTTGCAAGAAAGAATAACCTCTACCAATAAAGGTTCTATCACTTCTGTTCAAGCTATTTATGTTCCTGCTGATGATTTAACGGATCCTGCTCCTTCAAGTCTTTTTTCTCACTTAGATTCTATAGTAGTGTTATCACGGGAAATTGCTTCTTATGGAATATATCCTGCAATAGATCCTCTTAATAGTAATTCTTCTGCTTTAGATCCTAAAATTGTAGGAGAAGAACATTATTCTATAGCAAAACAAGTTAAAGAAATTTTACAAACTTATAAATCTTTACAAGAAATAATTGCTATATTGGGAATCGAAGAATTGTCTAAAGAAGATCAGTTAACAGTAGCAAGAGCAAGAAAAATTCAAAAATTTTTCGCTCAACCTTTTAGCGCAGCAGAGGCATTTACTTCTATAAAGGGCAAGTTTGTAGATTTAAAAGATACCATACAAGGTTGTAAAGAGATTTTAAATGGAAATTTAGATCATATATCTGAAGATAATTTTTATATGTGTGGTACTATTGAAGAGGTTAAAACAAGAGCTTCTCAAGTAAAATCATAAAAAATTTATCTTCTTAATGGGCTATAAAATCTAGATATTAAGATGCGTTGGCCAAGATTGTGGTGTATTTTCTTATTAAATTTTTTAGGAGATTTTTATAAAATTAATCACAACAATAATTAGGTTATATTTTTAAATATTTTCTTGTAATAGGAAAATTTAAACTATAAGAGGAAAAGGTTGTGAATAATGGAAAACTAACAAATTTAGAATAGGTAGTTAGAGATTAATAAATTTTTTGTATCTTGATGTTGTGAATATATTAAATTTTGAAAAAATACTTTAACATGTCTACATTATTTTTATTTTAGAAGAATTCTAATAAAAAATTATTTTTTTAAAAAATTTTTTATTAGTTATTAAAAAGAAGATTTAAATATTAAATAATTTTTACTTTTTATTAAAAACATATTATAAAAAGGATATTTTTTTGAATTTTTAATTATTTATTTATATTGCATTATATTAATTTCTTTTTATTATATTCTATATAATAGGCTCATATTTTATATTTTTGTTTTTACAGTTATATCTAATTACAATTAATTATAAAAATATTTTTGATTTATTACATTTATATACAATGTACTAGGCTATTTTTGAAAAAATTAATAATTTTCAGATAATATTTTATATTTTAATTAAAACATCTTATCATATAAAACATTAATTAATGTTAAATAAATGCAAACAACATTATATTTTATATGAAATAAAAATAGTATGAAAAACTAATTAAATAGCAATTTATTTTTATTGATAATTTTTAATTAATCTAATATTATAACAAAAATTATTATTAAATTATGATTTTTTCATTAATTAAATTAAAAAAATCATGTTTTTAATGATAATAAAGTGAATATAAAAAGGTAGGTTTAGAATATGAATAAAATTTTAAATTGGCTTATATTAGACAAATTTAATAATGAAGCAACTGAAGTAATTTTTTGTTCTTTTGAGGTAATAGAACATTATATAAATGAACAAAAAACTATTTTTATATATCCTGTTTTTAAACAAAATAATAATGATGATTTTTTCTTTATGCTAGATAATGAGGATGACTTGCATAATGAAAATTATATAAAAAAGATCTATAAAATACGACAAATATATTTGAAAATAGAAAAAATTAAACAAGAACAAAATTTAGCTGCTTTATCTCAAAAATCTTTAATTGTAAAAAATGAAGTAAAAGATCTAAATTTGTTAGATGAATTTCCTAAATTGAATAAAAGTGATGATCGTTTACTAAATACATTTAAAACTCATTTATTTTCAACGAATTTAATTAACACCCAGTCTATTAATGATCAATACACAAATTTGTTTTTTACTAAAGAGGCTGCAGATATATTTAAAAAACAAGCTCATGACATGGGTATTTTAGATATTAAAAATGAAGGAAAAAAAAATGGAAATATCAAAATAAGAATTATTTTTACAGATCAGAACAGTATTTGTTTTTTACTTAAAAATTTAGGAAAATCTGAAATTAAAAGTTTATCAAAAGATATTATGATTTTGAATCATGATCATAAATTCAATATAATTGAACTTAAAGGAGAAATTAAAAAACATGCAAAATTTTTGCTTAATAATACTCTTAGTAAAGATGTTGATTTAGGAAAAGAAAGATTTTTAGATTTTTTTGTTAAATATATGGAAGAAAGTCAGATTTCTGTATTGAACCAGAAAATTTCGGATATTTTTCTATTTTTAGCTTATTGTAATCAATTTATTGAAAAAAAAGAAAGTGTTGAAAATAAAATTGTTGCTATGTTGATTGAAGATATAGTTTCATATATTAAATTTTGCAACATTTCTAATCCTTATGATCAATCAATAGAGCAAAACTTATTAAACGTAAAGGAAAATTTGAAAAATATTATCGATATAAAGTTTACGAATTTTTCATCTTTTATTATTAATAAAAAATTAATAAATAATCAAGATTTGAAGAAATTTTTTTCAAATTTAATAGAAGATAAAAAATATTTTGAGAATTTGAAAAATCTTTTGCAAGATGAAGATTGTTGTGTAAATGATATAGAGCAATTAAAAAATTTGCTAAATAGAATATTTGTAATTCTAAATCAACAAGAGTCAACAAACGAAAAATTATTAGATTTAAATATTCAGGATCGGGATGATGGTTCTAATAGCCTGGTTCAAGAAGACAGTAAAAAAACAAGTTTAGAAGGACAAGAAAATGTTTTATTGGGTAATATTAAAGCAACAACAAGAAAGATCAGAAAACAAAAATCAACGATATGGCAAGAAGGAGAAGATTTGAATAAATATAGATCACTAGAGGTACAAGATAAAGCAAATGCGCTGACAAATTTTTATTGATGATCAAATGAAATGGGTTCAGAATAAGATAAAGAAGAGTTAGAAAAAACAAGTTAGAAGAACAAAACCAAAACATGTGAAGAAGATCAGATTTGAATCAATATAGATTACTAGAGGTACAAGATAAAGCAAATGAGTTAACAAATTTTTGGTAATGTT
>JADHZC010000011.1 GCA_015657545.1 Rickettsia sp.
ACCAAATTCTAAAAATCCTAAACCTATTAATAGCATTCTAGCTCCTAAGCTACAAAAAATCCTATTATAAACTTAAACCTATATTAAAATGAAAAGAATGAGTATTATCATTGTTTTCATCGTATTTAATTGGAATACCGTAACCAAATTCTAAAAGCCCTAAACCTGGTAATATCATTCTAGCTCCCAAACCACAAGAAATCCTATTAGAAAAATTATCAATTATTTCTGGATACTTATCTGCATTACTAATACCAAAAACAGATCCCATATCTATAAATCCAAGAGGAGTTATCACAAATTTCTGGCTAATAAAATTCAAATCAAATAAAATTTCCAGAGAAGCATTATATGTGTAATTTCCTCCTACATGAATTTTAGAGGAACTGCTATCAAAAGAGTCTTTAATATATGGCCCTACACCATCTTCTTTAAAACCTCTTAAACTCATATCTCCTAAATTAAATCTCTGAAAAACACGTATTTCGTTATCACAAAGAGGTAAAGCCAACCCTGCATGAGCTGTTGTCTTCAAAAAGATGTTAGTAAAAAGTTTTTTTCCCCAAAATAATTCAAATGCAGAGCCTAAATATTTAATATTAGGAGAAAAAATTGAAGCTTTAAAATTGCATAATGTCCTAAATCCTTCCTTAATAAAGGGATTATACACAAAAACTTGTTTTGTATTTTCATAGCTCATATCAAAATCTAAGCCTATATCTGTAAACTTCCCTTCATCTTTTTGAAAAAAATACTTCTGATTCAGAATTGAAATATCAAGAATATTCCAGTAAGTTCCCCAAACAAAAGATATTTTATCTTTGTATGTTTGTAAAAAAATTTTATTTTTAAAGAGACGTTCATTATAGTGATGAAAATCTTTTTTAGCTTGAGACAATTCTTGGCCAAGTGAAGAAGATTCTTTACTATTTTTGGTTCTTTTAGAATCAAACAAAAACCCTAATTTTGAATTAGTGAGTAAAAAATTATCCTTAATAAGGCTCAAATCATATTTATTAAGTGAATTCCCCCAATAACCATTTATATCTAAAAATAAGGATTTACCTAAAAAACTACTATCAACCAAACGAGCATTTATACCAACTCCATTTTGACTATTAAAATCAACTGATGTACTCAGACCTTTTCTATCTTGAGAAGATTGCTTGCGTTGTTCTGTAATAATTAAATCGCTATAAAATTTATTAATATTAGGCAATGCAAATATTTTTCTAGATGGAAGCAATAACATATTATGTTCTGATTGAACTAAAAGTTTCAAAGACTTGTTATATAAATTAAGATTATAAAGATCACCTTCATGTAGTAAGGAATTATTTCTTATAACAAAATCTTCACTTTGATAGTTATTCAAAATATCGATATTTTCTATATATTTTCTGAATGTTGATTTTATTTTAAATACAATATCAACCATGTGATTGAATTCATCCAAAATATTTTCCACTACAATATCTACATTGGGAAAACCTCTCATATTAAAAAATTCTAACATTTGCATTTCAGATTTTTCAATATCCAATTGACTAAAATCTTTTCCATATAAAGCTTGGGAATATTTCAAAACATCGTCCTCTGAAATATCTGGAATATTATTCTCAAATTTCACCTTAATAGATCCAAAATAATATTTACAACCCTCATTTATAGAGTGCAATACAAAAAATTTTTTGTCTTTATATAGTAAAGTAGTCTTTACATCTACATTTGCGTATGAAAAAGATTTATAAAAATTGATCAATTTTATCTGATCAAAATACAAAATATCTTTATTTAAATTATCTTTAGAAAAAATTGATCCAAGCAAGTATTTTGGAGAATTATTAATAACTATATTTTCTAAATCCTCAGAAGAAAAGGAGTGATTCCCAGTAAAAATCACACCAGATAATTTTGGTTTAATGCCATCATTGATTGTATAAATCACTTTGGCAGCTTGAGAATTTTTTTTGTCTTGCAAAATTTTATAACTTACTTGTGTATCCACAAAGCCCTGAGATTTATAAATTTCTACAATTGTTTTGAGATCTTGAGTAATTTTGCTATGATCTAAATATTCATCATTTTTCAACTTTAAATACGGAAATATTTTTTTTTGATCTATTTCTTTATTACCTTCTATTTGAACCTTATAAACAATATTATTTTCTTTAACATTCAAGAAAATTGTATTGTTAGAAAATTTTAAATTAACTTCTTGAAAAAATTTACTATCATGCAATTTAACCAATATTCTTTTTTCTAAATTCAAACTAAAATATTCTGACTTTCCTATATTTAAATGTTGTAAAATAGAAGAATCTGAAATTTTACTATTACCAGTTATCACAATATTTTTAATTAGATTTTCTTTTTTTGAATCAATATTTTTACTATCCTGAACATTATCTAAAATAGCCCTCACTTCAGTACAAGATAATAGTAATAAGATTAGTAAAGTTATGATTTTACTCATTGAATAAAAAATAAGTTTTTATTTTAATTTTTAAATATATTTTTCCAAATAATTATGAAAAAATTTTATGGAACAATCTTTTCTTCCTTAATATATATTTTTATAGTTATTTGATAATTCTAAATTAAATAGTTTTCTTGTCAATTTATTTGATATGATATAAAGACCTCTTATTACAGAAAATTTTCTGAATAATTATTTGTTTGCATAACAATTTTATATCTGATATTTATACAGAAATCGAATATGTATTATTACATATTAATCATTTTTAGATATAATTTTTTAACTTTTAATCATAGAGGTCTTTATGAACAAATTTATTGGAAAAAAAGCTTTAGACTTTACTGCTAAAGCTGTAATGGCAGATAATTCTATTAATGATTTCTTCAATCTAAAAGATTACGTAGATGGCCATAAAGCCATTTTGTTTTTTTATCCATTGGACTTTAGTTTCGTATGCCCATCAGAAATAATCGCTTTTAATAATAAATTAGAAATTTTTAATGCACTAAAAACTAAAGTGATTGCTGTTAGCGTAGACTCTCACTTCGCTCACTATACTTGGAAGAACATTCCAAATGAAAAGGGAGGTATTGGTAGTATTAATTTTCCTATAGTATCTGATTTAAATAAAGAAATATCCTCACAATATGAAGTATTATATGAGGATGGAGTGTCTTTGAGAGGGAGTTTTTTAATAGATCAGAATTTTGTTATTAGACATTATGTAGTGAATGACTTCCCTTTAGGAAGAAATATCGGAGAAGCTATTCGTATGGTTGAGGCTTGGGATTTTTATTTGAAATATGGTGAAGTATGTCCTGCTGGTTGGAATAAAGGAGATACTGGTATTAACCCTAATGACAAAGGAATAGCAGAATATTTAAAAAACAATTCCAGTAAATTGTAACTTATTACATCTGTAAATATTAAGAATTAAAAATCTCTATTAAATTATCGGTAAAAATATTTTTTTAATAGCAAATGGTAAAGGATTTTTATTCTGAGGAAGACATAAATATTTTAAGACTTTTTAGATCAGAAAATATAGGTAGTAGAACTTATCAACAGCTCATTAATATTTTTAAATCTCCTAAAATTATCTTACAAAATATAGGGGATTTTTCATCAAAATGGAGAAAATCCCCTTTAAAAATTTGTTCTAAAAAAGTTATTTTAGAGGAAATAGAAAAAGCACAAAAATATGACTGTAGCATAATAACATATAAAGACATTTCTTATCCCGAATCATTATTAGAGATTCATAATTTTCCTATAGCATTAACATGTAGAGGAAAAATCAGCTTACTAAAAAAAAAACAAAAGATAGCTGTGGTTGGCTCAAGAAATTCTTCTGTTAATGGTAAGATCTTCACTAAAAAATTAGTACAAGATTTGATTGATGAAAATTTTACTACAGTATCAGGACTAGCACTTGGTATAGATGCTCAAGTACATCAAGCAAGCATTAATAATACTATAGCGGTTTTAGCTGGAGGGATAGATCACATATATCCTTATGCCAATAAGTCATTATATGATATAATTTCTAAAAAATCTCTTATTATAACAGAATTACCATTTGGAACAAAAGCGACTGGCAAAAATTTTCCTCAAAGAAATAGGATAATATCTGGTCTTGCTTTAGGAAGTGTAATAATAGAAGCTAGCACTCACTCTGGTTCGCTCATAACTGCTAGATTTGCTTTAGAACAAAATAGAGAAGTATTTGCAGTGCCTGGATTTCCTTTAGACATGAGATCATCTGGTACAAATAAGCTTATAAAAAACAATGAAGCTTTTCTTATTGAATCTATAGAAGATATAATGTCTAATATAAGATTAGAAAAAAAAGTAAGAGAAATTCCTAAACCAACATTTTTAAATAAAGTTGATTTAGATACAATAGAAGAAAAAGATAGAAAAAAGATTTTGTCTATATTATCTTCGACACCAGTAAGTTATGAGGAAATATATAAAGAAACGAAAATTCCTATGCAAATTATATATACAATATGTCTTGAATTAGAATTAGCTGGTAAAATTTATGTAGACGAGATATCAAATAGAATATCGATATTATTCAATTGAACAAAAATACCAAAAAAATTCATGAAGTTAGTTATTGTAGAATCCCCTTCCAAAGCTAAAACTATCAGCAAGTATTTAGGTAAGGAATTTAAAATATTAGCATCATATGGTCATGTTAGGGCTATTCCTTCAAAAAAAGACTCTGTTTTACCATCTGAAGATTTTCTAATAAAATATGAGACAATAGATAAACATAAAAAACATTTAGAAAAAATAATAGAAGAATCTACAAAGTCAGAAGCAATTTTTTTAGCTACAGATCCAGATAGAGAGGGAGAAGCTATCTCTTGGCATATCTATGAGATATTAAAAACATCTTTAAATAATAAAATAATATGCAAAAGAATAATTTTTCATGAAATTACGAAATCAGCAATTCTAAAAGCATTAGCCAATCCTAAAGATATAGATATAAAACTTGTTAATGCACAACAAGCTCGACAGGCTTTGGATTATCTCGTAGGTTTTTCTCTTTCTCCTTTATTATGGAGAAAATTACCAGGATGTAGATCTGCTGGTAGAGTACAATCTGTTGCATTGAGATTAGTTTGTTCTAGAGAGGAAGACATAGAAGCTTTTGTAAGTGAAGAATATTGGACCATTGAGCTTGATATGTTAAGTAAGGAGAAATATAAATTTACAAGCAAATTAAATTTTGCTAACGGAGAAAAATTATCAAAATTTTCTATTAAAAATCAATCCCAAGCAGAAAAAATAAAATCTCAACTAGAAAAACAAGAATTTTATATCTATAAGATAGATAAGAAAAGACAAAAGCGTAATCCTCCTCCTCCTCTAATTACAGCATCTTTACAACAAGAAGCTTATAAGAAGCTACATTTTACTTCTAAAAAAACTATGTCGATAGCCCAAAAATTATATGAAGGTATAAATATAGGAGGCAATATCACCGGCCTTATAACATATATGAGAACAGATTGCTACAATCTTTCAGAGATTGCATTAAAAGATATAAGAAATTACATATCAAAAAATATAGGGCTCAAATATCTTCCAAGCCAAGCAAATAAATTTAAATCCAAAAAAAACACACAAGAAGCTCATGAAGCAATAAGACCTACCGATATTAATCAAACACCCCATAAATTAGAGAACCATCTCACTAAAGAACAATTTCTTCTTTATGATCTAATTTGGAAAAGAGCTATAATATCACAAATGCAACAAGCTTTGATAGATATAACCTCAATTGATATCAAAACTAAAGATGGGCAATTCATATCAACAGTATCAGGATCAACAATCTTTTTTGATGGTTTTTTGGCACTATATGGTAAAGATATAGAATCAACAATTTTACCAAATTTACAACAAGGAGAAGAAGTAGAGTTAATACAAATATTGCCTTCTCAGCATTTTACAGAACCTAAACCTAGATTCAATGAAGCTAGTCTTATCAAAGAACTAGAAGAGTTAGGCATAGGAAGACCATCCACTTATTCTACTATTATTTCAGTATTGCTAGATAGACAATATTTGACATATGAATCTAGAAAATTTTTACCTACCGCTATAGGCAGAATATTAAATGTTTTTTTAACGTTATTTTTCAAAAAATATGTAGAATATGACTTTACTGCAGATCTTGAAAAAAAATTAGATGAAATATCCATAGGGAATATTTTTTTTAAAGATCTATTAAAAGAATTTTGGCAAAATTTTGAAAAGCAGATCTTATCTTCTAGTTCTAATTCAATACAAGAAGTGGTCTCCTACATAGAGCAACATTTAAATATATATATTCATAAATATTTGGAAAGCAAAGATTTTGATTCCAGCATCAAATGTCCTAAATGTATTGAAAAAAAAGAATTAGAAATAGGTATTTTGCATCTAAAGTTAAGTAAATATGGCCCATTTTTAGCTTGTAGCCAATATCCTGAATGCAATTTTACTAAGCAAATCTTAAATAATTCCTCAGAACGGGATAATTTTAGTACAGATAAAACAGATATTTATCTTGGATCTGAAACCTCAAATGATGAAATTTTTCTTAAAAAAGGACCTTATGGATTTTATCTAGAGAAAATATATAAAAACTTAGAAAAAGAAATAAAAATAGAAAAGAAAAATACAAAAACTAAAAAAAATACAAAAAAAACACAAAAGACCTCTACTATAAGAATTACTGTTCCTAAAATTTTAGGAGATCCACTAAAAATCACTCTAAAAGATGCTATAAAATTATTAAATTTTCCATTACATATCTCTGAGATAGAAGGTAAGGAAGTGTCTTTAGGGCTAGGAAAATTTGGACCTTATATTAAATATGGCGAAAAATTTTTTTCTATTCCTAAAAGCACTAATTTTTTAGAAATATCTGCTTTAGAAGCCAAAAAAATTATCACAGAAAAAAAAAGCAAAAAACCTAAAACTCTAAAATTAAAGAGTTGATATTTTATAATCAAAAATGCTTAACCTTAATTTTGCAAATTTTTCTTCTAATGCATAATTTACATTATAGAAATACATGTTATAAGGTTTTAGTTATGTTTATTATTCCAGAAATTTTTACTATCTTATGTATTCAATTTTTTGCCTGAAAAATATTTAGAAATCTATTAAAAAAGCATGTATTTTTTTACTCTCCTAATTTACAATAAATAATGCTATAATTTTTTTCTAAAATTTATAAGTGAATAGTTTAATGAATAACTTTAATATTACTAATAGTGCAGCAAAACGTATAAGCTTTCTACAAAATAATTCATCAGAAAAAAAATATTTTAGAATTTCTGTAAATGGTGGAGGTTGTTCAGGATTTATGTATGAATTTGTTTTTACGAGAGAAAAACATGAAAATGATTTAGTTTTTCAGAAAAATTCTGTATTTGTATTAATAGATGAAATATCTCAAAAATTTTTAAATAATGCTAAATTAGAATTTATAGAAGAGTTAGGAAATTCTTATTTTCAAATTTCTAATCCAAATGCTTCTAGTAAATGTGGTTGTGGTAATTCTTTTAGTTTATAATAAATTACTCCTTATTGTTAAAAAATTAAGAGTTATTATATTCTTACTGTTAATTTTGATTCCAAAATCTGTCCTAGCAAATGTCTTATTATTTGAAGATCCTTCAATAAAAATAGAATTTTTATACAAAAATCTTTTTTCTGAAGATATAAAAAATAAAACCAAAGAAAATAATATTAATTCTGATATATCTCAAAAACTTTCTGAATACATCAACAGTAAGCAAAATACAAATAGCTCTTTCGGAATGCAAGAAACCTATAAAACAATATTGCTATTGCAAGATTTTTTTCCCTTTATAAAAAAGTCTAGCGAATGGAGATTAAAGATGAGCTATAGATTTTTCTATTTTTTCACTTTAGGTGGAAAATTTCATCAAGAAACTTTGCAACCTATAGAGAAAAACAATTTTTTACAAAATAACTATTCAATTTTTTTATCCATTAGCAATTTACAATTATTTTATTTTGCATTAGAACCTAAAATAAATTTAAAATTAAATCATGAATTATTAAATTCTCACAAAATAAATAATTCTAACATATTTTACTACAAACCATCTTTAAGATTTAGTTTCAAGAAATCTAGTATTCTTCTACCTCAAAAATTCACTACAATTTTTTCTAGTAAATTTGCGTGGGAAAATATTTTTAATCCACAAGATTTTTTAGAAAAATCTTTAAATAAAATATCTAATATAACAGAGGGTGCAGAACTCAAAAAAATACTCAACACTCTTAACATAAAAGATATCAAAAACTCTAATCCGAACTTTACTTCAAAAAACATATCCTTTGCTATAGGCATAGATTATGAAAATTGGTATATGTTTTTTACTAAGAAATACAAATTAAAAAGAGATTTTAAATCAATAATTACAAAATACTCTTTTGGTAAGAAAATCGCTTTTGCTTATATCAACTGTTCCATTTTTTTTGAAAAAAATAATTTGAAGGAAAAAATTAACAATCAATCCGGAGCAGATATCAAATTAGGAATATCATTTTAAATCTAAAAAAACAAACAATAAAAGATATATGTCATATATTAATATATGAGCAGAACTCAATATTTCCTGTTTTACGATTTCTAGAGAATTTTATTAGTATATTTGAGATAAATGCTTTAAACATTTTGTAAATTCCTTGCTATTTAGACATTTTAGTAAATGTCTAACATTATCCTCTATGAAATATTCTAAAATTCTCATAATGTTTATTAATTTGAACAAAAGTAAAGGAAGAGAAAAGATTAGCTTGGATTTCTAAAAATTACTCTTATCTAGATTTAACTCTATTGTTTTAGAAGAAATTTTCCTTACATATTCTGGATTTATATTAGCATTTTCACAAATAATATCAAAATCTTCATTGGAATTAAAAATCCAATTTTTGGCCTCTTTTTCTAGAATTTTAGGAATTTTAGCATCTGATGTATTAGTTGCGTCTATTATTGCTTGTAAAATTATAGCTCTGTATAACATAATTTCTGGATAATCTGAATAATATTTTACTCTTTCAAAAGGAGCTTGAAATTTCATTACATGGTATTTTTTCATTTAACTTTTTTCTGAAAATTTATATCTCTTAACATTAATCAATTCAAGAATGACCTAATTAATACATTAAGTTAATTTATATCATCATTTTTTATATCACTAAGAGAAATTGATTTTTAATTTTTTAATTTTTAATAAATAAAAATATATTTATGTTAACTGCAATAAGATTAAAATAGACATTAAAGGAAAATCAGGAGAATAAATGGTAAAAAGATTAAAAAAAAAACATTTATCTGTAATAATTAAATATTAATTTAATTTTAATTAAAATATTTTTAGGAAAATTTAAAGAAATATGATGTTTTTATTGCATCTAAAATAAAATCAAAAAATTTAAAAATTTTAATTTGGTTAAAAAATTATTTTTTCAAAACACTTTTATTAAATTAAAATTTTTGATAAAATAAACATCGATTATTTAAAGCCATTTTTAATTAGATAAAGATAAATTCTCATGAAAAAGAAAAACAATTCTTTGAGAATATTAATTAATTTGCTATTGGCTATTATGATTTTAATATCTTTAATAACTTATAATCCTTCTGACCCGTCTTTCAATGTTATAACAAATAACGAGGGAACCAATTTTTTAGGAAAATTTGGCTCTTATTTAGCTGATTTAATGTATCAATTATTTGGAATATTCAGCATTGTAATGGGTTTATCTTTGGGTATAACATCAATGATTTTATATAAAGAACGAACAAGAAAATATTATTTTATCTTTTTGAATTTGATTATTTCTTACATATGCTTATCTCCATTTTTATTATTTTTGAATAAATATGAAATATATCCAATATTACCATCTGAAAATTCAGGAAGTTTAGCCAAATTCTTATTGCATAAATATAAAGAAAATATTGATTTTAAAACAATTATTATAAGTTTTTTGTTAGGATGTAATTTTCTTTTATTTTGCTTTTGTGGTTTAAAGTTTCATAAGATGATTTTAAAGTCATTTGTCTTGAAGTTATTACATAAAACAGGATACATATTGTTGAGAAATATGGACACTGCTTACACTCCTAAAAAATCCAGTTTAGATTTATCGTCTTTAGAAGCTTCTAAAAAGATTATTCAAAATAATCCTATTTCTGGCTCAAAAGAAATAGATGATCAATTTATACCTAATCAAGAAGAAAAAAAAATTTTTTCAACACCTAATCTCTCTTTATTAGAAGATACGGTTACAGAAAATTCTAAACTTATGACTGCTTCTCAAATAAAAGAAAATTCTGCAAAATTAATAAAAGTGTTAAATGATTTTGGAATAGAGGGTAATATAATAAATGTAACACAAGGTCCTGTAGTTACTTTATATGAATTAGAGCCTATTGCTGGGATAAAATCTTCTAGAATAATAGGTTTAGCAGATGATATTGCAAGATCTTTGTCTGTAGCTTCTGCAAGAATTTCAGTTATATCAAATAAAAATGCTTTAGGTATAGAATTACCAAATAAATTAAGAATGTTTTTTAGACAAAAAGAATTATTTAAATCGAAAGAGTTTCATTCTCCAAATATAGTTTTACCACTAGTATTGGGAAAAAATCTTGTAGGTGCTCCGTTTGTAGTAGATTTAGCCAATATGCCTCATTTACTAATTGCAGGAACTACTGGATCAGGTAAATCAGTTGCTATAAATACCATGATATTATCCTTACTGTATAAATATTCTCAAGAAGAATGTAAAATGATAATGATAGATCCAAAGATGTTAGAATTATCTGCATATAGCGACATTCCCCATCTCTTAACGCCTGTAGTAACAGAAGCTAGTAAAGCAGTTTCTGCTTTAAAATGGGCAGTAAAAGAAATGGAAAATAGATATAAATTAATATCACATTTAGGAGTTAGAAATATTAAAAGCTTCAATCAAAAAATTCTTGATGCTAAGAAAAATAATAAATCTTTAAAAAAGAAAATACAAACAGGGTTTGACCAAGTTTCTACTTTGCCAATTTATGAAGAAATAGACATAAAATTAGAAATTATGCCATTTATAGTATTAATAGTAGACGAAATGGCAGATTTAATGCTTGTAGCAGGCAAAGAAGTAGAGGCATCTATTCAAAGATTAGCTCAAATGGCCAGAGCATCTGGTATTCATATTATCATGGCTACACAAAGACCTTCTGTAGATGTCATTACAGGAGTTATTAAGGCTAATTTTCCAAGTAGAATAAGCTTTAAAGTAACATCTAAAATAGATAGCAGAACAATTTTAGGAGAACAAGGAGCAGAACAATTATTAGGGATGGGGGATATGTTATACATGGGCAATGGATCCGAAATATGTAGAGTACACGGAGCATTTGTTGGAGATGATGAAATATTAAATGTAACAAATTTTCTTAAATCACAATCTAAACCCGAATATTTTCATGAGATAACCGAGGTGAATTTAGCAGAAAATAAAAATAAAATATCTATATTTGATAATAAAGAAAATAGTTTATACCAAAAAGCTCTTTTAATAGTGCAACAAGAAAAAAAAACTTCTATAAGTTATATACAACGCTCTTTACGTATAGGTTATAATAAAGCAGCAAATCTAATTGAGGAATTAGAAAAAAATGGGGTATTATCTCCTCCAAATTCTTTGGGCAAAAGAGAAATATTAATAAAAAATTAATTATATTAAACATTGCTTGATATTTTTTGTTAATATAATTTTTTAAATTTTTTCTCAAATAGATTGATATAAAAATTGAAATATGTTATAATTGCTGCTCTGGATTTCTTTGCGAAATGATTCTTTTTTATTTATAATTAAAAATGGTTTTATGTAAGTTAATGACTGAGAGAGATTTTTACGTAGGAGAAGACGTAGTTTACCCTTCTCATGGAGTTGGTAAAATATTGAAAATTGAAGATGGAGAAATAGCAGGTAGTAAAATGCAATTTTATATAATTGAGTTCCCTCAAGATAATATGTTGCTTAGAATTCCTGTAAGTAAATCAACCAAGACCGGACTCAGACATTTATGTTCTAAAGAAGAAATAGATCAAGTGCTTGCAATAATTAAATGTAAAGCAAAGAGAGGTAACAGAATGTGGAGTAGAAGAGCCCAAGAATACGAAACAAAAATTAATTCTGGTAATTTGCTTTCAATAGCAGAAGTAATAAGAGATTTATATAAAAATGTTTCTGGAGATTGTTCTTATAGTGAAAGATTAATTTTTGAAACTGCAATTGCAAGAGTGGCTTCAGAAATTTCTATAGTAGAAAAGTCGCACTATGATGAAATCTTGAATAAGATATATGATTTGATGAGAGAAAAAGTAGCAGCATAATTTTTCTCTATATGACCATTAATTAATTGACAAATAATAAATAGATGAAAGATGCTGAATCCTTTATAACATATGAAGTAGATAATTTAGAAGACTCGAAGCATTTTTTGAACAATTATAATGATACTAAAAAAAAAATAATCTTAACAAATACAGCTGGAAGCTGTGCCAGATATGGTGTCTTAGTAGTATGTTTTTTTTTGGATTCACTTAGTAGAGAATTTCAAGATAAAATTACGATGACTAAGCTATTAGTAGAAGATTACATGTCTTTTATTTCTGCTAAATCTTTAGAATTACCCCAAATAACAATAGTAAGAAAAGATTATTTTAATTAAAATAAAAAATCCCTATAAATTAACATAATTACATATTTTATAATTAATCCTATTATAGGAATTTTAATTACTATTTGTTAAAAATATCCTTGTATACCATTAAAATTATAAAGATTGACAATTTTGATAAATCGAATACCGCTATTGTTAATTGAATCTACCATCTTAATAATTTTAGAAAGATTAGGAGTAGATTTTTGTGCAAACAAAAATCTAAAACAGAGACAATCAGAAAAGTCATTTAATCCATCAATAAAATTACCTGGCCATAGTTTTAACCCTTTGGAATAAATTGCATTCAAACATATTTCAGAATTATTAGATTTTGCTATTATTGTTTCTATTTTATTTGCTAATTTGGTTAATGCAAAAGCAGTATTTTCAATATATACATCAACACCTACGAGTGTTTTTTCTTCTTGAGGTATTGAAAAATGAATTTTGGTATCAGCAATATCCTTTAAATCCTTTGAAATTACTGCTTGAGGTAAAATATTAGGCTTTTGTCCTAATCTCTTTATTATGGCATATGTAAATTCATCTGTTGAAACTTTTTGTTTAGAGTTTTTAACATCATATACATCTTGAGTATGTATCCCCTCTTCTAAAGTTTTTTTTAAAGCATTTTCTATCATTGCTGCTATATAATCTCTTCCACCAATATGCCTTAACATCATAATAGCAGCATTTATCAATCCCGAAGGATTAGCTTTATTTTGCCCAGATATATCAGGAGCTGAACCGTGTATTGCCTCAAACATAGAATAATTTAAACCTATATTAGCAGATCCAGACATGCCAACAGATGCAGAAAGTTCAGCAGTAATATCAGAAATAATATCACCAAATAAATTGGAAGTAACAATAACATCAAATTCTTCAGGCCTAGTAGATAATAAAGCTGTCCCTATATCTATTATATAATGTTTTGCAGTAATTTTCCCTTCATATTCAAGTGCAATTTTTTTGAAAATATTATGAAACATCCCTTCTGTAATTTTCATGATATTGTCCTTAGTAAAGCAGCAAACTGTTTTTCTGTTGTTTTTTAATGCGTATTCAAAGGCAAATCTTATTATTTTTTCAGAACCAATATGACTAATAATCTTTATAGCCTCTGACATATTACTTGTTTGTTTATATTCAATACCAGAATATAAATCTTCTTCATTTTCTCGTATAATAACTACATTCATTTTAGGATGAAGAGTATTTATAACCGGATAATATGATACAGCAGGTCTAACATTAGCGTATAAACCTAAAGATTTTCTAAGTTCAACATTTACGCTACGAAATCCTTTCCCCTGAGGAGTAGTTGTAGGAGCTTTTAATAATATCTTGTTATATTTGATCAAATTCAAATTATCTTCTGAAATGCCTGTATTACCATATTTCTCAAATATTCTTTTACCTATTTCTATAGATTCAAAACTCAAACCAGCTCTAGCTTCTTTTAAAATTCTTAAAGTAGATTCCATAATTTCAGGACCTATACCATCTCCATAAGCTATTGTTATCGGAACTATTTTTTCCATATTATTTATTGGCTATATTAAATTCATAATAAATTCATAAATTTCTCAATTCTAAATAAGATTTTAGAGAGATAATAGTGATTTGTAAAATTTTAAATATTAAACTTACTACTAAAATCTTCAAATAAGATTTTCTATTGTGAAGAAATCCTCCTAAAAAATTTGCTAAAGCTACCGAAATAGGGAAAACGCTAAGAATCCATAAAAATATCTCTACATGTATTTTGTTCTTTACATTAACTTTAAAATGTATTTTTTTAAATATTCTTATAAAAAAATACCCTAAATAGTAATTGATAATCATAGTAACCATAAATGTAAGAAAATTTATAGTAGCTAAATACCAAAAATTATACTTGTCTAATGTTAATAAAATATAAAAGATGCTTTCAGATTTGAAAGTAAAAACTAAATAACTTATAAAAATATCCTGAATAAAAAATAAATATATTGAAAAATGTTCCATTTTTAGGTATTACCTTTGTTATTAGATGATTTAAATATAAAAAATAATAGCGAAATTTCATAAAATTTTGAAAATTCTATGATAAATTGATATTTTATTATTTTTTCATCTAATAAACAAAAATTATCAATTTTGCTGTCTTACATATAAGGCGGTGTCATATTTAGGGCTTTCTTATGTTAAAATTATCTTCAATAACAAAATTTACTGAATTTGAACATTCTGCAACAATATTTATAAATAATGAAAAACAAATTATTAGCGATAATTTCAGTCTAGATTCACGTTTCCCAACAAAAAATATAAATGATCTACTACTAAAAGAGTCGTTTTTAGAAGGTAAATTGGGAGAAATTTTTTTTGTAACAGATAAACAAAAAGAACATCTCAAATTCTATATAATAATCTCTCTTGGAAAAGAGGATGAATTAAATGATACAAATATGCAACAATTAGGTTGCATATTATACAATTATTTAAACAAAAATCTTAAAATCAGTACTTCTTCTATTTTTTTACCAAAGTTAAAAGATGATAGACTGATAGAAAGATTTTGTGAAAATTTTGCAATAGGAGCCTTAGTTGCTTCTTATCAATTTGATAAATATAAATCAGATCCTGAAAAAACTTTCTTTCATGAATTCACAATTTGTATGAATTCAGAAAAAATAGAAAAAATGGAAAATATACATAAATCCATTTCAGCATTAGTAGAAGGAATTTTCTTAACAAAAGATTTATCTAATGAACCAGCTAATATCTTAACTCCTGATGCATACGCAGGAATCATAAATAATGAATTATCACAATTAGGTGTAGAAATCCAAACTTTAAGTGAGATAGACATCAGAAGATTTTCGATGAATGCTTTGTTAGCGGTAGGTCAAGGTTCTATAAATGAAGCTAGAGTTGTAATTATGAAATACACTGGCAATAGTGATTCTGAAGAATATTTAGGTCTAGTAGGAAAAGGAGTAACTTTTGATACTGGTGGGATTTCTCTTAAACCTCCCTCTCAAATGGATCAGATGAAATATGACATGGCAGGATCTGCTGCAATTGTAGGCTTAATGAAAACTTTAGCTCTTAGGGCTTCTAAGGTAAATGTTGTATCTATTATAGGTTTAGTTGAAAACATGCCTGGAAGCAATGCACAAAGACCAGGAGATGTTGTTAGTACTATGTCTGGTAAAACTGTAGAAGTTTTAAACACAGATGCTGAAGGAAGATTGGTGCTTTGTGATTGTATGCATTATCTGCAAACAAATTTTAAAGTGACAAAAATGATAGATTTAGCAACTCTTACAGGAGCTATTATTGTAGCATTAGGTAATAGTTTTGCAGGATGCTTTTCTAATGATGATAAAATGGCTAATGATTTAAAAAAAGCAGGCTTAGAAACAGGAGAGAGAATTTGGCAATTGCCATTAGATAAAGAATTTAAAGAGCTTTTATCTTCTAAAATAGCAGATATTGCGAATATACCCCCTACAGCTGGAGGCAAGGCTGGTAGTGCAACAGCAGCAGAATTTTTATTTCAATTCGTTCAGGAAGGAGTAAGTTGGATACATCTTGATATAGCGGGTGTACATACATATCCTAGGGGTTCAAATAAAGGAGGGTATGGTTCATCAGCATTTGGAGTGAAATTACTTAATCAGTTTATAAAAAATTCTTTTGAATAATTAAATTAAGCATCTTTACGGTTATTTTTTAACCGTTTGAAATTTTTATGAAAAAAAATAAGGCTAGCGTTATAGTTATAGGTAATGAGAAGGGAGGAGTTGGAAAGACCACTTGCGCTATACATTCCTTAATTTATCTATTATATAAAGGTCATAAGGTAGCTAGTATAGATTTAGATTCTCATCAAAAATCTTTAACTACTTATATTAACAATAGGGTAAATTATATAAAAGAAAATAAAAATTTAAAACTACCAATACCTAAACATTTCTTGGTTACTGCATCTCAAAACATTAACAGAGAAATTAAATTTTTACAAGAAAGGAAGGCTTTTCAAGAAGTGATAACATCTTCTCTTGAGAAATTTGATTATGTAATAATCGATACTCCAGGTTATAATTCTTATCTTTCTGGCTATGCTCACTCATATGCTGACATTATAATAACTCCGGTTAATGATAGTTTTATAGATATTGATGTAATTGCAAAATACGATAGCAAAGAGGGGGGAAGTAAATTTGCAAAATCATATAAACCATCACCATATAGTCAATTAATTTGGGAACATAAAATGCAAAAATTAAAAAGAGACAATAAACAAATTAACTGGCTTATAACAAGAAATCGTCTCTCTAATCTAAACTCTAAAAATAAAACACAAGTTTGTGAAATTTTGGAAATATTAGCAAAAAAAATTGGTTTTAAAATTATACCTGGTTTTAAAGAAAGGGTAATATTTAAGGAGCTTTTCTTAAAGGGCCTTACCCTTCTTGATACTAAAGCTAATTTATTAAAAAAACCTACAATTTCTAATATTGCTGCTAGAGAAGAGTTAAAACAGTTCATGAATTCGATTATTGTAACATAAAAATTATTATATAAATGAAATTTCTCTTTTTAACAATTTTGCATTTTCTTTTTTTCATTACTACATCTTGTGATCAACCACAAAACATGGATGACAAAAAAAAATTAGTAATAGCAACTAGTTCAGATAACCCTCCTTATGAGTATATAAAAGAAGGAGAAATAATCGGATTTGATATAGACATAATTCATGAAATTTTTAAAAATACTCAATATAAGATAGAAATAAAAAATATGGATTTTCATGCTCTAATACCATCTTTAGTAAGTAAAAGAGTAGATTTAGTTATAGCTGGTCTTTCTATTAATCAAGAAAGAGCAAAGATTGTCGATTTTTCTATTCCTTACACTCAAGCAAATCCTGTTTTAATATTTAAAAAAGAGCTACATCAAGATTTTTCTCTTGAAAAAATCCAAGACCAAACTATTGCAGTACAAATAGGAACAGTTTTTGTAGAAATGGGAAAAATCCTTAGTGAAAAATATAATTCTAACTTATTTCAAGTAGAAAATTCTCTTTTCTCTATACAAGATTTACTAATTGATAGGATGGATTATATAATTCTAGAAAAATTCCAAGCTCAAAGATTTACAGAAATCTATCCTGAGCTCACTTTTTACCAATTAGAAAATTTTGAATCTAGTTCTTTTGCTATTGCAATGCCTAAAAACTGTCCTATGAAAGATGAAATTGATAACGCTATTTTAAAAATAAAAAAATCTGGAACAATAGATAAATTATATGAAAAATGGAATATATATTAAATATACATATAATTTTCAAAAAATAATATTGAATTTTATAAAATACGAGGAATCTGAGTGAATTATATTGCTGTTTCTGGCATATCTGGCAGAATGGGTATAGCTATTAGAAAATTTTTAGATCAAAATCCTGAAAAATATTCTCTTTTAGGAGGAATGCATTCAAGAAGTAACTTACTTGAAATAGAAAAATTATTTCAAGAGGCAAACGTAATCTTAGATTTTTCGATTACAACTACATTAAAGACTTTATTAAAAAATGCTTTATTGTTTAATAAGCCCTTATTAATAGGAACCACAGGTTATTCTAAAGAAGATTTTACAAATATAGTAAAAGCTTCAAAAAATATCGCAATTTTTTATTCACCTAATTTTTCTATATCTTTGAATCTAATTGCAGATTTTTTATCAAAATCAAAATTTCTATTAGAAAATTTCGATTTTCATATAACTGATATTCATCACAGAGGAAAAAAAGATGCGCCTTCCGGCAGTTCTAAATATTTAAAAGATAAAATAGGAATAAACATATCTCAAAACAAATCTATTTCTCAAACAAGTATTAGAATTGCTTCTATGATGCCAGAACACTCTATTTTATTTGCTAATAATTTTGAACAAATTAACATAAAACATAAAATTTTGAATTATGACTCTATGATAAAAAACATTTTTCTGGTATTAGAATGGTTTTTAAAAAAAAATACAGGATTTTATAATCTGAATGATTTTATTAAAGATAATTCTTAATAAATCAATAACTATAATAAATATAAAAATAAAATGTCAAAATTATTAAAAAAAATATTGTTATTTTTCTTTTTGTTTATATGTTGTCAAAATCATAATTTTGCAAATAATCAAGAAAATTCAGAAATAGACAAGCAAGAAATAATTCCTATAATTTTTGGAATTTCAGGTCCTCACTTAACAAAAGAGGAAAAAAAATTATTCCAAAAATACAGAGTTAAAGGCTTCATATTGTACAAAAGAAATATAGAATCTTCTAATCAATTAAAAAAATTAATAAAAAACTTAAGATCATTATATGACTATCCCATAATGATATTCACAGATCAAGAAGGAGGAAAAGTTACAAATATAGTAGAAAATATTTCAAAACATCATTTTCCTTCTCAAGGTCAAATTGGATCTAACTATTTCAGTGATTATGAATCAACAATGCAAAAAGCAAGACAAAATTATATAAATCTTGCGCAATCACTTAAAAATTTAGGATTTGATTCCGGTTTATCTCCAGTCTGTGATATATCTTACGATATGAATAGTTTCATTGGAAATAGAAGTTTTGGTTCAAATATTAATCAAGTAATTGATCTTTCTAGAGAAGCAATATCTGCTATGTTAGATTACTCTATTATTCCTGTATTAAAACATGCTCCAGGACATGGTAAAACCTCAATCGATTCTCATAAAATGTTACCAATTATTAAAGATAGTTTAGAATCTTTAGAAAAAAAAGATTTTAAAATTTTTAAAACTCTTGTTAAAGAATTTGAGGATTTTAACATTTTCTTGATGAGCTCACATATCATATATGAATCTCTAGATCCCATTTCTCCAATTACCATTTCAAAAAATGGAATTAATTATATTAGAAATAATATAGGATTCCAAAATATAATTTTAAGTGATGCAATTGATATGTTTGCTATTCATCCAACAGAAGTCATTGAAAAATTAAAAGTAAAAATTCAAGAATTAGCATTAAAATATTATTTAATAAACAAAAACACCAAAGAAATTAACTATTTTTCCTTATTACATAATAAAAAAATAGCCTCTGAAATAGAATTTTTTGAAGAAAAAAAACTTTTTAATGAAAGTTTACTAAAAGTAGCTAAAAAATCTCTAGATGCTGGATGCGATATTATCCTACATTGTAGTGGTAAAATAAAGGAAACCAAATATATTTTAGAAAATTTTTAGATTTTATAAAAATAAAAATTACATGTTTTAATCAACTAAATATGGGTATCGGAATTAGCGATATTTATAATCATTTTAAAATGTTAATTGAGAGTGTTCTTGTTTAATCTTCAACAAATTGATATAAGAGAGAGCTGAAGCTACAGAAAGTTCTGTGGTTAATATATTTTTACCTAAACTTACAGAAGTAACATTAGTTATATTTTTAACAAAAATCTCCTCTTCTTCAGTAAATCCTCCTTCTGGACCCACTAATAAAAAGCTATCTTTACTTAATTGAGTTAATTTATCGGATATTAAATTTTCTTCTCTTTCATTAAGAAATATAATTTCTTGTTTTATATCTAGAAGTAACTCTTTTAACTTTCGAATCGGATGAATTTTTGTTAAAGAGACTCTTTCTGATTGTTCAGTAGAATTTAACATTCTTTCTTCCAAAGAATTATAAGAAATATATTTATTCTGAGATCTTGAAGAAATAATAGGATATAACTCATCAATATCTAATTGCACAGCATAATCTAATGCTCTCATAAAAATTTTTTTGTCTATAATACTTAACCCTAAAGATACTTTAATCTTATTATTAGAAGAATCTTTTCTTAGAGGTTTCAATATTGTCAATCTTAAGATGTTCTTTTTAATAGAAGATATTTGAGCTAAAAATTCTTCTTTTTTATTATCAAATACTCTAATTAAAGCTTTTTCTCTTACCCTTAAAACATTAACAAGATGATGAAAGATTTTGTTCTTTATAACAAATTCTTCATTTATTCTTAAAGAAGAATCAATATATTTTCTTATCAAATTTTTATATTTCAACATAAAAATTATTTTCTAAAAAGTAAGCATAGAGACATATTTTTTCAATTGTTTTATTATAATTTTGATCTATAATACGGTTATCTAGCTGATAATTCAAATATTAAAGCATGGAAAATTATAAGTATCAAGAATATCTATTTTTTGTTATCTGCTTTTTGTGCTTTTCTTATTTATTAGAAAAATACACCAACATAACTAGCTCAGTCTTCTCTTTTTTATTCTTTTCATTCTATATTTTTATATTATTTATATTTAAAAGCGACTCTCTTTATAGACTTTTTTTACAAAACAAAAACATTCCTATATTAATTTTTCAAAAATCAGCATTTTTGAGAAGATTATGTGTAATATTATCTTCCTCTCCAGTACCAACAATCATATTAGATAGTAAATTAAACCAAATATGGGAAAATAAGATCTTTTTTGACATGAGAGAAGGATTTTCACTAAAAAAAGACTTTATTATAACATTAGATTCTGAATTCTTAAGAGATATTAAGATTTTGTTGCAAGATAAAGAAATAAGCGATAAATCTTCAATTGAAGTAAAAATAAAAAATTATCAATATACAATATTATTGTATTTCACTCAAATCTATCTTGATTCTCAAAATTTTATATTAGTTAATATTTTTGATATAACAAAAAATAAAATACTAGAATCTGATTTTTTACATTTGCAAAAATTACAAATGCTTGGACATTTTTTGAGTTCTATCATACATGATTTTAATAATCTCTTAACCGCTATCATAGGTTTTAGTGATATTTTATTAACTAAAAATTCTTCTTCTAGCAGTTCTTATGAAGATATCATGCAAATCAAAAAAAATGCAATTAGATCTTCTAATCTCGTAAAGCAATTATTAGCTTTTTCTCGTAAAGAAATGATAACACCTAAGCTAATAAATGCTACAACATGTATTGCTGATTTGTATCAATTAATCAGAAAATTATTAGGAGAAAAAATATCACTCTCTTTAGAAGATAAGGGA
The DNA here is from genome assembly GCA_015657545.1 of Rickettsia sp. Taxonomy (GTDB): domain Bacteria; phylum Pseudomonadota; class Alphaproteobacteria; order Rickettsiales; family Rickettsiaceae; genus JADHZC01. Next base: position 21,857 of record JADHZC010000011.1, read on the forward strand.
GGAGAATGCTTCATTAAAATAGATAAAACTCAATTCGAACAAGTAATAATCAATCTTTCAGTAAATGCTAAAGATTCTTTTGAAGCAAAATCTACTAATGAGGAAGGATTACTAACAATATCTACTTATCTCATAAATTTAGAAGAAAAAAGCAAAATTTTAAAATATTTTTCTCCTTCTAGTTTTGCAAAATTAGTACCTGGACAATATGTCTTAATAAAAATTCAAGATAATGGTCAAGGAATGAGTGAAGATGTCTTAGAAAAGATATTTGATCCATTTTTTTCTACTAAAAATTATGGCTTAGGCACTGGTTTAGGACTTTCAACCATCAGTGATATTGTTAACTCTGTTGGTGGACATATTAAAGTTAAAACAGATTTTAATGTAGGAACAAGTTTTTATCTTCTCTTTCCTCCTGGAAAAGCTATCAAAAATGAAAAAAATGAAAAGATGCTAGAAATAAATCTAAAAAAAAATAACAATCCTAATGAAGAAAATAAAAAAAAGAAAAAAATATTAGTTGTAGAAGATGAAAATCCTGTAAGATTAGTTACTATACAGGCTTTAAAATATCAAGGTTATGAAGTGTTAGATACAAGCAATGGTTTAGACGCTCTTAAAATATTAGATCAACACTCTGATATAGATCTTATAATAACTGACTTTATGATGGGTAGAATGGATGGAATAGAATTCATAAAAAACATAAGGAAAAAATACTACCAAGTAAAAATCATCATTACAACTGGTTACACAGAAAATGCTATCTCTTATGTAAAAAAATATAAATGTGAATTTCTTAACAAACCATATTCTCTTAGTGTTCTTAATGAAAAAGTTTTTGAAATTCTCAAATAATTATTAATTTTTTTTAATAATTAGTTAAATTTTTTCTTGATTTTTATATATGTTTTGAGCTATATTTAATTAATATATATTATGATAATATATTTGTTTCAAAAAATATGAAAAAGTTGATATATAATTCCAACCAAAAATATAAACCCTCTAAAGAAGAAAAATATATGAACAAGGATCAACTAAAATATTTTGAAACAAAGTTAAATTCTTGGAAGGAACAATTGTTAACAACCTGCAATAAAACACTAAACATTCTTCAAGAATCTACAATTCATAAAAATGATCCTAATGATGTCATGGTATCTGATATAAATGTAGATTTAGAACTTCAAACAAAAGGACGTTATAAAAAACTCATAGAAAAAATAGACAAAGCATTAATGAAAATTAAAACCGGAGAATACGGGTATTGTACAAAAACTGGTAGTGAAATTGGTATAGATAGATTAGAAGCAAGGCCAATAGCTAATTTATGCATTGAAGCTCAACAAGAACAAGAACTTTATAAAAAATCTCATAGTTTTAAAAATAACTAATTTAAGTTGAAAATTTTCAATTAAAATACCCTCACCTCTTGATTAATAAATAAAAATTTTTTATAAATCAACTCTGATTTTTGATGATAATTAAATAATAAACAAAAAATTTACATAAATAACTTATTAAAAATCATAATATTTGTATATTTCACTATATTTTTTACAAAATCAGTTTAAAAATAAATTTCTAATAAAAAAAACCAAAATTGTTAAAAACAACAAAATTAAAGGAATCAAATTAAGTAGATAATTTAAATTCTGAGTGAAAAAATCATTTCTATAGAAATAGTTCAAAAGTGAATAATTTTTAACCAACATTCTATACTATAAAAGAAATAAGGTATCAAAAATCAAAACCCACTACCAAATTAATAATATGATATTTTTACTGACTATAGACAAAATTGCTAATCTTTAAAATTCACCCTTTTTACAAAGTAACTTTATCCTAGACAAATAATAAAGCAATAATATGCCTAGCAGATAAAAATTAAATAAAATTTTATAACTAACATTTTCTATTATTTCCCTTACAGCATTATCAATAGAAATGGCTTCTATTTATAATTAACAATGAAAAAGGAATTAATATAAATTTTCATAAAATATTTTATGAAAAAATATTAACCAATATAATATTGTCATTGAGTAATTTTGAACAAAAAACTAGAGATTATATTTTAATCTGTCAATATTTAATTTCGAGTATTTTAAAGGACCTTATTCCCTTAGGAGTATACACTTTGATATGATCATTTACCGATTTTTTTATCAAAGATTTAGCAAGGGGAGACATGATAGATATTTTGTTATTTTTTAAATTAGCTTCATATTCACCTACTATCCTGTATTCATGAAGTATTTCATTTTCTAACGCTATTAACTTCACATAAGCTCCAAATTTAACAGTTTCATTAGAAAGTTTTTTTGTATCAATAATTTCACAATTAGATAATATTCTTTCTAATTGAAGAATTTTTTTTTCGATAAAATTTTGTTTTTCTTTAGCAGCTTTATATTCAGCATTCTCTGATAAATCTCCGAATTCTCTTGCAACAGAAATTTCTTGAATTACTTGTAATCTATCCCCATATTTTAGGTTTTTAATTTCTGCTTTTAATTCTTCAAAACCTTCTTGTGTTATAGGAGTATTAGGCATAAATAAATCTTCAAAAAGTAAAAAAAATCTTAACGCTTAGAAAATTGAGTACTTTTTCTAGCCTTGTGTTGACCATATTTTTTTCTTTCTACAACTCTTGAATCTCGTGTTAATAATTTTTTACTAGATAACAATTTATGAAAATCATCTGAAATATTACTTAAGGCTTTCGAGACACCATGACTTATAGAATCTGCTTGTCCTGTTGTACCCCCTCCTTTTACAGTACAATAAACAGAAAAATTATCTTGTACTTGCAACAATTTAAAAGGTGTTAATATTTTATCAACATATAAACTTCTTACAAAATATTCAGACAATCTTTTCTTATTTACTATAAATTCGCCCTTACCTTTTTTCAACCAAACTCTAGCTACAGAAGTTTTTCTTTTACCAGTGGCATATAAATCAGCTTTTTTTAATACTGAAGAAGAATTTTTAGAAGAGTTGATATTTGCCTCTGCTTTAATTTCAATTTTTTTTTCAATTATTTCCATTTTAAAAAGACCTATCTTTTAGTGTTTTTAGGATTTTTTGTTTCAAAATCATATATGACTGGAGATTGTGCTAAATGTGGATGTATGTCTTCTGGATATAGAAACAAATTTTTTTTCAATTGATTTCTGGATAAAGAATTAGAAGGCATCATATTTTTTATAGCTAATTCTAAAATTTTTTCTGGGTATTTAGAATTTTTAATATCTCTTGCACAAGAAGTCTTTAATCCTCCAGGAAACCCAGTATGGCGATAATACATCTTTCCATTTCTTTGTAATTTTTTTCCAGAAAGATGAATATATTTAGAGTTTGTTACTATAATTTTATCTCCACAATCCATATGCGGAGTAAAATTTGTTTTATGTTTGCCCCGTATTAATTTAGCAATTTCCGAAGATAATCTACCCAAAACAAGATTTTTTGCATCAATTAAAAACCATCTCTTCTTGATATCTAGTTCCTTTATAGAATAACTTTTATTTTTTACTATTCCCATTACAACAAAATTTAAATTACCAAAATTCTCATTTTTAAGAATTCTTAACAACACATAATATATATTTTCGCGAAAATAATACAACAAAAAAGCGTAAAACACAAATTTTACCTTCAAATTTTTGCACAAAAATTTGTTTCAAATTGCGAAAATACTTATAATACTTAAATAGTTAGACGTTTGTGAACAATTAACAAAATAGTAAAGAATTAATATGACAAAAATATGAAAAACGATCAAAATAAAATCAAAATCATAGAACTATCTGAGGAAGATAAAAAAAAAATTTTAACAGCAGGTATAAAAATAGCAAAAAATTCCTATCCTGAATTGGCAGAACTAGAATTAGAACTATCAACAAAAATTAATAAAGGAAAAAATATTAAAAACCCTGAATATAAACGCAAACTAAAATAAATATTTTTTTCACTTATTAATTTGCTACATAATATTTCTGTATTTCTTTTATAAGTTCTGGTAAATTATTTTTAAGCAAAAAATTAGAAAATTCTGATTTATGAGTATTAACTAAGCTGATACCTTGAGTTTTGATATCTAAAATTTTGTATTTACATTGGGAATTAGATTTTTTTACTAAATATTCTATATTTATGAGATTTTCAGTTGACTTTACTAAGTCAGTTTTTATAAGAAAAATCTCCTCATTGACTTTATGAATATTTTTTATTTTCAATTGTTCTCCTTTGTAAGATAGTGCATATCCGTGATATATAGATACTAAATATTTAAGATATGTGCTTTTAAATTCCTCTATAATTTGAGTAGGATATTTTTCTGCTTCTTTTCCTAAAATAAATGTAACTAACCAATTCAAATCAAAAATTTTCACCACTAATTTTTCAACCTCTATTCTAAGTTTTTCTTCAGAATAATTATTCTGTAATAATTGATATCCTTCTTTCAATGTGTGATTAATAAAATATTCTAATTCGTTGTTAACATTTTTTTCTTTGCTAAATGCATATTGAGAAAAAAAAAATATTGCAAAGCAAGTAATTATTTTTAAATTTTTCATATTTTAAATCCTTTTTATCTTATAATATAATACATTAGCTAATCTATGAATTTTGTTCAGACTTTTTTTGTTCAACATAAAATAATAAATATGTAGTAGGTATTATTATAAAACTTCCCCATTTTATATATTTATCTATTGTTTCTCCTAAAAATATAAAGGCAAAAAAAGAAGAAAATAACAATTCCAAATACCTGTAAGGAACTAAAGTACTTATTTTTGCAAGTGAAAAAGATTTCAGCAAAAAATAAAGAATCAAATTAGAATTCATTCCTAAAATAGCAAGAAAAAATAATTCAATTTTAACAGGCATAGAAAATTTTTGCACAGTAAATACGCTAAAAATGACTACAAATAAAGATGAATAAAAAATCATGTTAAATTTATTTTCATTTTGGATCAATTTTTTATTAAAAACATCCAATAAAGCAAAACATATAACAGAAACTATAGAAAAGATGCTTAAAAAGCTTATCTCTAAGTAATAAGGATATAAAGTTATAGATAAACCTATAAAAACGATAAATGTACATAATACATTTAAAGTAGAAAATTTTTCCTTCAAAAAAATATTACTGAAAATTAATGTGAATATTGGAATAGAAAAACTAATAAGAGTAGCGGTTGGTAATTTAATTTTTTGTAAAGAATAATTCCAACTAAAGATTGCAATAAATAATAAACCTCCCCTGATTATATGGAAAAATAAATATTTTGATTTAAAATATTGAAATTCTAGTTTTGTAAAAAACGGTATAAAATAAACGAGGCTAAAAAAATATCTAAAAAAAGTGATCTCTGCACTGGTTAAAGTTTGTGATAAATATTTTGTGATCAAATCATTAGAAGAACTGACAATCAAACTCAATACAAACCAATAGATTCCATAAATTGTCTTATTTTTGTGCAACATATTGTAATTAAAAATTTTTACTTCAATAGAGAAGATATTTAAAAATATATTAAAAAATATCTTTTGCACTCTATAAAATTGAATAAAAAAATTATAATTGAATAAAATATAAATATAAATTTTTATTCAAGTAACATATAAAATAAGAATTTAATTGTCCAATTTTTATTAATAGAAAAGACATTTAAAATATTTTTGCTATTGAAAATCATTTTGCTAATTGATATTATGTTCTTTGTTATTTGTTCTTTTATTCCTTTTGTGGATATTGACTTTTGTTCTCTACTTGTCTAGATTGTGCTTCTTAAAGAAAGTTTATTGCTTGGGGCGATTAGCTCAGTTGGTAGAGTGTCTCGTTTACACCGAGGTTGTCGGCAGTTCGAATCTGTCATCGCCCACTATTCAATTATGTTATGTATAAAAAATAACTAATTTAAATAATAATTTAAGTTTTTCCTTGAAATGCAAATCAATAATTTTTTGATAAATTTAAAAAATTTTTTCTGGCCAATAAAAGCTAAGGAGAGTAGAGTATTTATTACAATGGCATTAATGATGCTTTTTATATTACTCAATTACGCAACTTTAAGATCTATAAAGGACGCCTTTATAATTAATAGCATTGCCCCTGAAGCATTAAGTTTTTTAAAATTATATGTAGTGCTACCATTAGCAATAGTTACTTTGATAATTTATACAAAATTATGTAATATTTTTAGTCCTGATAATGTCTTTTATATAATGGGAAGTTTTTTCTTGATATATTTTGTAGCTTTTACATTTTTAATGTATCCAAAAGCTGAATATATACATTTAAGCCCTGAAAAGGTAACAATACTTGTAGCTCAGTATCCTTTTTTGCAATGGTTTATAAAAATAGTTGCTAATTGGAGCTATAGCTTGTTTTACGCTTTTTCAGAATTATGGGGAAGCGTTATGCTAAGTCTACTTTTTTGGCAATTTGCTAATAGAATTACAACAACAAAACAAGCCAAGAGATTTTATCCTATGTTTGGTTTAATAGGTAATATGGGCCCACTTACACTGCCTTTAATATTGTCCTTATTGAACGAATCTGTGAATATAGTCCCCAAAAATATAAAATATATCCCTGTTTTTTGTTTTATAATATTATTCAATATAATTGTACTATTATTGTATCGTTACATCATATATTCCATCGATACAACAAATTTTTTAGAAAAGGACTCTGACGATAAAGTAACTAAAAAAACCAAATCCAAAAAACTTAAATTATCTATAGTAGATAGTTTTAAATTAATTTTGACATCAAAATATTTAGGAATGATGGTAATATTAGTAGTGTCATACGGTATTTCAATAAATTTAGTTGAAGGAATCTGGAAAGCACATTTAAGCAAGGTGTATAATTCTCAAGAATCCTATACTCAATTCATGGGTAATTTTCAAGCGTTACAGAGTAGTGTTTCCATTGTTTTTATGTTGATTGGTAGTTATATTTTAAGAAATGTAAGTTGGAAAATTGCTGCAATATTGACTCCGCTTGTTATTCTATGTACTGGAGGTATGTTTTTATCACTTGTTATTTTTGAAAAATATATAGGGAATTTTTTTGCTGGCTTTTTGGGTATATCGACATTATCGTTAGCTTTGTTTTTTGGTACATTACAAAATGTGTTAAGTAAATCAACTAAATACTCTCTTTTTGATTCTACCAAAGAAATGGCTTATATTCCACTCTCTCCTGAACTAAAGAGTAAAGGAAAGGCAGCTGTTGATGTGTTAGGAGGCAGGTTAGGAAAATCTGGAGGAGGTTTAATACAATCAACAATATTTCTGTTTCCAGGTTTTAATTTTACTACAGCAGCTCCTATTTTTGCTTTGATATTTTTTCTTATTCTTATTATTTGGCTTTTTGCTATAAATGAAATTGATACTGAATATCAAAAAAAAATTAGTAATTAATTTTTTTATCTTGAATAATTGTATTTAATCTAAAAACATAAAAATTCTTTTGTATTTTTATATTTCTTAATCATTTTATTTTTATAATTACATGAAAATTGTCAAATCTAGGAAAATTCATTCAAATTCTCTAAAATCAAAACATTCTAATACTTCAGATAATAATTTATTATTAGATAATTCTTTAGTGAAAAAAGACGAAAATTCAAAAAATAGTGAATCTGTGCTTACTCAAAATCAACAAAAAGTAGAAAAAAATCTTGAAGAAAGTAATGAAAAATCTGATCATAACACAAAGCATAAAAAAAATTTGTCAGAACATGTAATAATTTTGGAAGAATTAAAGTCAAAAACACCAGAAAATTTACAACAATATGCTCGTGATTTAGGCATAGAAAACACAGGAGCTTTTTTAAAGCAGGAATTAATTTTTGCTATACTCAAACATTCGGTATCGAATGGTGGACATGTATATGGGGAAGGTATATTAGAAATATTACCTGATGGGTTTGGATTTTTAAGATTTTCAGACAGTAATTATTCATCAGGACCTGATGATATTTACGTATCTCCTAGCCAGATTAGAAGATTTAACCTAAGAAAAGGTGATTTAATAGGAGGGCAAATTCGTTCTCCTAGATCAAATGAAAGATATTTTGCTTTACTAAAGGTACAAAAAATCAATTATGAAGCAACTGAAAATATAGTTTCAAGAGTTCATTTTGAAAATTTAGTTCCTATTTATCCTCAACAGAGAATTTTTTTAGAAACGGATGATAGTAAGAATTTAAGTGCTAGAATTATAGAAGTAATTTCTCCTATTGGTAAAGGGCAAAGATCTTTAATAGTAGCTCCTCCAAGATCTGGAAAAACAGTTTTATTACAAAATATTGCTCATTCGATTAGCATTAACAACCCAGAAATATATCTAATTGTATTATTGATAGATGAAAGGCCTGAAGAGGTGACAGATATGCAAAGATCTGTTAAGGGAGAAGTGGTAAGTTCTACGTTCGATGAACCTGCTACAAGACATGTACAACTTACAGAAATGGTTATTGAAAAGGCTAAAAGACTAGTAGAACATAAAAAAGATGTGGTGATACTTCTAGACTCTATCACGCGTCTTGCAAGGGCTTATAATAATGTTGTTCCCTCATCTGGTAAAGTCTTAACTGGAGGTGTAGACGCAAATGCTCTTCAAAGACCCAAAAGGGTTTTTGGTGCAGCAAGGAATATAGAAAATGGTGGATCTCTTACAATCATAGCAACAGCTTTAATTGAAACTGGTTCAAGAATGGATGAAGTAATTTTTGAAGAATTTAAAGGTACGGGTAATTCTGAAATAATTTTAGATAGAAAATTATCTGAAAGAAGAATATATCCTGCTATTGATATCAATAAATCCGGTACTAGAAAAGAAGAATGTTTGGTAGATAGAGGACCTTTATCTAAAATTTGGATATTAAGAAGAATCATTAATTCCATGAGCAGTACAGAAGCTATGGAATTTTTACTAGACAAATTTAAAAATACCAAGACAAATGATGATTTTTTTAACTCAATGAATTCCTAAAAAAACTAAAGGTGCAAAATGGTATCAAAAGAAAAAATCGATAAAATTAAAGAAATGATCTCTAAGGATGAGGTTGTACTTTTTATGAAGGGTACTAAATATTTGCCTAATTGTGGATTTTCATCACATGTAGTAAATATTCTAAATAAACTAGAGATAAATTTTCAAGATTACAATGTATTAAGTGATGAATCTCTAAGAGCATCAATAAAAAATTTTTCCAATTGGCCAACTATACCACAGCTTTATTTTAAAGGAGAATTCATAGGAGGGTGCAATATAGTAGATCAAATGTATCATGAAGGAGAACTTGGGAAACTTTTAAAAAGTTAGAACATCACATTGGATATTTCAGTTTTTGATATTAGTTATTTTACTCTATCTCAGATATTTTATCTTTCTACTAGTTGATCTTTATATATAGATGATATTTAGTCATTTGCTTCAATTTGTTTTAAACTAACAGAAGAGATTTTTTGACAATACACCCAAAATAGTAACTCAATGAAGTAGATTTCCTATTAAGTAATTGTATTTTTATTATAAAGTAAAAAAATTTACAAAAGACAAATTTTATAAAATGTTCTTAACATTATCTAAAATAATAAAATAATGATAAAACTATTGTTTTAAAGGAAAAACCCTCTCATATTTTAAAAAAGGAATTTTACGATCTGATAAGAAAAAAATTCTGGAGAAAATATTTGTTGTCTGCTAATTATAATCTTTCTAAAGGAAACATATCCATTAATAAAATTCCATTAATAAAATAAAAAAATATAGAAAAAACAAAAAAACCTCTCTTTCTGCAAAAACAAACAAACCTGACAACAAAAATTGCTAAATTGTTTTCTTGACATGCATTTAAAGAAGCAGGTCCATAAATTTTTGCTTCAAATATTAATTACTTCATAAAATATATTTAAGAAAAATAAAATATTTCTATAGTGATTATTTTATAAAAAGCTTAGTGGAGATCTTTTATCTTATATATTAACAATAAGGAATTAAGCAACAAGATAAATTAAAAATATAAACCCGCGTTTTATTTTTACACATCCTGTTGTTTGATGGATAAAGCCACCGCAGTGGATTTTTATCGGGCAGAGAGATAGTTGCGTTTAATGGCGCTTATTCTCTGGGGTGGGCCTAATAACACTCATTCCGATTTCCTCAATTCTATACTATGTTCTTCACAAAACTCCTTTGCTTATTTTTATAGCCATATTCAGCTAGTCTTTTTTCAAAAGGTAAAGATAATCCTCTCATATTTTTAAAAAAAGAATTTTACGATCTGATAAGAAAAAAAATTCTGAGAAAAATATTTGTTGTCTGCTAATTATAATCTTTCTAAAGGAAACATATCCATTAATAAAATAAAAAAATATATAGAAAAAACAAAAAACCTCTCTTTCTGCAAAACAAACAAACCTGACAACAAAAATTGCTAAATTGTTTTCTTGACATGCATTTAAAGAAGCGGGTCACATAAATTTTGCTTCAATATTAATTACTCTCAATAAAAATATATTTATAAAGAAAAATATAAAAAATATTTTTCTATTTGAGTTGTGATTTATTTTTTTATAAAAGCTTATGGAGATCTTTTATCTTATATATTAACAATAAGGGAATTAAGCAACAAGATAAATTAAAAATATTAAACCCGCGGTTTTATTTTTACACATCCTGTTGTTTGATGGATAAAGCCACCGCACGGGATTTTTATCGGGCAGAGAATAGTTGCGTTTAATGGCGCTTATTCTCTGGGGTGGCCTAATAACACTCATTCCGATTTCCTCAAATTCATATACTTGTTCTTCACAAAACTCCTTTGCTTATTTTATAGCCATATTCAGCTAGTCTTTTTCAAAAGGTAAAGATAATCCTCTCATATTTTAAAAAGGAATTTTACGATCTTGATAGAAAAAAATTCTGTAAGAAATATTTTTGTCTGCTAATTATAATCTTTCTAAAGGAAACATATCCATTAATAAAATAAAAAAATATATAGAAAAACAAAAAAAACCTCTCTTTCTGCAAAACAAAAAACCTGACAACAAAAATTGCTAAATTGTTTTCTTGACATGCATTTAAAGAAGCAGGTCCATAAATTTTGCTTTGCAAATATTAATTACTCTCAATAAACAATATATTTATAAAGAAAAAATAAATATTTTTCTTATTTGAGTTGTGATTTATTTTTTTATAAAAAGCTTAGTGGAGATCTTTTATCTTATATATTAACAATAAGGGAATTAAGCAACAAGATAAATTAAAAATATTAAACCCGCGGTTTTATTTTTACACATCCTGTTGTTTGATGGATAAAGCCACCGCAGTGGATTTTTATCGGGCAGAGAATAGTTTGCGTTTAATGCGCGCTTATTCTCTGGGGTGGGCCTAATAACACTCATCCGATTTCCTCAAATTCTTTATACTATGTTCTTCACAAAACTCCTTTGCTTATTTTTATAGCCATATTCAGCTAGTCTTTTTCAAAAGGTAAAATAATCCTCTCATATTTTAAAAAAAGAATTTTTACGATCTGATAAGAAAAAAATTCTGGAGAAAATATTGTTGTCTTGCTAATTATAATCTTTCTAAGGAAACATATCCATAATTAAAATAAAAAAAAATATATAGAAAAAACAAAAAAACCTCTCTTTCTGCAAAACAAACAAAACCGGAACAATTGTTTTCTTGACATGCATTTAAAGAAGCAGGATCACATAAATTTTGCTTTCAAATATTAATTACTCTCAATAAAAATACATTTCTAAAAAAAAATATAACAAATATTTTTCTTATTTGAGTTGTGATTTATTTTTTTTATAAAAAGCTTAGTAGGATCTTTTATTTGATATATTAATAATAAGGCAATCCTATTAATAACTGCCATTCTTTTTTTCTAGACAATGACCTTAGTTTCTTCTTTAAATCAACATATACTTCTTTTAAAAATCTAGGATTCTCTCTTATTTTATTCCATTTGAATTTTTAAAAAATTCTTTAGACTTACATGTCTGTTCCTATGATTTTATTTTTTATAAATTCTGTTATTTCTTCTTTGATACTCTACTCTGCCTAATAAATTCCTAAAAAATTATACAAAATTAATAATTACTTAAAAGCATCCTCCCAATTACCTGAAGTAGAAGCTCTACTATATTCAGTTACTCTGTTATCAAAAAAATTAGTATGTTCTACAGAATTTAAAATTTCTTCTAACCATGTTAAAGGATTTTCGTTTACTAGATACACTTGTCTTAAGCCTAAATGCAATAATCTACGATCTGCTATATATCTTATATATTGCTTTACCTCCATCGCAGTTAATTTTTCTATTCCTCCGAGCTCAAAAGCTAAATCTATGAACGCATCTTCAAAATGTACTATTGTTGTACAAGCCTCATATAATTTTGATCTAAGATTCTCTGTCCAAATTTCAGGATTCTCTGTTATAAAAGTCTTAAAAAGTCTTATTATAGAATTAGTATGAAGAGTTTCATCTCTTACAGACCAAGTTACTATCTGTCCCATACCTTTCATTTTATTCAGTCTAGGAAAATTAAGTAATATTGCAAATGAAGCAAATAATTGTAATCCTTCAGTAAAAGCTCCAAAAACAGCTAACGTAATTGCTATATCCTCTTTTGTTTCAACACCAAATTGTTGCATATAATCATATTTATCCTTCATTTCTTTGTATTTCAAAAATGCTTGATACTCTACTTCATCCATTCCAATTGTATCTAGTAAATATGAATATGCAGCTATATGAACAGTTTCTATGTTAGAAAAAGCAGATAGCATCATTTGTATCTCTGTAGGTCCAAAAACCTGTGAATAATGTTTCATGTAACAATTATTCACTTCTATATCTGCTTGGGTAAAAAATCTGAATATTTGTGTTAACAGATGTTTTTCTCCAGGAGAAATATTATGCTTCCAATCTTTTACATCTTCTGCAAGAGAAATTTCTTCTGGTAACCAATGTATTTGTTGTTGTTTATGCCAGGCATCATATGCCCAAGGATAAGCAAAAGGTTTGTATACAGGTCTAGGTAATAATAGAGACATTATTTTTTACCAAAATTACATTAAAATAATCAAATTGAAATCTTTACTTACTGACATGATAAACAACTATCTTCATTTTGTGCACTTAAATCGTCTATTGTTTTTTTATGTTGTTCTTTGTCAAAATCTGATAAATGAGATACTTTATCAGCTCTTTGTACAGACCTCGATCTTAAATAATATAGACTTTTAATACCATTTTTCCAACTAGAAAAATGTATATTATGTAAAAGAGATTTACTTACATCTCCTGGTAAAAATACATTAAGAGATTGTGATTGAGATATAAATTTTGTTCTCTCAGCTGCTAATTTTATAATCCAATTTTGATCTATTTCATAAGCCGTCCTATAAACCATTTTTTCATGTTCTGATAAAAAGGTAAAATGCTGCACAGAACCCTCATTAGAAGCTATAGAAGACCAAATTTCTTTTTTATTTAATCCTTTTTTCTCCAGTAATTCCACTAAATTTTTATTTTTTATAGGAAATGAACCAGTTAAATTTTTAAGAACAAAATTATTAGCAGCAAAAGGTTCTATTCCTGGAGATGTATTATTACATATTAAAGATATAGAGGCTGTTGGAGCTATTGCAGTTGTATTGCTAAATCTTAAATTTCCTCCTGAATCTTTTGAGTCTGGACAAGCTCCTCTTTCTTTTGCTAAATTTTCAGAAGCAATATGACTTTGTTTTGCAATATGGCTAAAAATTCTTTCATTACAAATTTGTGCAGCATTTGATTCAAATGCCAAATTATTTTTTTGTAAAAATGAATGAAATCCCATAACTCCTAAACCAACACTTCTTTCTCTCTCAGCAGAATATTTGGCTTTAGACATAGAATCTGGGGCTTTATCTATAAAATCTTGTAGTACATTATCTAAAAAATACATTATATCAGAAATAAATTCTGGTTCTTTTTCCCAGATATAAAAATATTCTAAATTTAAAGAAGAAAGACAACACACAGCTGTTCTTTCAAGATTCAAATGATCTTTACCAGTAGGTAAAGTGATTTCACTACATAAATTAGATGTTTTTACTTTTAGTCCTAATTTTTTATGATGAGAATTTATATTTCTATTAACATTATCTATAAATAAAAGATATGGTTCTCCTGTTTCTATTCTAGTTGTAAGAATTTTAATCCATAAGTCCCTAGCTTTCAATGTAGCAATAACTTGTGAACTATTAGGACTAATAAGATTATATTCTAGATTTTGTTCTACTGCATACATAAATTTATCATCAATAACTACAGCTTGATGTAAATTTAGTGATTTTCTATTAATGTCACCTCCTGTAGGTTTCCTTATTTCTAAAAATTCTTCTATTTCTGGATGAGAAACATCTATATACACAGCTGCGCTTCCTCTTCTTAACGAACCTTGAGATATAGCCAGTGTCATTGAATCTTGTACTTTAATAAAAGGGACAATACCTGAAGTAGTGCCATTTTTACCTATTATCTCATTAATAGAACGAACATTACCCCAATAGCTACCTATCCCTCCACCTTTTGATGCTAGCCATGCATTTTCATACCATAAATCAACAATTCCTTGTAAGCTATCAGATGTTTCATTCACAAAACAGGAAATAGGTAGCCCTCTAGATGTGCCTCCATTGCTTAATATTGGAGTAGCTGGCATAAACCATAAGTTGCTTATATATTTGTAAAGTCTAATAGCATGCTCTTCATTATTTGCATAATAACTAGAAATTCTAGCAAAAAGATCTTGATAAGTTTCTTGCCCAAATAAATATCTATTTTTTAAAAGTTTTTTACCAAAATCACTTAATAAAGAGTCTTTCGAAGGGTCTATTTCAATATTATATTTCAGATTATGCATATTTTTATTATTGTATAATAATAGATTGTGAGTAAAATCATCATAGGGAATTTTTTACAAAATATCAAAGAAATTTTTTCTATTTAATTTGTTATAATATTGTCAAAAATTATTTTTTTTCAATCAAAAATAGTAAATTTTTGATCCTAGAAAAACATAATGTAAAGAAATTTCTATCCAAAATAATTGAAAAAACACTAAAATGTTACTACATCAAATTTTAACCAATTTAAGAATTTTAAAATTTAACCTAGAACTACCTAGTAATTTTGCAATAGCTCTTTCAGCTGGATCAGATTCTGTAGTCTTAAGTTTCATTTTAAGGAAATTATATCCTCAAGCTCAAATTACTATATTAACAGTTAATCACCATCTACGTAACAATATTCAAAAAGAATTAGAGTTCGCAGAAAATTTTGCAAAAAAACTACATGCAAAATTTTTTTTATTAGAATGGCTACACAATGTAAATAATTCTAACATTCAATCTAGAGCAAGAGATGCTAGATATGAATTATTGACAACAAAATGTAAAGAACTATCTATTTCTAATCTTTTTGTAGGTCATCATCAAGATGATTATGTAGAAAATTACATTATTCGTAAAGATCGTAAATCAAGTGTATTAGGATTGAGTCCAAATTATATCAATTTTATAAATGACATAAAAATCTTGAAACCCATGTTTAATTTATCTAAAGACCAAATATTAGCATTTCTTAATCAAAATAAATTAGAATTTTTCCAAGATCATTCAAATTTTTCAGATAAATATAAAAGAAATCGGGTAAGAAAAAAATTACTATTACAAAATTTAAAACCTCAAATACTTAAAAAGCTAAAAAGAATAGAAAATTTTTCTAGATCATTATCTAATAAATTAATTATATTTATAGCAAAATCCATTAAAATTTTTAATTCAGGTTTCGCTATTTTAAATTTACAACAAATTAAAAATATTTCTTCAGAATTAAAAATTCAATTACTAATCTACGTAATTACAATGGTAAGTGCGAAAAAACATACACCTAGATACAGAAATATTCAGAATCTAATGCATTTACTAAATACAGACATGAATGTTTTTGAAATAAGAAATATACATGGGATAGTTTTAGAAAAATTTGAAAAATACATTTTCTTTTATAAAGATTATTTAAAAATACCAAATCAAGAAGAAAATTTTAAAAATTTTATAAATATTTCCCAATTTTGGGACACAAGATTTCATTTTCATGATAAAAATCATAAGTCTGAATCAAATTTTAATAAAAATGAATCTCAAAAAGATTCTTTTTCTTTACAAATCAGCTCTTTATATTATTTTTATAATAGATATTTAAAATCTAAAGATAATTTGTATAATTTTATCAAGCTTTTTGTTCAAGAACATAAGTTACAAGAACTAAATCTTAACAGGTCTTTGTGTAAAAAAATATTATTTTCACTTCCTGTAATTTTTAACCTTGAAAAATCTCTAATAATACCCCATATTAACTATTGGGTTTGCTGCAAGGAGAAAAGTTTTTATACTATCTTTAAACCTAATTTTATTTTTCGATTTACACATTACTATTGGTAAAAACATATGAATGCTCAAGGAAAAAATATAGTAACATGGATCATAATTTTCATTTTTGCAATCATCATATTCAATCTATTCCAATGGGATGGTTCTAAAAGCAATAGTCAAAAATTATCTTTGTCTGAATTATTTTATAAAGTTAACAATAAACAAATTAATGCTCTAAAAATACAAGGGAGATTTATAGAAGGTAATTTAGTAGATGGCTCACATTTTTCTACTTATGGAGGAGAATACGCACATGATGTAGTACAAAAACTTATCTCTACTGGTATTTATGTTGATGTTATACCACCGGATACTAAAATGAATTCTTTGTTTAGTATATTTGTTTCTTGGTTCCCTATGTTATTTTTAATAGGAAGTGGAATTTTTTTTATGAAACAAATACAAGGAGGAAGTAGAGGTATGGGATTTGGTAGATCGAAAGCTAAATTAGCTTCTGATAAAGGTCCTAAAATTACCTTTAATGATGTTGCAGGCATTGATGAAGCAAAAGAAGAATTGAGTGAGATTGTAGATTTTTTAAGAAATCCAATGAGATTCCAAAAATTAGGAGGTAAAATACCAAAAGGATGCTTATTAATAGGCCCTCCTGGGACAGGGAAAACATTACTTGCAAAAGCTATTGCAGGAGAAGCTAATGTTCCATTTTTTAGCATTTCTGGTTCAGATTTTGTTGAAATGTTCGTAGGAGTTGGTGCTAGTAGAGTACGAGATATGTTCGAACAAGGTAAAAAAAATGCTCCTTGTATAATTTTTATAGACGAAATAGATGCAGTTGGTAGACATAGAGGAATAGGTCTTGGAGGTGGTAATGATGAGCGTGAACAGACCTTAAATCAGATGCTCGTAGAAATGGATGGTTTTGAAGTAAATGAAGGAGTCATTATCGTTGCTGCTACTAATAGACCTGATGTACTTGATCCCGCTTTATTAAGACCTGGAAGATTTGATCGTCAAATTACTGTTTCTAATCCAGATATTAATGGAAGAGAACAAATATTAAAAGTTCACATGAAACATATAAAATATAATGCTTCTGAAATTGATCCAAGAATCATTGCTAGAGGTACATCTGGATTCTCTGGTGCGGATTTACAAAATTTAGTTAATGAGGCTGCATTAATAGCAGCAAGATCTGGAAAAAAAATTGTAGATATGCAAGATATGGAAGATGCTAAAGACAAAGTATTAATGGGGGTAGAAAGAAAATCTTTAGCTTTATCTGAGGAGGAAAAAAAATTAACTGCATATCATGAAGGTGGACATGCTTTGGTTGGAGTTTTTTCTCCTGCATCTGATCCTATACATAAGGCTACTATAATTCCTAGAGGAAGGGCTCTTGGTATGGTTATGAGATTACCAGAAAGAGATAGATTTTCTATGACTCTAGAAAAAATGAAAGCTGACATTACTGTAGCTATGGCTGGAAGAGTAGCTGAAGAAATAATATTTGGAGAAGATAAGGTTACGTCTGGCGCGTCATCAGACATAAAAATGGCCACTAATATGGCTCATTCTATGGTTACAGAATGGGGATTGAGTAAAAAATTAGGTCCTATATTTTTGGGTAACTCTCAAGAAGATATGTATTCAGGTAATAATAGTAATAAAAAAATCTCTGCTAAAACTGCTGACTTAATAGATTCTGAAGTAAAATATCTAGTTGATGAAGGATATCAGTTAGCAAAAAAAATCCTAACTAACAATTTAGAAAAATTACATATTCTTGCTAATGCTTTGATTAAAGAAGAAACTTTAACTGGAAAACAAATAAATAATCTAATTTTTTCTGAAAAAAATAATAATTCTGAGATGAAAGATAATAATAAATCTAAAGATGATAATGATGCCAAATCTCCTTCAGATGATGATAAGAAATCTAACAATTTTTCTTAACATTCCATATCTTCTGCAGAATCATAATAATATTGAATTGTTTTGTATGTAAAAACCATTTCTTTATTATTTGAAAAAATACGTAAGTTTAGCTACAACATAAGACTCTCTTATATCTAACCTAAAAAAGCAAGATCATTTGTGAAATCTCTATTATTTTATGTAAAAGAATTATAATTAGTAATTCGTAAAATTTGTATTCAAAATACATAATTAATAAAGCAATATTCCTATAACACTGCTTTCAACCTAATTTTGCTCTATTTACTCCTAAAGAAGAGAGTTTGGTACAAAATTTTTGGTCAAGGGTATAAAATTTTTTAGTTAAGATAAATATTAAAAACCATATAGCAAATTATGATTCATAAATGCTTTTTCTTAAGATTGTTATGTTTATGACATTATCAAGAGTATTTTGCTTTACAATTATCCATATATTCAATTCATTTTAATAACTCTAATGTTTTTTAAGAACTTGATTTTTCTCTAAAATATTAGTGATCATTAAATAAATTTTGGATAGTTTTTTATATTGTGAAAGATCATATGTTCTTTTATAAAAATCATCAATTGCTGTAAGCAAAAATTTTGTTGAACTAAAAAAATTTCAAGTAACTGATTTCTTTATCTAAAGTTAAAACAAATAATTTTAATTCTTCAAATAGATAATTTGATCTGCAGCTTTTTAGAAAAGAAACATTGTTACTTGACCTTCAATCAAAATATAGTATAACTAATCGATTGTTTTTTACTACTCACATAATGAATAACAAGAGTTTCACGATATTTGAAATTAAACTTAAAATCTTCAAAATTTAATTATGATATTGAATATAATGAAAAAAATAATTATTTTGTCATTAATTTTGACAAATGTTATTTATGCTTTATCTGATAAAGAAAGAAAAGAAGCTATAACACAAGCTGCTGAAAAAGATAATTTAGAGCAATTTTTATATTATAGTCAGTTAAATGGAACAGAATTAGAAGTTTTGATTTATGCATCAAGATATGATGCTATCAAGATAGCAGAATTTGCTATTAAAAGTGGAGCAAATGTTAATCAGCAAAATAAGAAGGGATGGACCGCTCTAATGAGTTCTGCTTATACAAACTCATATAATGTATGTAATTTGTTAATCAAAGCAGGTGCTGATATAAATCTTACCCAACAAAATGGATGGACGGCTCTAATGTTTGCTGCTGCAACCAAAAATTCCCAAGAAGTAACAGAGCTTCTAATCAAATTAGGAGCAATTGTAGATCAACAAAATGATCAAGGAGAAACAGCACTTATTATAGCTTCCAAATTTGGTAATATATCACAAGCAAAAATATTGCTAAAAGCTGGTGCTAATGTTAACCAAAAAGATAATAAAGGAAATACATCTCTTCTAACCCCTATACAAAATTCTTTATTAGAAAATTACAATGTATATTCTTTAGAACAAGAAAGAGAGTTCACTGGAACTATGGGACATCTAATATTAGATCCTGATGCTTTGAAGGCGGAACCAAAATTGATAAATATGTTAGTCAGATTTGGAGCAGAAATAAATGTCCAAAATATTAATGGACAAACTCCTTTAATTCAAGCTTCAGAGTCTAATGACTATGATAGAGTAAGATATTTAATTCATCACAAAGCTGATATTAATTATCAGGATAATTTGGGCCAAACTGCTCTGATGGTAGCTTTAAAAGTTTTCCAGAAGTCAAAAATTTTTGATATTAGCGAAGCTGGTATGAATACTTATGATATACATAGAGATTCAATAGAAAATAGAGTGTTCATAGATTTCTCTAAAGGTGAAGATCAGGAATTAATTTCAAAAATAACAAGAGTTGTTGTATTATTGATACAATCAGGAGCAGATGTTAATCATAGAGATAAGAATCTTTTCACTCCTCTTATATTATTAGAAAATTATAAGTCTCCTAAATTAGCTGAAATTTTTAGAAAAATATTGCTTTCAGCTGGAGCAACGGCTTAAATCATTCTTTTCTCAAGTAATATTGATATTGTACAAAATATAATAATCTTAAACAAGAGAAAATGGACAGGGGAAAAATGTAATACTACTGATAATAGAGATTAAATACTGCATATAATTACAAAAAGCACATGTAAACAGTCTGCATCCGCTAATTGAAACTATGTAAAAATTTTAAAAAAGCTATTGCTTATGATATTAGCAATTCCTTACTTTAGTACAAATAACAGTCGCTAATGATTAAAAAAACAAATCAAAAATTAAATAGCTCTTCAATAATTACAAAGAAAAGTCAAAGATAAGAAAACAAACAAAATATAGTGATAAAAAATTATTTATTATCTTAGACTCTAATTCTTTGAAGAAAAATACAAATAGCAAATATAAATAGTTCACATAAAAAATATTGCTAACCTAATAGTCATTTGTTGTATGATTTAGAAAAAATTTTCTAGATTTTCTATATGGTCACCTGAAATATCAATTAATTAAGAACAAATTTCTACATTATCAGATATTTCAGATGTTTCAGCTACTAATTCTACATGGTTACTAATCTCTTTATCATCAAACGTCTGATATTCATTACTGAGAATTATCTGCTGCTCAATTATTTTAATATTCAATTCATTTAATAAATCTGAATAATCTATATTTATTTTTTCATTTAATAATTCTAAAATTGTTCGAAGAGCTTGATTTTCTTCTAAGGTATTATAATCACTCAATAAATTTTCAATAATTTTATATGGCGGAGGATCATATATTCTTTGAGAAAAATCAGAAATTCTTGTAAGGAAAGGTTTTGTTGAGCTAAAAATTTCAAGTAACATTTCTTTATCTAAAGTTAAAGTAACTATTTTTAACACTTCAAATAAATAATGAATATCACAAACATGAATTTCACTTGTAATAATTGTTGTTAGTAAATTGGTAACATTATGTTTATACAATAATTGTAAACTAGAATCTTCTTTTATACATTTAATTGCTTCAGATACAAATCTTAAAGATATCTGATCTGCATCTTTTTTAGAAAGAAAAGCTGTCATTTTACCTTCTATCGAAGATAATTTAAGATATTCAGTATCATTAATAGATACTAGTTTGGACTCATGTTTTTCAACCAAAAAATTAAATTCTTGTCTATGAAGAAATCGAGACAAGATATCTTTGATGAACAAACTCTTGTTTTTATAAGACAAATGTTTTACATATAACTTGCATATGATTTGCTAGAATGTTAATGTCTTGAAGAGTTAAAATATTATGTCCTTCCTCATCTTTACTAATTTTTAATCCTATCTGTTTAGCGATATTTTGCAATGTTGGTTAACTTTTGTGATATTATATTTTAGACTTGGTATCCTGGAAAGCAATTTGTCTTGGAGCTCTTGTTTAGTGTTGTTATATAAGAGATAATTTAGATATGTATTAAATACTGTACTTGATGTATGATGGACTGTAAGATGTTTCTTGAATATAATAGATTTATCTATCAATTTGTTTAATATTTCCAGATTATTATGTATTATGATAGTATCTAAAATAGGAGACTTAATAGGAGACTTCTTTTTTTTTTGTACAATATCTTGTTTCTCATAAAGACCTTTATCAATAAGAAATTCTAGCATCTCAAAATTACCATCTTTTAACAAATGTGTAATTGGTAATATAGGATTTGAAGCTCTTGTTAAAAAATCTCTTGGAAATATAATACCTAATTCTATTAAGCTATTAAATTTTGCTAATATTTCTAATTTTGTACTTGTGTCATTTTCGACATGATACAAGTGTTTGAAATCTTTTAGAAATTTTAAAAAATTGTCCTTACGTTTTGTTTTTTTTAGTAAATTTTTTCTTATATATTTTTCTTCCTTCCCTTCTTCGAGTAACTGAAAAATTTTTAGAAAAGTTTTTCCTTCATTTACTAATGTTCTGCTAGTTAAAAGAGGAAAATTTAGAGATAATGGAATGATAGGAAAAAGAGATAAAGAGCTAAAACCTGATTCAGTGATATTGTCTGATGAGATTTCAAAAAAACTTCTGGAATGGCTATTTGCATTATTATTAATATTTTCCATAACATCATATATCATATATCATATATATTTTTTGAAAAAATATAATACATGTTTGTTTCAATTAATGCACCCTTTATTCAATAATTTTAAAAAATTGTACTTACCTTTTATTTTTTTAGTAATT
Source organism: Rickettsia sp. (assembly GCA_015657545.1). Taxonomy (GTDB): domain Bacteria; phylum Pseudomonadota; class Alphaproteobacteria; order Rickettsiales; family Rickettsiaceae; genus JADHZC01. Next base: position 44,513 of record JADHZC010000011.1, read on the forward strand.
TTTTTCTTACATATTTTTCTCGCTTCCCTTTTTCGAGTAACTGAAAAATTTTTAGAATCAGGAAGAAAAAAACGCAAATCTAAAAAATAGATTTTAATCAAGAGTTGCTTGATCTGAATTTTCTATACTACCTGCACACAACAAACAACTTCTTGACTTTCATCCTCCTGATATGATTTTGAGCGGGATACTTTGTTGCTTTTACAGTGTTACCTTCTACAGTGTTACTACTGTTCTTCTGATACATTTTTTCTGTAGGTTTCATCTTGCTACTAAAAAATTCAAAATTTGCTACTTTACCTTCTGGGGTGTTCCAATATGTTTTGATTCGAACCTGTAGAGAATCCTTGTAATCCTCCTTAATCTTATATGTTATATTTACAAGGGAATTAGAACACAAATTTGTAAAATGTAAATCTTCTTCATTTATTGGTTTTAGCCCTGATGCTTTTCTTTTGTCCTGAATCTTTATTAGCATTTCTTCTTATACTTTTTACTACAAAATCACTACATGCTTGATCTAACGATAACATGTTATATCCATTCTTATCCTTTTCTTTCTGAGTGCTGTTTGGATTATACCAAATATCATTGGATATTTTTAACAAATCCTTTACAAGTAGAGTCTCTATTAATTTATCTGCTCCTTCAATCTCCTCAACTAATTCAATAATACATTTTATTAACAATGTACAAATAACTTAATTTTTCTAGAATCAGAAGCCCTAAAAGAAAATTACTATAGAATTAGATAGTCATAATAAGAAAATTCCTTAATATAGATCTTAGAACTAAAAAATAAGGACTCCAAATGGATGCATATTACCAATTACAAAAAACTTAAAAAAGAACATCTATAAAATATTTAATATTTAGATTAGAATTCTTATTTTTTTACTCAGTTGTAATATTGTTATCATTAAATAATATTTGAGCAAGGAAATAATTTGCTAATTCTGTTTTACAGATTCAAAAAATATAATCAACAATTAACTTAATAAAGCAAAACCGAAATAATCATTTTTATGCAAACAGCTTTAGATAATCTTTCCAAATATTCAGGATTCTCTTTAGTTGGAGGAGTATTTGGAATATTGATAGTATTATTATTCCCTATACCAAAAGTATTTTTAGATTTATTATTAGCATATTCTATTTCTATATCATTTATAGTGTTAATTAGCACTTTATTCATAAAAAGCCCTTTAGAATTAAGCGTTTTTCCTACAATTTTACTAATTACTACTCTTATTAGATTAGCTTTAAATATAGCAACAACTAGACTTATTTTAGCTCATGGACATGAAGGAGACCTAGCAGCAGGCAATATAATTAAAGCTTTTGGAAATTTTGTCATGCAGGATAATGTAGTAATTGGATTGATAGTATTTCTAATATTAACATTAATTAATTTCATAGTGATTACTAAAGGTTCAGGAAGAATCGCTGAAGTGGCAGCGAGATTTACTTTAGATTCTATGCCAGGAAAACAAATGTCTATAGATTCTGATCTTAACAATGGTTTAATAACAGAAGATCAAGCAAGAGCAGCGCGTAAAAATTTGAATAATGAAAGTTCTTTTTATGGAGCAATGGATGGAGCAAATAAATTTGTCAGAGGTGATGCTATTGCAGGTTTAATAATTACATTTATAAATCTTATTGGAGGAATGATAGTTGGTATTATACAAAGAAATCTTAGTTTTTCCTCTGCTATCACTACTTATTCTATATTAACAATAGGAGATGGATTAGTATCACAAATTCCATCTTTACTTATTTCTCTTTCTGCTGGTCTTTTAGTGACTAAAGCAGGTTCAACAAGTTCAGCGGATAAATTGATTTTCAGTCAGTTAGGCCAATACCCCATAACGCTATTTATTACAGCATCTATAATATTTTTTATGGGATTTTTACCTGGACTACCATTTTTTATCTTTTTATGTATATCTGCTTCTATATTTGCTATAGGTTATTTTAATGTTGTAATAAAAAATTGGTATAAAAAGGAAGAAAAAAATAAAATACATTCAAAAATTATAGATAAAAATTCTGCAGAAAATATATTATCTTTTGATATCATAAAACTTGAATTAGGGTTAAATCTTGCACATATTATAATAGACTCTTCATTTTTACAAGAGATTCAAAATACGAGAAATTCAATAGCTCGTAAATATGGTTTCCTAATACCTAATATAAAGATAGAACCTAATTACGAGATCGGATCTGATGAATATTCAATTAAAATACAAGATTTACTTATTAGTACATCTCACGCTAAAGACAATAAATATCTAGCATTCACCAATGAAGAGAAAAAAATCAAAGAATTAGAAGGAGAAAAAAATTATCCTACGTTATTTTCTATGTATGAAAAATGGGTTGCTGGCTATAATAAAGATAAAGCAGAAAAAATGGATGTACAAATTTTGTATTATAGAAAAGTTATTTTGATGCATCTAAAAAATACTCTTATCGATCATATTACAGAATTTCTTTCATATGACATTGTAGATAGTTTACTTCATAATATAGATGGTTCAAATAAAGCATTGGTCAAATATTTGGTACCAGATATCGCATCTGTGGCTCTTATACAAAAAGTCTTAAAAAATCTTTTGAAGGAATTTATTTCAATAAAAAATCTTCCCTTAATTTTGGAAGCAATTTCTGAAATAGCTAAAAATACTCAAGAAATATCAAAAATAACAGAATTCGTAAGAACAAGATTATCAAGACAAATAACAAATCAATACAAGGATGACTCAAATGTAATACAAATTATCCTGCTATCTAATGAATGGGAAAATATTTTTTTAGAAAAATCTGCTACAGATTCAGCATCAGCATTTTCTGACTTAAAACCATCTCAAATAAAAGATTTTATAAAGGAATTAGGAGATGTTTTCAGCAAATTCTTAATAAATACCACTATCAAATCTACTCCAGTTTTAATGGTAAATGCAAATCTACGCTTTTATGTTAGCAAATTAGTCAAAAAATTTCTTCCTTCTATCTTTGTTATGTCATATACAGAGCTTGATTTTGGTACTAAAACCAATTTATTGGGCTATATTGAAAAGAAGCAATCTAATTTAGATATGTAGAAATAACCTGCATCAGAAAGCTTCATACTCAATGTAAATGAGGATGAAGCTTAAAAAAATATTATATAAAAATATTTTACTCAATTTGATTAAGTTGTAACCTGTGGTTTTTGATTGTTATTATCCTTCTGAGGTCCTTTGTTTGAATAAAAACTACTATTAGACATTTTATTTCCTAATTTTCGTGCAGATTGCTTAACATTCTTTGTTAAATCAGATATCGAATTAGTGACATCATTATAAAAATTAACTAATTTTTGACCTATATATTTAACAGCATTTTTTCCTTTATCATAAACAGATTTCATAAAAGAAGAAAATTTTTGCCAAGCAGTTTTTCCTATTTTTGATAATTTCGCTAAATTTTTTGAAATAATGTTATTTAATTCTTGCTTCTTCTTATAAAGAAAAGAAGTATTCATTTTAGCATCTTCTATCATTTTTTTATCTTCTGAAGTAGTTGTTAATTGTTCATCTAAAAACATAGAAAGATCAGGATTTTTTTTAACAGCATTATTAAACGCTTGTTCAAATATCTTTTCTTTATTAGCATTATTAAGATTTGTTACAATTTCTTTCTGATGTGTAAAAAAATCATGCCTTACATCTTCTAGAACGCTATTATGAAAGTTTTTTGCTATATTTTCTACAAATTCTAAATTATTTTTTAGTTCTTTTTTGACTGCAGGAGAATTTTTATTAACTTCTGTTAAAGATGTAAGATTTTTACTTACTCTTTCTAAATAATCTTGCATTAAAGAAGCATTTTTAGCAATACTTCCATCTATTGCAGCAGAAAATTTGTAATTATCAATTGTATTAACATCCCATCCTTTATCATTAAGTTCATTTTTGATAGTTGTTAAGAATTTTTCTTCTATTTGAGATGTGTCTACAACTGAACTTGATATAACTGAAGACTCTGACATAGATGAAGATATTTGATCCGATCTAGACTCATTTGTAAAATCGTAAGAACTTTCTGAATCATTGGCACTTGTTTCAGATGATTGATACCATCTATTAGCTGCATTGCTTACTCCATTAAAAAGAGTACTCCCAGCATTTGTTATTAAAGATGCTGCTGAACTCAAAAACCCAGGTCTGTTGTCTGTGGTTGAATTTTCTGTTGTTTGTTGTTGTTTTTCGTCTGCCATAATTAATTTGACCTCTATTCATTAATAAAAACGTTATCCATATTTCCATTAATAAATATTAAAATATAATTTTAACAAATAAACAATTTTTTAGTAAAAATTTTTATGTTTTTTATATTTATTAATCAAAATAAGTAACAATCTTAGGGATATTTTATTAAATATATGTATATTATGTTACATAATTATAAAATCTCTTAATGTTTTTCATAATATTTACAATTGTAGTAATTTTACAAAAATTATAAAAATATAAATGATTTTTTAGCTTTAAAAATATATCTAATATTCAAGGAAGAAAAATATTTGTTGTATTTTTCTTTAAAATCCTGTTTTTTAAAGCTATAAAATCTTAAATTTTCATGAAAAACCTTGTTTAATATTCTATTCTGAGTTATAATATTTAGATATAACTATTCAAAAAGCAAATAAAAGAAATTATATGAATAAGATAATTGATTCTAAAGGTAAAAGAAAGAATTTTCAAAAAGAAAAAATTCCTAGTTATGATGCTTTCTTCAAAAGTGGAATGAAAGACCCTATCATTCGAGAACAATTTTTGCACAATCATCTTCCTCCTAAATTCGTGAACTACTCGCTCCTTTAGGGGCGAGTAGTTCACAAAAAGGGAATTTTGCTCATCAAAAGACTCATATGCAAAATATTTTCCAAAATGTTCTCTTTTTTCTTTCATGTAATATGCTTTAACAAAAAATTCAGTTGTTCATAATCTCCGTCAAAAATTTTTCCGTTTATAATGATTTGTGGAGTTGCGTTTACTATCTCACCATTTTGAGGCGACATACAGAAAATTACTATCTCAGAGGGTTTGATATGGAGAATTTAACGTTAGAGATTCACACTTACGGTGGGGGAGAAATTTTAGAGCGCGTGTTTAATGGGATTTCATTAGCTTTAAAGTTTGCACCTGCAATTTTCAAAGGAAACATACAATTCCAGCACACATCAGTAAATGGATTTGGGAACTTGCCTACACATTTTGTTGTTGCAAAAATTGGAGTTGGAATGAAAACTATAATGAGTAAAAATTTCTTCATAAAGCAAATTCCTCAATTTTTATGAAAAAATCTTCTTGCGAAACTATTGTTGGCAAAAATCTCAATCTGAGTTTTTTACTAATTTCCCCATTTTGGTCAAAGTAAAAATATCTATTATGAGTGTTTGCAAGCTCTAGTGGAGCTCCATTTGTAAGAACTATATCTCCTTTTTGCTCGAGCGCCCAAGAAACTTGGACTTCATCATCTCCATCTATCACTATCCAATTTTCTTCCCAAGAAAAATTTTCTAGAGGATTTACACTGGTTCCAGCCTTTACTATTACCTTTCCTTCATTGTCTTTTATGTCCGTTGGTTGCAAATATGTAGGATCTACATACCAAATCCTGTGTTCTGTTGCCTTCTCTAACCCCTCCACTTTCTTTGGTCTGTTTGCTGATTTTTTTGCGCGGTCTTTAAATTCACTTTGGAGCCTACGAAAATCGTCTGAAATGGCAAATTTTTGTGCCTTTGCTTTAATCTCATCTAGCATAGATTTTTCTTTTATAGGGAAAATATGTCCTCTCCTTCCAAAATCTTTTACCTCTGCAAATATTGTACCGATGCCAAACTGATGGAAACGTAAAAAATATATTAATAAAAATTAATAAAAATTTAAATATCATATCTCACCTCGATCTACCATTTCATCAATTTCTTTCAATGATTTTTTTAGCATTAATTTAAGGTAAATACTGCTATATCTACTCCATTTTGAATAGAAATACAAACATATATTTGATATTAGCAATTTGATCGTTTCCTTCTATCTTTCTTATTCTAAGTAGAAAACAATTTACTGGACTATTTTGAAGAGAAACGCCCTAATAGAGATATGGGAAAATAAATCTCACATTATTACGGCTTCGTCCTCAATGCAAATGAGGACGAAGCAATAAAAAAAATTATATATAACTTTCCTATTAAAATTTATTAAGCTGTAACAGTTGGTTTTTTATCTATATCTTTTTGAGGTCCTTTGTTTGAAGAAGAACTAAATTTACTAGACATTTTATTCCCTAACTTTTGTGCAGATTGTTTAACATTTGTTGTTAAATTAGATATTGCCTTAGTTACACCATGATAAAAGTCAACTAATTTTTGACCTACATATTTAACAGCATTTTTTCCTTTATCATAAACAGACTTCATAAAGGAAGAAAATTTTTGCCAAGCAGTTTTTCCTATTCTTGATAACTTCTTTAAATTATTTGAAATAACATTAGTGATTTCTTTCTTTTTCTTATAAGCAAAAGAAATGTTTTCTTTAGCATCTTCTAAAAGTTCTTTATTTGTTTGAACATTTTGTAAAACTCCCTTTAATGCTTGGGAAAATTCAGGATTTTGTTTAACAGAATTATTAAACGCTTGTTCAAATATCCTTTTTTTATTAGCATTATTGTCATTTGTTGAGATTTTTATTTGATGTTCAAAAAAATCATGCCTCACATCTTCTAAAACATTGTTACAAAAATTTTTTTCTATATTTTGTAAATATTCATAATTATTTTTTAGTTCTTTTTTTACTGCAGGAGTATTTTTATTTACTTCTGTTAAAGATGTATGATTTTTCTCTATTCTTTTTACAGTGTCTGTCATTAAAGAAGCATTTTTAGCAATACTTGCATCTACTGCAGTAGAAAATGCATAATCATTAACTGTACTAATATCCCATCCTTTATCCTGAAGTTCATTTTGTACAGTTTTTAAAAAGTCTTTTTCTATTGTTTGAGATAAAGATAGAGCTGATGCTTCTTCTGCTGAGGTTTCTGAATTCTGTGCAGCAAAAGCAAAATTTGCAACTCCGGCATAAATTTTATCTGCACTAACTTTCCTTTCATCTGTAAATTGACTATTTTTATCTTGTATTACATTTTCCGTTTCTTGTTTATTTTCTTCTTTTGCCATAATAATTTGACCTCTTTTTATTAAAATATTATTTATTATTTCTATTAATTTATTTAAGAATAATTCTAACTAATACGCAAATTTTTAGTAAAAAATTTAATGTTTTTTATATCCAATTCAATAATTCGATATTGATAAAAAACAAACTTGTTATCTGAAAAATTATCTGATAATTTACTATGCTGAGCAGCTGTAGCTTAATTGGATAGAGCGTATGACTACGGATCATAAGGTTGGGGGTTCAAGTCCTCTCAGCTGTATCTAATTTAGGCCAGGTAGCAAAGTGGAAATGCGGAGGACTGCAAATCCTTCATGCGCCGGTTCGATTCCGGCTCTGGCCTCTTGTTTAAAGCATTTTCATATTTTAACTAGAATCACTAAAACTCCAAAAATAAACTGATTAAATATGTTTATTATGTCACATATTTATAAAAATAATATTTTGTTACATTAATGAAAGAAAGTTATTTTTATAATATTTACAATAGACATTAATTTTACAGAGATGACATGAAGGATTTCTAGCTTTACAAATATATCGACCATGTAAAACTAACCAATGATGTAGATTTTTGATCCATTTATAGGGAATATTTTCAATTAACTCTTGCTCTAATATTTTTAGAGAGTCTGATTGAGCAAGGCCTATTCTTCTGCTAACTCTATAGACATGAGTATCTATTGCTATAGTATTTTGATTAAATAATGTATTTAAAATCACATTAGCTGTTTTTCTACCGACTCCTGGAAGCGTAATTAGTTCTTCAAATTTATCAGGGACTTTAGAATTATATTTATTCACTAACAGATGACAAGTAGCAATAATATTTTTAGCTTTATTATTAAATAATCCAATTTTATTGATATACTGAATTAACTTGGATTCCCCAAGAAGTAAAATTTTCTCTGCTGTATTATAATTTTTAAAAAGCTCTTTAGTAACTTTATTTACAGACTTATCTGTTGATCTTGCAGATAAGATAACAGATATGAGTAATGTAAATTCATCTTGAAATATTAATTCTGTTGTAGGTCTTGGATTTTCTTCTTCAAATATTTGAAAAATTTTATTTGCTATAACTTTATTGACCATGTTGATTACAGTAAAGTTTTTAAATACTGAAAATATATCTCATATAATTTATTGATATCTACTAATTTAGCATTTTCATTAGTTTTATGAGCTTGGTTAGAAAAAAGTCCAAATTCTATTACAGGAAAATATTTGGATATAAATCTAGCATCGGAAGTACCTCCTTTATTAGAAAAGTGAGCCTTCAAACCTGTTATTTCTTCTATTTTTTTGTGAAAATTTTGTATTTTTGCATTAGCTATTTGTTGAAATGGAAGAGAGTTACAGTGATATGTCAACTCAAAATGTTGAGAATGTTTTTTGATAATTGAAGAGATTTCCCTGTTTAAAGAATCTGGAGTAAATTGATTTGAAAATCTTATATTAAATTCTAATATTACTTTACTTGGAGTTACATTATTATTTTTATTATTTGTATAAATATTTGTAATTGTTAAATATGTAGAGTTGCTAAAATATTGATTTTGAATCAATAACTCTCTTGAAATATTTAATGCTATTTCTAAAGCATATTCAGCTTTTTCTGGATATGCTACATGTGCTTCTATGCCTCGAATTTTCAATTGAAAATTGATACTTCCCCTTCTACCAATTTTAACTGTATCTCCAATTTGATGCTCGCTTGTTGGTTCACCTAAGATAGATAAATCTGGCATATCATATCTCTCTTTTATATGTTCTAACATTTTTCTAGTTCCATTTTCAGCTTTTCCTTCTTCATCTCCTGTAATTAAGAAACTTATGCTCATTTTGTCTGAGATTTTATATAGTTTAATCATATCCAAAGCTGCAGATATAGAACATGCAAGAGCTGCTTTCATATCAGCTACTCCTCTGCCGTAAACTTTGCCATTTCTTATTTCTAATTTAAATGGATTAGTACACCAATCAGAAGATGCTCCTACAACATCTACATGTCCTGCAAAACATATATTTGGCTTTTTATGTCCCCAAATTGCATATAAATTAGGAATTTTTTCTGTACCAAAAATTTGTATATCGCATATAAAACCAGATTTCTCAAGCAGCTGTGCTATATATTTTATAGCAGCTAAAGAATTCTCAGGAATGTCTGTTTTAAAAGATATCAAATCACTAAGTACAGATATTATGTTTTCTTTACAAGCCATAGCAAAAATTATAAAATTTTTATGTTTTTATTTTTTAACATGATTTATAATCATATCTTAAATATTCTATTTATTGTATAGTAATGATGCTTTTCCTATCGTAGAAGTAAAAAATCTAAAATTTATATTTAGCTTAGAATGAAAAAAATATTTGTACATAAGATGCATGTACTTGGTAATGATTTTGTAATTATTGATGAAAATGAGTTATTACATCTTAATTTAAATTATAAGATTTTAGCTTCTAGCATTTCTAATATACATACATCAGTTGGCTGCGATCAGCTTATAATATACAAAAAATCTAGCCAATATAAAGAAATTTCTATGCTAATTTTCAATAAAGATGGTTCTGAAGCTGATATGTGTGGTAATGCTTGTTTCTGCCTTGCCAAGATATTTTTTGATAAATTTAATTTACAAGAACTATCTATTAGAATAAATAATCATCTTGTAAAAACAAAATATTTAAGCAGTGATGTAATTTCTATAAATATAGGATCTCCTAATCTCAATATAAAAAAATTGGAAAATTTGAAAGATTTATATAGTTTCTTTTCCTCTTATAATATAGACCCTAAAGAAATCTGCTATGTTGATGTAGCAAATCCACATCTAGTATTTTTTGTAAAATTGGATATGAAAGATCAAAAAATTATAGGGAGTCAACTTCAAACTATTGTTCAAGGAGGAATTAATGTGAATTTTGCTTATAAAAAAGATGATGCCATTTATCTAAACGTCTGGGAAAGAGGTAGTGGCTTTACTTTAGCTTGTGGAAGTGGTGCAAGCGCTAGTTTTGCAGCAGCACGTAAATTAGGATTTATTGAAAATCAAGTTAAAATTATTTTTCCCTTAGGAGAATTACAGATGAGCATAAATTCTCTGGAAGAAGTTCTTATACAGGGTAGAGCAAATTATATTTTTCAAGGAGATTTATTTATAGGGTAGAATTCTTTATGTCTAATACAAAAGACAATTTTCAGATCATTACTTTTGGATGTCGTCTAAATATTTTTGAAACAGGAGTTATAAAAGAAAAATTAGAGAATAGTAATCTCAAAGATACTGTAATTATTAATAGTTGTACTGTCACTAACGAAGCGAAAAATTCTGTTAAAAAAGCTATTAGAAAGTTAAAAAAAAAAGATCCTCATAAAAAAATAATTGTTACTGGTTGTGCTGCTCAAAAAGACCCTTTAGAATTTGCTGAAATGAAAGAAGTAAGCAAAGTTATAGGTAATGAAGAAAAATTTGATAGTAAATATTATTTAGATGCTAATAATAATATCAATCAAAATTTCTCTAATGGAAACTTAGATTTCAAAAGCAAGATTGCTGTCAGAAATATAATGGATATTAAAACAATATCTTCTGAAGTTATATTAAAAAATATACAGCCTCAAACAAGAGCTTTTATGCAAATACAAAATGGATGTAATCACAGATGTACCTTTTGTGTTATACCATTTGGTAGAGGTAATAGTAGATCTGTTAAAATTGAGAATATATTAGAACAAATACGTAATTTTATATCTATTGGATATAAAGAGATAATATTTACAGGAATAGATATTTCATGTTATGGAGAAGATTTACAGGTGAAAATTACTTTATCTGAAATGATAAGACGTGTTTTGATTAATTTTCCAGAATTAAAAAGATTAAGATTATCTTCAATAGATCTTGCTGAAATTGATGATGATCTGTTTAATCTAATAGCAACTCAAAAAAGAATTATGCCTCATATACATATTAGTTTGCAGGCTGGTAGCGATATGATTTTAAAAAGAATGAAAAGAAGACATAGAAGATCTGATATTATAGATTTTTGTCATAATCTTAGATCAATTAGACATGATGTGGCATTTGGAGCTGATATTATTGCTGGATTTCCTACAGAAACTGAAGAAATGTTTGAAGAAACAAAAAATCTTATTTCTGAAGCTCAAATACAATATTTACATGTTTTCCCTTATTCAGCTCATAGCGGAACGCCCGCTTCTAGAATGCCTCAAATAAATAGAGAAACAATTAAAAAAAGAGTTGCTATTTTGATAGAAGAAGGAAAAAATCAAGAAAATATATTTTTTAAGAATCATATGGGAAAAAAAGCTCAAATATTAGTTGAACAAGGGAAATTTTCTCATACAGAAAATTTTATTCCGGTCAAATTAGAAGAGGAAATTTCCAAAAAATATTATGGACAAATATTAAATGCTAAACTAACAGAATCTGGGAACAAAAACTATTTAAAGGCTATTATTTAAAAATGCATTTAGATACTATAAAATCAGTATTTGTATATGGAGCTGGAAGCTGGGGGACTGCTCTTGCTTCCTATTTCAGTAGTATAAAAAAAAAAACTACCTTATTCTCAAAAAATCCCCAAATTGCTCAAGATATTAATCTTAAACATATAAATCCAAAATATTTAAATAATATTATTTTGCATCCAGATTTGAAAGCGATTGATTATGTTCCAAATATTAACAATTTTGACCTTGTTGTTTTGGCTATAACTTCTCAGTCATTTGATATGGTTATTGACAGTCTTATTGATTCTCGAATTGATAGAAATACAAAATTTTTAATAGCTACTAAGGGATTTTCTCAAAATCCTATCAAACTTATCTCTGATAAATTTAGAAAATCTTTAGAAAATGATTTTGCTTTTATTTCTGGGCCTAATTTGGCTTATGAAATTGCTAAATCTAAATATTCTTCAGCTACTATTTCTTCTCCTAATTTAGAATTTGCAAAATTTCTTAGTAAAGAATTGGGTTCATCAAAATTTATAATGAATTTTTCTGATAATATTATTACAGTGCAAATTGCATCTATATTAAAAAATATTTTTGCTATTAGATCTGGTATTTTAAGCTATGAAGAAAATTTTGGAGAAAATTTTCATGCTAGTCTTTTAGTAGAATATCTTCAAGAAATCAAAAAATTATCGATCGCCTGCGGAGGCAAAACAGATAGTTTAATTAACTATGGAATATTAGGAGATTTGATTGTTACAAATTATTCTACAAAATCTAGAAATTATAAATTTGGTTATAATGTACGTGCTAAAGATTTTGATGTTGATTTTATTGAAAATTATCCAATTTTAGTGGAGGGTTTTAATGCTTTAAATCTTATCAAAAATTTTATCCCTCAAGGCATTGATCTTCCTCATGTTAATTCATTAATGAAATTATTCAAAATTTAGATATGAAAGAAAATCTTATAATTGTTGATTGTTACGGATTCATATTTAGAGCATATCACATACATCAAGACTTAATGGTAAATGGAAAATCTGTAGGAGCCTTATATGGATTTACTTCCATGATGCTAAAACTGATTAAGGATTTTGATCCTAAACAATTAGTTATAGTGCTTGATAGCGGTAAAAAGAATTTTAGACATGAATTATTTCCTCAATATAAAGCAAATAGGCCTGAATTACCTAGCAACCTCAAAGATCAATTAAATCTTATTGATGAAATGTTAAATTCATTTAATTTTAATGTGCTAAAAAATTCACTTTATGAAGCTGATGATTTAATAGCAAGCTTAGCCTGTTTTCAATCTAATTTGGAGAATGAGGTAATCATAATTTCATCTGACAAAGATATGTTTCAACTAATAGGAAAATATATAAAAATATATGATCCTATCAAAAATAAATTTATATCCGAAGAAGACGTAGTCTCTAAATTTGGAGTTACTCCTGATAAAATGAGAGATTTACAATCTTTATTAGGAGATTCTTCTGATAATATACCAGGAGTAAAAGGTATAGGTATTAAAACTGCAGCAAAATTAATAAAAGAATTTAGTAACATAAATAATTTGTTAAAATCTTTAGATCAAATTAGCAATTTAAGGCAAAAAAAACTCTTAGAAAACTCTAAAGAAGAATTATTGCTATCTTTTGAATTAGTTGGTCTGAAGAATAATATAAATATAGAAAATGTTGAAACTTCTTGGCATGTTCCTAATAATGGAAAGGAAATTTCACAATTTTTAAAAAAATATCATTTTAAATCTTTATATAAAAGAGCTGAGTCTTTATTTCAAATTAATATTTCTTCTGAAATTTTTAGTGAAAAAGATAAATATGAGTTATATTTATTAGCAAGAGAAGAAGAATTATTGGAGATAATAGATTTTGTACGAAAAAACGATTTTTTAGCTATATATGCAGACACTGAATCTGAATTTTTATATCTTTTCTTTGAGAAAGATGACAAAGATAATTTTATCTATCAAATAAACTTAAATCAAGATCTACTAAATCTGGAAAAATTTTGGAAAATTTTATCTTCAGCTGAAGTTAAAAAAATTACCTTTAATCTAAAAAAGCTACTACATAAATTGCAAGGAAGAATAGATTTTTGTGAAGATATTGCACTTATGGATTATGTAGTGAATTCTGGAAAAAGAAATAGGAACATATCTAAAATTATAGTTGATATTGATTGGGAAAATATCGAATTTGAAAATGATTATCGGTATCTACCATTTTATTACAAGATTTATGAGTCTCTTGAGCAAAGATTAGTTAAAGAAAATGCATATTTTTTATATTTTATTGAAAGAAATATATCTTACATATTATATCAAATGGAAGTTGAGGGTATATCTCTTGATGAAGCTTATTTATCAAAAATTTCTAATGAATTTTCTATTAAAATTTCTCAATTAGAAAAAAAAATCTTTGATATTTCTCAAGAAAAATTTAATATTTTATCTCCTAAACAATTATCCCAAATATTATTTGAAAAATTAAAATTGCCATATAGTAAAATTTCTCAAAAATCTCAAAATTTATCTACTAATGTTGATATTTTAGAAAAATTAAGCCTTGAAAATTATGAAATAGCAACTCTGGTTTTACAATATCGACATTTATCCAAATTAAATAATACCTACGCAAAAGCACTCCCTAAATATGTAGATATTAATGATAAAAGAGTCCATTCCCATTTCTTACAAACATATACCTCAACAGGTAGAATTACTTCTTCAGAACCTAATTTACAAAATATTCCAATTAAAACTCCTGAAGGAGCTATGATAAGAAGAGCTTTTATTGCAGCTGATGGTTATAAGATCTGCTCTTGTGATTATTCTCAAATAGAATTAAGAATATTAGCTGCTATTGCTAATGTTAGATTGCTACAAAAAGCTTTTGCCGAAGGTAAAGATATACATACTTCTACTGCAGCTCAGATATTTTCTATTCCAGAATTAAATGTTACTAAAGAATTGAGATATAAAGCTAAAACAATTAATTTTAGTATTATTTACGGTATTAAATCTTTTACCTTAGCTCAAAGACTTAATATTTCCCATCAAGAATCTGTAGAATATTTAAAAAAATATTTTGATAATTATCCTGAAATTAAAGAATATATGGAACAAATGTCTCATTTTGTCAAAAATAATTATTTTGTTCAAAATTATTTTGGTAGAAAAATTTATGTTCCTGAAATCACAAGTAATAATTTCCAATTAAGAGAATTTGCTAAAAGAGCAGCAATAAATGCTCCAATTCAAAGCTGTGCTGCAGAAATTATTAAGATTGCTATGATTAAAATTTCTAATGAACTAAAAAAACATAATTTTGATACAAAAATGTTACTACAAATTCATGATGAATTAGTTTTTGAAGTAAAAGATAGCGATCTAGATGAATTTTCTACTCTTGTTAAGAATAATATGAAAAACGCTTTTACACTTAATGTTCCTATAGAAGTATCTTTTAAAACAGGGAAAAATTTTCTTGATCTGGAGTAGTTATAAATCTTATTTAGACTATACTTTAGAAGTACAAAAACACTCAGAAATAGTGCTGTACAATCATGGAATTTTCAAATGTTAGCCGCATCCGTTCCTATAAAAATTTTCTTATTTTTAATATATATCAATTTATTATAAGAGAGAAATGGCTTTAGATTTGTTGCTATAAAACCAATATAACCTTTTTGAGATTTTTGCTGAATGATCTTGTATAAAATATTAAGATTATCTGAATCTAAATGAGTCTCCACTTCATCCAAAAGATATAAATGAGTTTCTGCTATATAAAATCTGATCAAGGATATTTTTTTTAAATTACCTGAAGAAAGAGTTTTACATCTTTTTTCTAGTATTTTCTCTATACCAAAATTTTTGACAATATTTGTTAAATTATTTTCACTATTGTAAATGGATATCCAAAATCTAATATTTTCTGAAACTGTAAAATCTAATTGAATTGGATCTTTACTCGCGATATATACACAATATGGTTGTAAAGCTTCTGATATTGGGATATCATTTACTCCTAATGTGATCGTTCCTTTGCTTGGGGTTAGGAGATTTGCTACTATTTTCAGTAAAGATGTTTTACCTGAACCATTTTTTCCTTTTACAAATATCACATCTGAAGGTAAAAATTTTCCTGAGAAGTTCTCAAAAATGACTTGACCCCCTATTTGTAACGATATTTTTTTAAATTTGATCATAAAAAACAAAAAAATTTTATGAACATATTGTGCTATTATATAGTAATTAATTTGAATAAAATAGAGAAATGAAATTTAGATTCTCCCCAAATGAAGATTACAAATCGAATCTTCAAATACTTGACAAAAAATACTATATATATGATATAAATAAAGCAGCTAAAGCTATTGGTATTAATTTATTGGATTTACCATATTCTTTGCGAATTTTATTTGAAAATGTTTTGAGAACAAAAGCAAATAATTTAGAAAGTTTTAAGCAATGGATTTTAGGAAAAAATAATAGCGAAATAGAATTTTTCCCCACAAGAGTTTTAATGCAAGATTTCACAGGAGTACCCGCTGTAGTTGATCTTGCTGCAATGAGAGATGCTATAAAAACCCTCAATGGTTCTCCTGAAAAAATTAATCCTTTAATTCCAGTTGATCTCGTCATAGATCATTCTGTACAAGTTGATTATTATGGTAAATCTGATGCTTTTCAAAAGAATGTCTCTAAAGAATTTGACAGAAATCTTGAGAGGTATAAAATTTTAAAATGGGCTCAAAACAATTTTACAAATTTTAAAGTAGTACCTCCTGGTAAAGGGATATGCCATCAAGTCAATATAGAATATCTTACTAAAATTATTTGGTGTGATCAAAATAAACAATTACTCTATCCTGACAGCTTAGTTGGCACTGATAGCCATACTACTATGGTAAATGCTCTTGCTGTGCTTGGTTGGGGAGTTGGAGGTATAGAAGCAGAATCTGCTATGCTTGGTGAATCTATTGGTATGATTTTACCTCCTGTTATTGGTGTAGAGTTTGTAGGAGAACTTAATACTAGGGTAAATGCTACTGATTTAGTTTTATTTGTGACTAATATACTTAGAAAATATAATGTTGTGAATAAATTTGTAGAATTTTTTGGTTCTGGTTTATCTGCATTATCATTAGCTGATAGAGCTACTATAGCGAATATGGCTCCTGAATGTGGATCTACTTGTAATTTCTTTCCAGTAGATGATAAAACTCTTGATTATATGAGGCTCACCTCTAGAACTGAAGAGGAAATTGCAATTATTAAAGAATATTCTATACATCAGAATTTATTTTTAGATAACAGTAAAGTTCCTAAATATCATGAAGTTATAAAGATAAATTTATCTGAAGTTGAAATATCCTTAGCTGGTCCTAAAAGACCTCAAGATTTAGTGTATCTTTCTGATGTGAATAAGAATTTTCAAGAGAATTTTGGTAAAATCGGTAAAAAAAAGAATCAGGAAAGAAAAAATCCATCAGATATTCAAGATGGAGATGTTGTTATTGCAGCTATTACAAGCTGTACCAATACATCTAATCCATATGCAATGATTGCAGCTGCATTACTTGCTAAAAAAGCTGTAGAGCTCAAAATTAACACAAAAAAATGGGTAAAAACTTCCTTGGCCCCAGGTTCTCAAGTAGTTACAGATTATTTAACTAATAGTGGATTGCTTGCTTATCTAGAAAAATTAGGTTTTCATATTGTAGGATATGGTTGTACTACTTGTATAGGAAATTCTGGTCCTTTATTACCAGAAATAGAAGAGAATATCAAAGCTAACTCTAGATCTGTAGTTGCGATTTTATCTGGTAACAGAAATTTTGAAGGTAGAATTCATCAATTAGTTAAAGCTAATTATTTAGCATCTCCTATGTTGGTTGTATTATATTCGTTAATAGGAAATATTCATTTAGATGTTACAAAAGATACTCTATTAGAAAATACTGTTACTGGTAAGAAAATTTTTCTAGAAGATATATGGCCTAAAAAAGAAGAAATAGAATTCTATATTCAAAAATATGTTAATCAAGAGATGTTTCAAAAAACATATAAAAACATATTTTTAGGAGAAGAAAGATGGAGTCAGATTCAAGCAAATGTCAATCCATTATTTAATTGGGATAAAAACAGTACTTATATCAATAATCCTCCTTATCTAAAAGACATAAAAGATATAGTAAAGCCTGTTTCAAATATTAACAATGCTAGAATTTTAGCTATATTAGGGGATTCTGTAACAACGGATCATATCTCCCCTGCTGGCGCAATTAGTGTTGATAGTCCAGCAGCTAAATATTTATTACAAAATAATATATCATATAAAGATTTCAACTCATATGGTTCTAGAAGAGGGAATCATGAGGTTATGATGAGAGGGACATTTGCTAATACAAGACTAAAAAATAAAATATGTACAAATATTGAGGGAGGGTATACGATATATCATCCTTCATCTGAACTAAAAGATATTTATACAGCAGCTATGCTATATAAGGCTCAGTACATTCCTCTAGTCATCTTTGCTGGATCTGAATATGGAACCGGGTCTTCTAGAGATTGGGCTGCTAAGGGAACAAAATTATTAGGCATCAAAGCAATAATTTGTGAAAGCTTTGAAAGAATACATAGATCTAATTTAGTTGGTATGGGCGTTTTACCTATTACTATGAATAATGTTATGTTAAAAGATTTAAATCTAAAAGGAGATGAAATTATAGAGGTGATTGGTTTAGACACAGAATTACATTGTAAAAAGCAAATAGAAATTTTAATTTATGAACCTCAACAAAAAAAGATTCTCAAAAAAATAGAAGCTACATTACAATTACATACAGATTCGGAATTAAACTATATACAGAATGATAATTTATTGTTGTATGTTACTAAAAAATTGAGCTCTAATGCTTAGATTTTATTGTTTATTGCTACATGAGTTGAAAATTCAAGTAAAAATTCATAATTTATTATTGTATTTTGCAAGTTTTTTTCTTTTTGTCTTTATAGCCACCTCTTTCGTTTTTGGAGTAAATATAGAAAAATTATATATAGTAAAATTATTTTTAATATTTATTCCTATTTCATTGATGTCTATTGGTTCCTCTACTAAAGAAGATTTTAATACTGGTCAATGGGAGTTTTTACTCACATTATTTTCTCCTAAAGAAATCATGTTATCTAAATATTTTGCCATTTGTACTTGTCATTTTGCAATAACGCTACTTAATAATGCAATATTATTTATATTTTATAATATAAATCTGCGCCTTCTAATGATAACCTTAATCTTAAGTAGCTTCCTTGTTTTATTAAGTGTAGCATTATTTATATTTATAGTTGTAATGCAATTTTATTTTCCTAAATATAAAAACTATCTTTTGACACTTATGTTTCCTTTCATGATTCCGAGCTTTCTTTTTATTTCAGTGTTATTAGATGGTACTCAAATTTATTATATTTTATCCATTATAGGAACTGTTATGGTATTTGTGCCTGCTCTTTTAATTGCTTCTACTTTTTTAATAGATAATTTTAAATCCATATCAATTTCATAATTAATTAAATATGCAAATATTCCAATATATTATCGATCTTATAGTAAAAATTTTTAAGAATCCAATGGTGCTTTTCATTTACGGAATAATAAGTAAATGGTATATATTGGTTTTTGTCTCTACTATAGCTGTTACATTTTGGGTATTTAAAGGTCTGAACGATCTAGGTTTGTTGGATAAATTTACTGCAATCTTGGTTAAAAATTTTACTATAGTAAAATCTGTAGCAAAAAATTGCACTCCACTTATTACAAAACCAGATGCTTTATGGGGGTGTTTAGGTAATCCTGGTGTTTATGAAGCTTCTAAAGATGAACAAGATCTTGAAAAAACCCTGACCAAAGGTTTAGTTCCAAAAGACACAAATGTAGAATCTCAAAAAAAATTAGAAAGAAACCACAAAAACAATCCTTATGCCTCTGAATAAGTCAATTTAATTGCAAAAAATAATTTATATAAGAATTCTCTTAAAAAATTATAATTTCTACTGCTAATCAATTACTACATTCTAGACACAGAATATAACAAAAAGCTAATTGTATAAGGAAAAATTTTTAACCTAAATGATCTTTTTAACACAAAATTTTTATCTATCTAAATAGCTAATTTTATAAGGAAAAATTTTTAACCTAAGTGATCTTTTTAACACAAAATTTTTATCTATCTAAATAATAAAAATTTCAATTACTAATATATATTGAATAAAAAATTATTAGTAATTTTTAAAAAAATTCTCTTTATATAAAAAAATCATACCTATAATAATATCAATATGATATATTGGTATTTAGTAATTATAATTGAAAAAGACTGGAAAGTACGCTATGAAAAAGTATAAACTAGTACTATAAATACATCATCGGGATTGGTCACTGTATTAACTTTTGAGTTTTTGCAATACTGAGCCCACCTTAAACAAAAAGGTTCTGTATGTTTATACATAATTTCGGCGGCTTTTTGGTCTTTGTTGATCAATATATGTTTGGTCTATATTGCTGAACTCCTGATAAATATCTAAAAAATTCAATAACATTAATGAAAACTTCTCGCTTTTAAAGGAGAAAATTCCAATGTACTAAGAAGTATTTTATAACTGCGTTTTCCTGTCTTTTTTGACTCTAATGGTTAGGAACAATTACTATTTCCTGTCTTGCTTTATTTACGCCAATTACTAAACTAAAAAGCTTCCTTATTGCCAGTATTTATTTCATAACAAAACTCCGTTCCAAAATGCTTAATATTCTATTGCTCTTTATTTGATTACTAACGGCACATTTCTATTTCTATTCCCATTGTCTGTATCACCTACATATAATAGATTTGAATATTGATTGATTCTTTCTGTTTTTATTATCTGCTAATCTAGATTTTATAAATGTTTTGAATTTGTGTGATGCTGATATTGTTTAAAACATATTTTGCTAAATTTTTGGGATTTATAATCTAACATATTTTCGAACATATACCAGTTTTTATCTAGTATCTCTCTATTGAATCCTGAATGTGCTTTTATATTTTTCTTTAGAAATTTTATGTTCCCCTTTTAAAGTTTTTGTCATATTTCTTATCTTTAGATCTTCTAAGATAAAAATCTTTACTGTTTTTTTTTTTACTAATTCTGTACTTGTGTTATTAGTAAAATCTTTTCTTATATTTCATTAATAGTTTTTGCTTAATCTTAATCTTATTTTATCTCATTTTTTAGATTTTTTCTTTTAAACCTCTTTTTTTCTTCTTTTTTATAGCTTTATCTCATATCTCTTACTGAGCTTACTATTTGAATTTTTCTGTATATCGCTATTAAATTTTTTTCTAAATAAAAAAATCTAATCTTGTATTTAAGAGAATTGGCAAGCTTTTGCTGAAACAAAAAATCTTTGTTATTTACAAAATACTGAATAAATTTTAGAAATAGTTTTTTCATAAAATTTCAGCAAATATAAGTTATCACAAACATCACATTCAATATTTTTTCTAAAAATTTTATTAAAAAATTAAAATTTTAATAAAAAATGTTCTTATTAATGATATAATTATTTAAAAAATTAACTTTTACTAATTAATATAATATTCATGATGAGTTCAAAAATAACCAAAGATTTTGATGATCAACTACAAAATACTCATAAAGAAAAAATTGATCATCTCAAAAAGCAACTTCCTCAAACAGTAAAATTACCAAAATATAACTGGGAATCTTTGTTAGATCAATCTAACCCCGAGACTTTAACAAACAATATAACAAAAAAAATAGCACAGATTATTAATCAAAAATCACAAAATTTTATTAAAGATAAAATATCAGAATCTCAAATTTTTAGCCATGTAAAGACAAGCAATCTCAAAGGTCAAGATCATAACATGACAACAATAAATACACAAAAAAATTTTGAAAATGAACAAAAATTACAAAAATCTCTACAAATGCCTCCCTCTATAAAAAACCATGAAAATATTACTAATATTCAAAATAAGTCAGAAGTAAAAAATTCTAATCCTATAATGAAAAACAATATGACCCCAAATAATACTCCTCTACCTAATTTTGAAAATAATTCAAATCAAATTTCTAAAGAAAAAACTTTTACTGCTAAAACACCATTGCCTAATTTTGAAAATAAATCCAATTTTAATTTGCAAAAAAAGCACATAACAAAAAAAACTCCTTTACCTAGTTTTGAAAACAATCCAGATCAGATTTCAAAAGAAAAGACTATTACTGAAGCTAAAACAGCACTAAACAGTTTTGAAAATAAATCCAATACCCAATCACAAGAGAAAGCTTCTATAACCAAAAAAGCATTTCCTAAATTAAAGATTTTTAGAAATGTTAACAGAAATAAAGAAAATACTAAAACAGTATTTTTTCCTAGAACAAAAAAAAATTATAAGGGATTTGGTAAGTAAGAAAGTAAAATAAAAAGTCAAATTACATGAATATAATCAACTTTTAAATGGATCAAAAAATGATATAAAACATTAAATGAAAAAAGAACAAACTACATATCTGCTAATATAAATCATTCCACAACAAAAAAATCTCTAGACCATTGATATACTCATCTAGTAAGAGTCATAAGCCACAATTAACTGTCATTTTTTTAGTAATGGGGACTAGTAATAAGGAAATAATAGAGATTTTCGTAAAGAGGTTTTTGTGAAAATTACCTACTATAAAAGAGAATACTCACCCTATATTTCTAATTTCTACTAGTAGAGATTTGAAGAAAATGGAAAAAACAACTAATAAACAGTATAAATACTATTTGCTATCGAACATAAACAAGATGTTTTTAGTAAGGATTTATAAAAAAATGTTCCTATAATAAACAAAAAGTAAGAAATTTTTTAACAATAAAAAGAATTCAGAAAGATTAATTAAAAAAAATTCTTGTACAAAATCTTTATATTGCTTCTTCTGACTAATCTGTTTTTTAAAAATAAAGATCAATAAAGAATTTGATTGGATTTATAAAAAAGTAAAAAATCTCATGATTTTACTCTAATATAAATATTGACAACAATTTTCTATAAATGTTTATCTACATTAAGCTATTCCCGCTATTATGATAAAATAATAGCGGAATAGCTTAAAATATTTTCATAGCAACATAATATATCTATTGATGATAAATCATGTACTAATCAAAAAATTTGTCTCTTAGAAAGATACATCAAGACCTAATTTCCATCCGAGTTCATAAGCATTAGGCATGTTCATACGTGTTTTACTACCTTTTTGTATCTTAGAAGCAGAATTTTGAAGATTTTGATTTTTAACCGCACTCACTTCCATCTCATCTGCACCCTGTCTAAAAGAAGCTGTAACAGCCGCAAATGTAGAAACTGGACCAAATGAATAAGAAGCACCTAATGATAACTCTCCAGCAAATAAAAACTTTTTTGCATAATCAACATCTAAAGTTACATCTTTTACAGTACCATTAATAACATCTTGAACATTTGATGCAAAATCCATCATAGGATCATTTGAATATGCAACCGCATCAGCAACATCTGCTGTTGCTTTTACAGCATCTCCTACTTTAGATTTTTGCTACTTCGACCTGTTAGCATATAGCTGCTGTTACCTTACCCTGAGGCCTTTTCTCGTCTTGGCTAGAGCCATATTGTTCCATTAAAGTTTTAGCAGCATCAGCATGTTTTTTACCTTCATCACCCATAAAATTCTTAAGTACGTTCATATTTAATTTCAAGGAAGTTTTAGGCATAGCCACTTGCGCACCAATACCCAAATCTGCAAACAAGCTCAATGAAGGCATAACTTCATAGCTAGCTGTAACATTTAAGTATAAAGGTATAGCATTCATACTGAATTTTGCTTCTGCGAAATCTTTGTTCGATTCCATAAACCCAGCAATGGCTTTAGCTGCATCTGCTTGCTTACCATCAGTTTCTGCTACCCAGGCAAATGTCATTACATCTTCTGCATCTGCTGTAGCTCCTCCCTCAGCTGTCACAGTATATGATCCAAATGTCTCACCTGAATTCATAACATTTTTTGGAGTGCCCTCTTTCCATCCTTTTATAATTTGTTGGAAACTACCCATATCAACAATAGAACTCACATATTTCACATTAAAAGCGTTATATGCATTTGTCTTAAGAGACATAGATGACAATTTGAATCCAGAAGAAATTCCTACTGAAAACATATCATTAAATTTATATCCTGCTCCTACCATAAAATTCATATTACCAATATGATTATGTGAAAAATTACCAATTGCAGAATTAGTTTCTGCTTTTTTATCAGTAGAGTCACTTTTTTTATCAGAACTAGAAGAAGGATCAGCTTTCATCATATTACCCAAATACCAAGACATACCTATATTTGGTCTCACATATATGCCCATCTCATCTGAAGGGGAAGTAGTATCTGCAAAAGCAGAGGAAGAAATCAAACTGCTAACTGCAGCAGCTGTAAGAAAAAATTTTTTCATATAGAAAACCTCTTAAACAAATTATTTAATAAAAGAAAAGTTAAAATTAAACTAAAATTCACGAAAACTAACTGTAATATTGCAAACAGAATTTATCCTCAACCCCTAAAAAAAGAGAAAAAATTTTTAACAATCAATAACACACTCTATCAAGCAACACTTTAAAAATTACTCGTGACATAATCATTAATTATCACAATAATACTATAAAATCAACAATTTTGAAATAAAATTCTAAAATCTTTCTAAAATACAAAAAAATTAAAACACAAAAGAAGGAATAAAAACTAGTATTTTGATTATTAATAAATAATGCCTTTATAATCAATCAAAAGAACTCAAAACGCAAAACTAACCTAAGAAAGCGCGCCCTAAAGGA
This sequence comes from Rickettsia sp., assembly GCA_015657545.1. Taxonomy (GTDB): domain Bacteria; phylum Pseudomonadota; class Alphaproteobacteria; order Rickettsiales; family Rickettsiaceae; genus JADHZC01. Next base: position 69,176 of record JADHZC010000011.1, read on the forward strand.
TTTGAACCCTTGACCCACGGATTAGAAATCCGTTGCTCTATCCAACTGAGCTAAGGGCGCATACAAACTAAATCACATATATTATATATAACAAAAAATACATGATTTACGTATTAATCGATGTTATAAATTTGTCATAAATTTAATTACATAGCTAAATCATTCATGTTTAATTTCACTATTAAATAATCGTTATCACGAATTCAAGCAAGAAACAATTTTGATAAAAAACTCCAAATAATCTAATAAAATAACAATTAAAAAATTTTTAAATTTTGAACAATTTTTTATCACTTGATGCATTATTACCAAATAATAAGCCGTTACCTAAAACTGTTTACACATGATATTTAGACAAACCAAAGTTATACTATATTGGAAAATAATTCTCAACAAATATTTTTTAAGTAAAAATAAAATCTCGAATTATCAGTGAAAAAGTGAAAAATTTCGATTGCTTTTGTTTAGCATTCTTCTATATATTTTGTAAAACTGATTGTGAATAGATAATAGTTTCTAATACTTCAATTAAATTCATTAATTTTTTATGTTACAGATATAGTATTAGAATTTTATCTAGTAATACCAACAAAGGGAATATAGAACAAAAAATTCTTGTTGATAAAATTTAGATAATGACTGATATCTATTGATTCATCAATAATAAAGATATTATACGCCACTAAGAACAATAGTGATATCTCTCAAAAATCATTTAACTGTTTTTTGTTAACCAAATCAAAAATACAAAAAATATCCAAAAAGAATAATAATTTTCATATCTAGAAAAGGAAAACAAAAAAACAAAATAGATCCTTACTAATTGTAATAATTAACACTACATATAAATTAATTAAATCAAAAAAATCAATCGAGCTATTAGTACCAGTTAGCTGAATATGTTACCATACTTACACACCTGGCCTATCAACGTGATAGTCTTTCACGGCTCTCAAGAGAAGTCTAGTTTTGAGGTTGGCTTCTTGCTTAGATGCATTCAGCAATTATCCTTTCCGTATTTAGCTACCCAGCAATGCTGTTGGAACAACAACTGGAACACCAGGGATACGTCCACCTTGGTCCTCTCGTACTAAAGGAAGATCCTCTCAAACTTCTTTACACCCACGGCAGATAGGGACCAAACTGTCTCACGACGTTCTAAACCCAGCTCACGTACCACTTTAATTGGCGAACAGCCAAACCCTTGGGACCTTCTTCAGCCCCAGGATGTGATGAGCCGACATCGAGGTGCCAAACGATTTCGTCGATATGAACTCTTGGAAATCATTAGCCTGTTATCCCCGGAGTACCTTTTATCCGTTGAGCGATGGCCCTTCCACAAGGAACCACCGGATCACTATGGCCGACTTTCGTCTCTGCTTGTCTTGTCAGACTCACAGTCAGGCTAGCTTTTGCCATTGCACTCTAAAAGTTGATTTCTGACCAACTTGAGCTAACCATCGCACACCTCCGTTACTCTTTGGGAGGTGACCGCCCCAGCCAAACTACCCACCATGCATTGTCCTTAACCCTGATTCAAGGATTCAAGTTAGAAAATAAAAATCAGAAGGGTGGTATCTCAAGGGCGACTCCATACTTACTGACGTAAATATTTCCTAGTCTCCCACCTATCCTGCACATCTAATTCTTATTCCCAATACAAAGCTATAGTAAAGGTTCACGGGGTCTTTCCGTCTAACCGCGGGAACTCCGCATCTTAACGGAGAATTCAATTTCACTGAGTCAATATTGGAGACAGCGGGGAAATCGTTACACCATTCATGCAGGTCGGAACTTACCCGACAATGAATTTCGCTACCTTAGGACCGTCATAGTTACGGCCGCCGTTTACTGGGACTTATATTAAAGGCTCTCACCTCTCCTTTTAATCTTCCAGCACCGGGCAGGTGTCAGACCCTATACATCGTCTATTGACTTAGCAGAGTCCTGTGTTTTTAATAAACAGTCGTTACCCCCTCTTTTGTGCCACCCATGAAAGGTTACCCAAACATAGGTCATCTTTATTCCGAAGTTACAGATGCAATTTGCCTAGTTCCTTCAATATTGTTATCTCAAACGCCTTAGTATACTCTACTCGTCCACCTGTGTCGGTTTAGGGTACGGTCCGTTAAATGAAAAAATTATTTCCTGGAAAATATTCGAAGCACTTCTAATCCATTAAGGAAGTACAACCTACTATTTTCGTCATTTTTTCTAGGTTCAGGAATATTAACCTGATTCCCATCGACTACGCCTTTCAGCCTCGCCTTAGGGGCCGACTAACCCTGCGCAGATTATCTTTACGCAGGAAACCTTGGACTTACGGCGAGAATGTTTTTCACATTCTTTACTGTTACTCATGTCAGCATTCTCACTTCTGATATCTCCAACAATTCTCACGAATCATCTTCACAGATTTACAGAACGCTCCGCTACCAAATAAATATTCCAAAGAAGAAAAATTATCCTCTTCCTTAAAATATTTAAGTTCGTACTTTCGGTGTGTAGCTTTAGCCCCGTTACATTATTGGCGCAAAAAAACTTATTTAGACTAGTGAGCTGTTACGCTTTCTTTAAATGATGACTGCTTCTAAGCCAACATCCTAGCTGTTATGGTCTCTTCACATCCTTTTACACTTAGCTACAACTTAGGGACCTTAAATGACGATCTGGGCTCTTTCCCTCTTGACCATGGATCTTAGCACCCATAGTCTGTCTGCCATACTTAAAATGCTGACATTTGGAGTTTAGTTGAGTTTAGTAAGTCTGTAGGACCCCCTAGCTCATCTAGTGCTCTACCTTCAACATCAAACATATGACGCTCTACCTAAATAGATTTCGCGGAGAACCAGCTATATCCGAGTTTGATTGGCCTTTCACCCCTAACCACAAATCATCCCATAATTTTTCAACATTATTGGGTTCGATCCTCCACTAGATATCACTCTAGCTTCAATCTGTTCATAGTTAGATCACTCGGTTTCGGGTCTAATCCGTCGAACTAAAACGCCCTATTCAGACTCGCTTTCGCTACGCCTACACTTAACAGCTTAAGCTCGCTCGACACATTAAGTCGCTGACCCATTATACAAAAGGTACGCCGTCACAAAAATGATCAAGATCATTAATGCTCCGACTGCTTGTAAGCATTCAGTTTCAGTATCTATTTCACCCCCCTCTCGGGGTACTTTTCACCTTTCCCTCACGGTACTAGTTCACTATCGGTCACTGGAGAGTACTTAGGCTTAGAGAGTGGTCCCCCTATATTCAGACAAAATTTCTCGTGTTCCGTCCTACTCAAGAATTACAAATTTTTTTACCTATACAGGGCTATCACCTATTATTGCTAACCTTTCCATGTTATTTTAGTTATTAATTCATAATTACTGGCCTGATCCATTTTCGCTCGTCACTACTCACGGAGTATCTATGTGATTTCCTTTCCTTCAGCTACTTAGATATTTCAGTTCGCTGAGTTTGCTTCATACAACTATTTTATTCATCATATGATGTCTCAAAGAGACGGGTTTCCCCATTCGGAAATCTTCGGATCGAAGCCTATTCACAGCTCCCCGAAGCTTATCGCAGTGTATCACGTCCTTCATCGCCTTCCAATGCCAAGGCATCCACTAAATGCTCTTTTCATATTTTTTTGAGATTAATTAATATTATATGCAGAATAAATTACTACAAAATTAATACTCAACGCAATTATTATTGCGGTTGTAAAGATCTATTTTGTTAAAACAACAATTAAAAAAACCCACTACAAAACTAAAAGAAATTATCATACAGATATTTACTGATGGTCTTACAAATACGCAGGAACTTTCAATTCGAGGAATATAACATTAAAAAAACAGAAAATCAATACTAAATTTCTTAGAAAAAGATATTTTTTATCTATGCTTAAAACTATTAAATTTTATCAAAATTATGAAAACATCTAATAAAACATCCAAATAATTAAATTATAGCTAAATCATATTCTTCATCAAATGCATTTCCGTAAATAATAGGAAATTCTTTAATCTCTTCTTCATATTTTAAACCTCTTAATATAGAAACCAAAATAGCATAAAAAACTTGATAACTATTAACATTTGAGGATGCCAATCTATGTTCAAGTCTATTATACAATATTCTTATCAAAGCAGTTCTATTATGTGAGCTCCCAACACATATATGAGTTGGTGACATAAAACGATAATCCAGTCTTTCGTAATCCAAAATTTCAAAAAAAAATAGCCTCTTAGTCATAGATACATAAGAACATAAAATATTAGCTATCAAAATATTTTTATGAAAAAAATTGTTACAACTTAAATTAACATGCATAGCATTACCAAAATCTCCTTTAAATGGTTTTGCATCAAATAAAATAATAAAACCTAAATTTTTACAAAAATTAAAAAGCCTAATTTTCAAATTTTCTATATATTCTGCATATTGTGATATGCAAACGCTTGGTTTCAGTATAATTTCATATTGATCTTTTCCCATCTCAGGTTCAATCAAAAGAGAAAATTTTTTTTTAACTATTTCAACAATATCTTCACAAGACATCTCAGATAAAAATCTATAATCTTTAATTAAATAAAATTCTAATTCCACTCCAATTTTTAAAAAAAGATCAAATTCACACTGTAATTTTCGATTGATAAAATCTAAAATTTTATATTTTTTTATATAATCTAATAATGGCATAATATTAATCAAATATATTAATTTATTAACTAATGATAAATTAAATAGAAATAAAGAGCAAAATTTTTTTGGAAAATATAGAAATATAAAATAATATTGTTATTGTTAAACATAAGATACTGAGTCATAGTAAATTAAATTTTCAAATGAATTTTTATATAAACAAAAATTTTAAATTTTTTTGGCAATTTTTTGATAAATCACATGAATTTTTACAAAAAAACCTTACCTTTAAAGAAAAGCTACAATATTTAGTTAAAAAATTTCAAACTGATAAACTAATCACTTTAAAACAAACACATAGTTCTAAAGTAATAGATTTAGATAAAATTGATATTAATATCACAAACATTTTTCCTGAATACGAAGGAGATGCTATCATTACTTCTAAAACAAATATAGCAATCTCTGTTAAGACAGCAGATTGTGTACCTGTCTTGCTTTTTTGCAAAAAATTAAATATCATCGCTGCAGTGCATTGCGGTTGGAGAGGAAGTTTTATTGATATTATAAAAAATACAACTTCTAAAATGAAAAAAAAAGGATGTTACGACATATATGCAATTATAGGTCCTGCTATACAAAAAGAATCTTACATAGTCCAAAAAGATTTTTTTAAAAAATTTACTGAAAAAAACAATTATTTTCAGAAATTTTTTGACTATAACAAAAATAATGAAACAAGATTTGATTTACCCAATTTCGTAAAATATAAACTATTAATGGAAAAAGTAAAAATTTTTCAATTTATTAAAGAAGACACTTTCTCTATGCCGAATAAATACCCAAGCTATAGATATAAAAAAGAAAATTTAGAACATATGTTATCTGTAATCTTCATAAAATCAAGAAATGAAAATTTTTAAGCCTTATTTTTTTAAAAAATCTATAGTGAAACTATTAGTTTTTTTATATTTACTAACAATAATATTTTTGATATTGGGTTTATATTATTCAATTTGGAGATCTCCAGCTGATTATCAACAGGGAAATTTAGTAAGAATAATGTATGTGCATGTTCCATGCGCTTGGATGAGTATTTTACTTTACAGTATAATGACTTTTTGTAGTATCTTATATATCACAAAAAAAATACAGATTGCATATTTTATACATATATCTGCTACATATGTAGGATCTTTGTTTACTGCATTAACATTAATTACTGGATCTCTTTGGGCAAGACCTACTTGGGGAAGTTGGTGGGTATGGGACGCTAGATTAACTTCTGTTTTTATATTATTTCTATTCTACGTAAGTAATATAATGATTATCAAATCTAATAAAAATATCTTCAAATCTTCAATTCCTTCTTCAATATTTACTCTTTTAGGATTCATTAATATCCCTATAGTAAAATTTTCTGTAAATATATGGAATGGGATTCATCAAAAATCTAGCATTTTTAGAATAAAAGGACCATTAATCGACAGTTCCATGCTAATCCCCCTTACAATAATGGGAGTTAGTTTTTTTTTTGCATCAATAACATTAGTGTTCATGAAAACTAATAATATTTTTCACAAATCCCACAATAACTACATAAATAAATCAAAATGACTTACGTTGTATTAGAGAAATGTATTAAATGCAAATATACAGATTGTGTAGAAGTATGCCCTGTAGACTGTTTTTTTGAAGGGGAGTTAATGTTAGTAATCAATCCTGACGAATGCATAGATTGCGGTGTATGTGTAGATGAATGCCCTATAAACGCAATCGCACCTGAAGCTCCTGAATTAATAGACTCAATAGAATTAAATAAAAATCTTTCTCAAACATGGCCTAGAATTTTAAAAAGAAAAGATCCACTCCCAAATGCAGATTATTTTGCAACTATAGAAAATAAATACAAAAAATTTATGCAAAAATAACAATTTTATAATAGCATAAATAACCTGAAGTTCATTCAATGATATAGTACAATTATCTAAAGTATTTTAATAATGTCTAGATTATCAAAAATTTTTAAAACATCCTTTTTTTGTTAAGAAAATGTTATTGTATTCATTGAATGATGTCTATATAATTGCAACAAAGGAAAGTATAAAATAAATAATTTGTTTAAAATAATGCAGAATATTAAAGAATTACCTAAAGGGCGCGTTGATAATATCGATAGACTTGTTAGTAAACGTTTAAGAATGAGAAGAGTTATGTTAGGTCTAAGTCAGTATGATATAAGTCGTGCAATTGATGTCAGTGTTCAACAAGTTCAAAAATATGAAAAAGCTATCAATAGAATTTCTAGTGGAAAACTTCATATTTTAGCTAGATTTCTGAAAGTACCTATAGAATATTTTTTTGAAAAAATTAATGCTGACATTACTGGAAACGCCTTCTCTTTCTTACAAGAAGAAAAGTCAGAAAAAGTTGATATATCTGATACTGTACCTGAGAAAGAAATTTTTTCTCTAGTAAAGGCTTTTAGTGATATCAAAGACCAAAATAGAAGAAAAAAGATTTTAGAATTAACAAAGGTTCTTGGATAGCCCCAATACTAAATCAACTTAAGCCCAATACCATAAATTATTGGGCTTCTATGATTTATATTGAAAGATTTGTACAAAAAATAATTACAAATTATCTAGTTTACAAATCTCTAAAAAAATAAACCATTGAACTAATCAAGATTAACTGACTCTGCGTCCTTTTATCAAAATTAATTATTTGATTATGTGTAACATAAAATTTATTTGAATTTTGATAAGCTTTTTTTATTTTTTCTTTTAGCTGTTTGTAAAAATCAAAAAATTTTTCTATTAAACAAAAATTTTTTTTCTAGACTAATTTGTAATTAATTGTAATTAATATTTCTTTTAACAATCACTATATATATCAAAGAATACCAAAGGTAATTAGCGCTCTCATTTCTATAGCTTAAAGGGAAATGAAATTTTATCACTTGCCTGATAATATTATGCAACAAATTAACATAAATATTGTACATATATAGACTTCGAATACTAAATTACCTTAAAATATAAAATTTAATCGATACAAAATTTTTTTTAATTTCTAGTTAAATATAACTTAAATTTTAATTTCTCATATTGAGTATTACCATTTTAGATGATGATTTATAATAATATGATAAAAAATATGAATAATGTTATTGTGTATTTAGTCTATAGATAGAAAAAAATATGTTTATAAACCTGCCAATTTCAAGTTCATTTGATTTTTCAAAATTTTCAGCAATACTAAAGAGAAATTAATATTGCTTTGGTATTAGGGTTGCTATATAAAGTTATACTAAATAGGCAATTTAATTTTATTACTATTTATTTGGGGGCCTGTAGCTCAGTTGGTAGAGCACTTGACTTTTAATCAAGTTGTCCCGAGTTCGAATCTCGGCAGGCTCACATAATTAATTGCTTTTATTATCTGATTACTAAAGAATATAGTATCATTTTTATATTAATCATTTTAAAATGATTGCTTAAGATTTTTGATTTAGAAACATCATCACTAATGAGGGCTATGTATGTCAAACAGTTTAAACAGAGTATTATTAATAGGAAATTTAGGAAAAGACCCAGAAGTAAAATCTACAAATCATGAAAATAAGGAAATCGTATTATTGAATTTAGCTACAAGCGAAAATTGGAAAAATAAAGCAACTGGCGAAAAAAAAGAAAAAACAGAATGGCATAGAATTGTTATTTTTAAAGAGGGTTTAGTATATATAGCTAAAACTTATCTGAAAAAGGGTTCTAAAGTTTATTTAGAAGGACAACTACAAACAAGACGCTGGACAGATCAAAATGGAACAGAAAAATTCACAACTGAAATTGTTTTACAAGGATTTCACTCAAATTTGATCCTTTTAGATAAAAAAGGCCAAAATAATTTCCAATCTGATACAGATAATGATTCTTCAGTTTCTGAAGAAATATTAGATGATGAGATTCCGTTTTAATTATTTAATTAATAATTATAGGATATATGATTCAAAATATTAAATAATTTCGTATATAAAAACTGATTATCATCTTTTACATTAAATAACATGGTTTAGTGAAAAATATAAAATTTAGTTTCATCTATGTAACAAAATATATCAAATTATTATTTTTGATATATATAATAAGTAAAAACAAATAATATAGTAATTAACTAAAAGATATTGTAATTATTTTGTAAAAAATTACAATATCTTAAAAAAATTTATATCAGAAAGATGGCAAATAGCTTTCAATCTACATTTTTGAGATTTTTACAATTTATAATTCGATTAATATACTAATTATAAATTATGGCAGGACATTCAAAGTCTAAAAACATCAAACATAGAAAAAATAATCAAGATCAAAAAAGAGCTAAATTATTTTCTAAACTGTCTCAAAACATTTCTACTGCGGTAAAGTTAGGAGGTGTAGAAATAGCTAATAATCCAAGATTAAAAAAGGCTATAGAAGAGGCTAAAAATGGAAATATGCCTAAAGAAAGGATAGAAAAAGCGATGACTACAAAATAAAAATTTCATATTTTTATAGTATTTTATTAAAAATTATGTTAAAAGGAACTGGTTAATTATTTCAGAAAGATAAAAAAGAATATTTATGGCTGTTCCCAAGAAAAAAACATCTTCTTCTAAGAGAAATCAAAGACGTTCTCATGATGGTCTTAAACCTATAAACGTAGTGATAGACAAAACTACTGGAGAGTATAGACTTTCTCACCATCTTGATAAATCAAACGCTATGTATAAAGAAAAAGAAGTTTATAATATATTAAAAAAATCTGCTGACAACTAGAATTTTGTCTCAATATGTAAAATGATTTACATAATTAAACATAATATCCAAGCGACTTATTATTTCTTCATGACAATGGTGAGTTTTTCTTAATAACAGAAAAAACATCCATATCACTGATTTTTTTGAATAAAAATTTTCCTGATAAAATACAGAACACTACCTAAAATTATCCAACCAAGGATAGTCCAGAAATAGATTATAGACTGTGCATTTCGTATAAATTGTATAACAAGAAGATAAGAAATTAAACAAAATGTTATGGGCAATAAAATTTTTACATATGGTACTCTTAATATTCTAGTAAGCCTATAATGTTTTCTCCTGAATTGTACAAATAATACAAGCAAGATTATAGAATTTATTAAACTTGATATACTTGAGATATGTCCTAAAAATCTTAATGGAAAAAGACCTGAAAGACAAAATACAAAAATTCCAGTAAAAATTATAGATATATAAGGTATAGCATCCCCTCTTAATTGTGTAAAAAAATCAGGTAGTAATTGATCATTTGCAATGGAATAAGTGATTCTTGTAATTGCATACATATTGACCAGTAATCCTGTAACCATAGAAAATATAGCCCCTAACATTACTATATATGCAATGTTCTCTCTCCCATGTTTTTGAAATACGAAAACCAAGGGATTAGATACATTTTTTAGCTCCTGATAATTAATTGCTCCATTAAGGAATAATGCTGTTAAAACATATATAATAATTGCAATTATTACAGAAAATATTAATCCATGCAATAAATTGCGGACTGGATCTCTACATTCTTCTACTGCACTTGAAAGCAAAGAATATCCATTGAAAGAATAAAATAATAAACCTCCTCCAGCGAATAGTCCTTTTAAACCAAAGGGCATGAAATCTTTAAAATTTTCTTTATCGAAATATTTAGCAGAAAAAGTAATAAAAAAGAATATTGTTGCAAACTTTATTATAACTAACAAATTACTAGTATTTTTACTCAAATTGATTCCTAAAAATAGAATCAATGTTAAAACAGATACTAAAAGAGATGATATGATATTAAAATATCCTCCTTCAAATGGAGAAACAGCAAATTTGTAAGGTAAGAATTCTGCAACAATATCATAAAAATAATTAGACCATCCAACAGCTACAGAAGATGCAGCTGTAGCAAATTCTAATAGAATCATCCAAAAAGCAAGCCAAGCAATAATTTCTCCAAATATATTATATGAATAACTATATATAGCAGCAGAGCTAGGAACCATAGTGGTTAGTTCAACATAAAAAAATGCCATCAGTAAAGAAATAAATCCTGTTACACAATAAGAGATGATAATAGCAGGACCAGTATATTCCGCTGAAACCAAACCACTTAATACAAAAATTCCTCCTCCTACGATAGCTCCTATGCCTAAGAAAATGAGATCTAAACTGCCTAAATTTTTTTTCAGATTACTATTTTTAGTGGATATTTGAATTTCTGATAAAGATTTTTTTTTAAAAAAATTCATAAAGATGTTTTAAGAAAAATAGGTTGATATTTATATTAAGATAAGAAATGCTGAATTTATCATATCGAAAATATTTAATAAGAAAAGATAAAATAATCAACCAAACCATTGCAACTCATTTAGTAATGAGAAAAATTTTTATATATAAAACTATTTAATATACTATTATTATAGAATTACACATAAGATATAGAATTACACATAAGAGTTTAAGGTTAGCAACATTATGTTTTTAATATATTTTATATAGTTTTTTCTATTGATTAACCAGTAAATTCACTTTTTAAACTATTAATAATAGCTAATTCTATAGTAAGTAACAATTTAATGATTTCACAGAAAAAATACTCTTACAAACATCTTATTGAAGTTGCATTTTAAATATATGAATTAGATAATTTCGTAACTGTTTATATAATTACTTGATGCTTGAATCTAATAATTTGTATAAACTGCTTCTGTTATCAAATTTGGTACCCATAGCCGGACTTGAACCGGCACGAACACAATGTTCCACGGATTTTAAGTCCGTTATGTCTACCATTCCATCATACGGGCATTTTCAAAAAATAGCACAAAAAACCAAGTCCCTAAAATACACCAAAAGCAAAATCTAGTAAATCAAAAAATAGAAAATATTCTAACATTGCAATTCAAATTCTACATCTATAATTATCTTGTATCAATTACCTACTTCATTTAAAGCGTAATATTTACTTTATTTATTATTATTAAAAGGTTATAATTGCTGGGATATTTATATAGATATCTCTTTTTTTTTGTAAACATTAAAATAGTTTTCTTATTAAAATGAAAGTTGTTAGTTCTTTAAAATCCCTGAAAAAAAGGGATAAAAATTGTAAATTAGTAAGGCGTAAGGGCGTAATATTTGTGATAAATAAGGTGAAAAAGAAGTTTAAAGCTAAACAAGCTTAATTTCTATAAAAATGACAAATTAACTTTATATATACCTATAGCTGTTATAGCAATTATAAAAATTAAATATCTTGACGGTATGGACCTTATTGTTTTTTTAAAAAAATTTTTACCATTATTACTAATTTTTACATAACTAAGTTATATGACTAATTTTATCAAAGTCAGAATAGATAATGAGATACAGCGCTCTTATTTAGATTATGCAATGAGTGTGATTGTAAGTAGAGCGATTCCTGATCTTAGAGATGGTCTCAAACCAGTACATAGACGTATATTATATGCTATGTATGAATCTGGATATTGGGCAAATAAACCATATAAAAAATCTGCTAGAATAGTTGGAGACGTGATAGGTAAATATCATCCCCATGGAGACACTGCCGTTTATGATGCTTTGGTTAGAATGGCACAAGAATTCTCTCTAAGAATACCTCTTATTGACGGTCAAGGAAATTTTGGATCAATAGATGGTGATCCGGCAGCTGCTATGAGATATACAGAAGCAAAATTATCTAAAATAAGCCATTTTTTATTAGAAGACATAGATAAAAATACCGTAGAATTCCAAAATAATTATGATGACTCTGAAAGAGAACCAAAAATTTTACCTTCTGTATTTCCTAATTTACTAGTCAATGGTAGCGGAGGTATAGCAGTTGGTATGGCCACTAATATTCCTCCTCACAATCTAGGAGAAGTGATAGATGCTTGTTGTGCTTATATAAAAAATAATAATATTACTATTGATGAAATTATTTCCTACATACAAGGCCCAGATTTTCCTACAGCTGGTACTATAATTGGAACAGCAGCAATAGATTCTGCATATCGTACTGGTAAAGGTATTATAACCATTAGAGGTAAACATAATATTGAGCAAGATTCTGATGGTAAAGAATCTGTGATTTTAACTGAACTTCCGTATGGAGTTAATAAATCCAAATTAATAGATAGGATATTAGAACTAATAAAAGAAAAAAAAATAGTTTCAATATCTGAAATTAGAGACGAATCTAACAAGGAAGGGATAAGAATTGTAATTAATCTAAAAAGAAATAACCCCACTCAATTATTAATAAATCAGATATGTAGCTACACAAATTTTCAAACAAGCTTTGGTATCATACTGTTAGCTCTAAAAGATTCTATACCTAAAGTGATGAATTTAGGAGAAATTATTAGATCTTTTGTTGATTTTAGAGAAGAAATTGTTACCAAAAGAACAATATTTTTATTGAATAAAGCTAGAGAAAGGGCACATATTTTACTTGGCATAAGAATTGCTATAGGTCATATAGATAAAGTCATTGAGATCATAAAATCCTCTGCTAGTAGTGCAGAAGCTCAAGAGAATTTACTAAAAGAAAAATGGCATTGTGAAGAAATTATAGAAATTATCCAAATAATAGAGCAAGAAACACCTATACAAGATGGGAATTTTATTTTTTTAACATCAGCACAAACAAAAGCAATTTTAGACATAAAATTACAAAGACTTACTTTGTTAGAAAAAGGTAAATTAGAAAAAGATATCTCTGAATTAAAAAAAAATATCCTAAGATATCTTGAAATACTATCATCAAGGGAAGTTTTACTTTCTATACTTGAAAGTGAGTTCGTAGCAATTAAAGAAAAATTCAACACTCCAAGAGCAACAACTATAGAACATAATTCTTCAGATTTGCAACAAAATCTAGAAGACATGATAAAGCAAGAAGATGTGGTAGTGACCTTATCTCATAATGGTTATATTAAAAGAGTTGCTTTAGATACTTATAAAGCCCAAACTAGAGGAGGGAAAGGTAGGATAGGATCTACAATGCAAGAATCTGATATTATCAACAAAGTTCTTGTATGTAATTCTCATGATAAACTCTTGTTTTTTACTAATCTAGGTAAAATATATGGAATGAAAATATATAAGATACCAGATTCTACTCCTAGTAATAAGGGAAAACATATAGCAAACATGATACAGTTCTCTCATGAGAATGAGAAAATTGCTACTATAATGTCTTTACATAGAAATGTTGACTCTCTTAAGCATTTATCTTTAGTGTTTCTAACATCTAATGGACAAGCAAAGCGTAATAGCATTTTAGATTTCGTTAATATTCCTCTTATTGGAAAAATAGCAATTGGACTTGAAGAAAATGAAGAATTAGTTGATGTCAAAACAGCATTAGAAAAAAGTCATGTTATAATTTCTACGAGACTAGGAAAAATCATTAGATTTCAGGTGCAGGATTTAAGAGTTTTCAAATCAAGAAAAACCTTTGGAATTAAGGCTATTCGCTTGACAAAAGAAGATAAAGTGGTTTCTTTAGATATTATCAATGGTTTTGAAGTTGATTTTGATTTGAAAAGCGCTTATCTTTCTATCTCATTAGAAAATAGACTTAAAATTATTGATGCTATTAAGAAAGGAGATCCTAATACATTAAATCCTTTATTAAAAAACGTTAAAGTTGATGGTATCAATCAAGAACAAATACTAGAATTAGCTCAAAATGAAGAATTTATCTTAACTATAGGAGAAAGAGGATTAGGTAAATTCACATCTTCATACGCTTATAGAAAAATAAAAAGAGGAGGTACAGGAGTAAATAATATGAATATTAACAAAAAAACAGGGAAAGTCGTAGCAGCATTAAAAGCCTCTTTAAAAGACGATTTAATTATCATAACCAATCAAGGAAAAATTATTAGATGTAAGCTAAATCAAGTAAGAATAAGTAGCAGAAATTCTTCGGGAGTAAAATTATTTACTATAGAAACAAATAATTATATTGTCTCTTTATCTCTAGTTGCAGAAGAAGAGCTTGTAGAGGAAGAAAGAACAATAATATAAACATAATAATATATTTATTATAATCCAAACCCAAAAATCTATTAAAAAACAACTTTATCAATAAAATTATCAAAAAAATTAAATTTTGATAAAAAATATCTGATTTGTACTCTAATAACATTTTAAGTGAAGGAGATTTATGAGAAATATTAGAAGTCTAGATACAGGTCTATCTGTATAAGCAGTTGTAAGCTAGCTAAAGATTTGTGTGTTAGATGAATGCAAAAGGAGAGATCCTAACTACAGTAAAACAATATATAAATATGTTCGTAAGACTTGAATATTCTATCTCTTGATGAAAGGGGTAATTGAGCTCATATTTTTGCTTTTAGATAAACAGCAATGTTTTTTTGTAGACAAAATTCTCTAATTTAAATAACTTTTTCTTAGATCATTAGTTTTTACAGATAATTATTTCCAAATATTTTTAGTTTAGTTTATATCCGTATCTTTTCTCTAGAGAAAAATTTATAAAAAATATGTTGCCAAAAATAATGTTTTTTAAAAGAAAGAATTTATTTATGTATGAACCAAGCATGTTACAGAGCATCTAGATTAAATCCACAAATAAAAATATTGATCTTCTTTATTATTTATTTAGATTTCGATGAACTCAATTTGAAAGAATAATAATGAAATATCTTTTCATTATTATTCTTTTTTTTTGTTCTTTAACTGTAATTAGAGAAGGGAGATAGTTATCCTAAATTCTAAAAACTAGACTTATACACGAGAGAGAGATGAAACTCCTTTTAGTTAGTGTAATTAGTTACTACTAATCTTCAACAGATAATACTACAGTAACAACTCTCCTGTTATTTTTCCAACTATACTCATCATGTCCGATATAAGCAGGCTTCTCTTTTCCATAAGAAACAACCCTTATATAATCAGGATTTACACCTAAAAAAACTAAAAAATCTTTTACAGCATGAGCTCTTTTCTCTCCTAAAGCTATATTATAGTCTTTTGTACCGCGTTCATCACAATGACCTTCTAATATTATGTTTGTTGCATTATTCTCCTTTAACCACTCAGCTTGAGTATTCAACAATTCTTTTGCCTGAGAATCTTTTATAGTAAAAGAATCAAAATCAAATAGCACCCTATCAATAACTGTATTTTCAAAGGCTGAAACAGAACTACTTATCTCCTCAATTTGTTGTTCAAGATCAATAGAATCACTAGAATTTCTGACTTTATCACCACAACCAGATAAAATAAGAAAAGGTAAGAAAAAAATACCTAAAAAAACATTCTTAAACATAAAAGCAAAACAAATTAAATTAAAATTATAAATCAACTCCTCACAAATAAATTTACACCAAAACAGTTATTCTTTCAACCCTCTTACAATAAATTAATATCTAACATTTATAAAAAAGTAAATAACTATACAGATTTAGATAAAAAACCAAATTAGTAATAAGAAGTACATACTTAATTATAACAATTTTTTGAAATTTATTATAGTTAAAAAAAAGTTAATTCAGTTTTATAAAACAATATGAGTAAAAAATATTAAGATCTATCTATATGATATTTAGACTAAAATTTATAAAGATAAAAGATGATAACATATTTTTCTAATATTAATTAATAAATAATAAATTTTTGTAAAAAATTTCAGATACAAGGTTATTAAAATTTTCTTAAAATTTATTAATCATACCAGTTTCTAAAATGTATTTTTTAGATTAACAGAAAAAATTTTATTCATTAAATAATTCTAAGTTTATGTATCTATAGATTATTTATTTTTTTTAGAAATTAACTACTCATAATTTGAATCCAGAAAATTTAATTCATTACAGTAATTTCATCTTATTATTTCAAAATAGCACTTTAAAAACCTTTAGATAAAAAATTTTGAAAAAACTAACCTAGATAATAGTCCGTTCTTTTTTTAGCGATACAAAACTAGAAAAAATCAACAATAAGTAGAAAAAGGTATATATCTATCCTTATTGCCTAATATTTTATTTAATGCTAATTCCCACTTATCAGAAAAATTTTTAGAAAAAATAATATTTTCATCCACTTCAGAAATTAACCAGAAATTGTTTTCTATTTCATACTCAAGTTTTCCTGATCCCCAACTAGAATATCCTATCATCATCAAAGTATTTTCAGGTCCCTGTCCATTTTCTATGTCTTTTAATATTTCTGAATTTGTGCTAAGACCCACTTTACTAAAATTATCTTGAAATAAAAGATTTTTATTATATTCATTAGAATGCAAAAAAAATCTTTTATTGGTAGCTACTGGCCCTCCTAAATAAAGTTCTAATTTTGTATTATCTAAAGATAATATACCTTCTAAATTTTGAGAAATATTACTAAGAGGCTGATTTATAATAAGTCCAAAAGCTCCATCAAAACTATGATGAATAATATATATAACAGATCTATAGAAAATAGTTCCCTGAGACATTTCAGTATTAGCAACTAAAAACTTGTTACTAAAATTACTAATTGGTTCAAACCTTTTATTCATATTTTTTTTATTTCTTTATGTAGTATTTTATTATAATGTAATTTTACTTTTTGAAAACTATAATCTCCTTTATATTCTCCTTCTATTTCTATTATCTTTTTAATCATTTTATTCATTTGATCAATATTTTTGACCTTATCTTGAATTTGCATATCTTGAGATTCTTCAAATTCGCTATCACTATCTATTAATGTGATAAATTGTGTTTTCAAATTTTCCAATTGTTTATAAAGGCTTGAAAATTTTTTAAAAATAAATTGAAAATCCTTAATATCAAGTACTAGTAAGGATATAAGAAAAATTGTGATTAATTCTAAAAAAGACATTAATTTATAAAAAATGAGTTCTTATTGATTTTTTAATAAAACAAAAATAATTTAAAAAATTTTTTTAAATCTTATCAGATAATAAAAAAAAATAATAGCTCCAAAACTGATACTCATATCAGCAAAATTAAAAACAGGAAATGAAATTTTATAAAAATTAAACCAAATAAAGTCAAAAACAGCTCCTCTAAAAATTCTATCCAAGACATTGCCAATACCACCAGACAATACTAAAATAATAGAAATTTTAATTGGAGAAGATAATGTTTGTTTAAAAAATTTTATTACAAAATAAACCATAATAAAAAGATTTATAAATATAAATAACATATTGGCATATTGATAATTTTTGAAGGCTCCAAAAGATATTCCTTGATTCCATATAGGTGTAAGATCTAGAAAAAACATCAGACTAATATATTTCTTATTATTATTGCTTTGAAAATAATCTATAAGATAAGCTTTACTAGACTGATCTAATACTAGTATTACAACCATTATTAGAAAATATTTAAAAAATCCCTGTTTAACATTTTGCATTTTACTGAAATCTGTAAAGTTCTTTGATATCAGCTTCTACTAACTCTACTTCTTGATCAAGTTTTTGTTTAAGAACTCTTATATAAGATCTAAAATTATTAAATCTTTCTAAATCTTTATTTTTAAGCTCGATAGGTGGTATATATTTGATACTAAGTGGATCGATATTTTTGCCATTCACCTTTACTTCATAATGTAAATGTGATCCTGTAGATCTGCCTGTATTACCTACATATGCAACCAAGTCTCCTTGCTTTACAGACTTACCTTGAACAAGATTCTGAGCAAATTTATTAATATGAGCATATAAAGTTGTAGTAGCATTTTTATGATCTATCACTAAAAAATTACCAGAATATTTATTAAAACCCTTTTTAGAAATAACTCCATCTCCAGAAGCATATATTGGAGTATTTTTAGGAGCTACAAAATCTACGCCCTTATGCATTTTTTTGTAACCTAATACAGGATGTTTCCTATAGCCAAATTTTGATGAAATCCTAGAAAAAGATAGAGGAACGATCAATGGACTTGTTTTTATAGTTTTACCATTTTCATCAAAAAACTGATATTCTGAATTAGGAGTGTAATATCTATAAAAAAAATGATTTTTGTTTTTATTTTCAAATGAAACAAATATGATCTTGCCATTGTAAGAAGATTTTCTATCAAGAGTAATATATTTTTCTGCTATAACAGAAATCTTATCTCCAGGCTGAATTTCTTTCTTAAAATTTATTTTTTGATTTAATACTTGAGCAAGCTCAATAATAAGGGAAGTAGAAAGACCTGTTTTTTTAAGAGAAGTCACAAAATTTGACTTAATTACAGCATCATATTTAACAAGCATTTTTGAATATTCTATCTTGTTATTATCAACATAAAATTCCCCATTATTACCCTTGATAATATTCACTATATAATCATTTCCAAATGGTATAGAAATTTTTTGTAATGTAAGTTTGTTTTTATCAACTGCATCTACTAAAGATTCTAGAGAATGTAAATATTCGAAAATAATATTTTGTCCTAAAGAAAGGGAAAATTTTTTTCCTTCAGATTTTTCTAATAAAGCTATCATCTTGACAATATCAAATACAGGAATTTTTTCCTTTTGGAGGATATTGAAAAAATTATCACCTTTACATACAGAAACTATTTTCTTAACATTTTCAATTTTAGTAGTACTATTTGGAGAATTATTTTCTGGAAAAAGAATATTAGAAAGCTTTTCATCCAGATTAGAAGAACAAATATATAAAATGCCTACTAAAAAAGTAATAATTAAAAAATACTTTATATTGAGAAAATTAAATTTCATCGACTGGTTAAAAATAAGAATTAAAAATCTTTATCATTTATGCTCTTCTTTTAAAAATATTTATTATAAAACTTGTAGAGATAAAACAACAAGAAATCCATATAAAACTAATAAATGGTCTATAAAAAATTTTTGCTTTGATTTTATTACCCTTACTAGCAATTATCACACAGTATATATCTTCTAATAAAAAAGAATAAATATCAGCTTCTGATGAGACTTGCTTTTCTACCTTATAAAATCTTTGCTCTGGCCTCAGTATCAAAGATTTTTTATGGAGGATATTTTTTGTAGTAATCATAAATTCTGCAATTTGACTAAAATAATTCTTATTTTCCCTAATCCTTATATTTAAAAATTTTGCATCAATTTTTCCCACTGATTTAATATCTCCTACTTCTCCTTCAAATAGTAATTCTTCAGAAAAAATCTGATTAAGAGTGAGAGCGAGCATAAATAACCCAAAACCTACATGTCCAACGAACATAGCAAGACCTCTATATCTTATAATTATAAACGAAAAATTTTTTCCAATCAATAAATCTACTAAAACAGAAAATATAAGCATCAGCGAAGCAAACAGATTCAAAATATTAAGAATCGTGATTTGTCCTTTTTGTAAAAATAGATAAAAAAAAAGAGAAAATGAAAATAGGAGTAGCAAAATTTTATTGAAAAACTTCATTTTGTGATTTTTGATAAAATATGTGCCTATCATTAATAATGATATAGGTATAAAAATAGGAATAAAAACTTTGATAAAAAAACCTTGCTCCAGAGAGACATTATTCTTCAATATTAACGCAAAAAATAACTGCACTAAGATAGTGAATATCAATATAATTGAAGCAAATATCATTAAGATATTACCTAATTTGAGTAAATAAAATAATCTATTGTTCTGAATCTGAGGTTTATGAGTATGTTGTAAAAGATCATTAAAAAATGATTTTTTACAACAAAAAAATACCAATACAATAATATGAGAAATGCCTGCGATCCCTAAAAGAAAAAGGGATTTTGTAGAATATGCAAAAGAATGTACAGAACTAATAACCCCACTTCTCACTAAAAATACATTATATATTACCAAAAGAAAAATTGTACAAGATATCATAATGCACGAAATAAGATATTTCTGAATTTTTTGTGCAATTAAAATAAAATGGTATAAAGCTACCAACATAAACCAGGGTATTAAAGAAATATTTTCTACAGGATCAAAAAACCAAAAATCTCCCCATCCCAACTCTCTATAAGCCCACCAACTTCCCAACAAAATACCAAAAGTTAAGAAAAAAATAGCAAATCCAGTAAATTTTTTTATCAAAAAAATCAAATATTCCCTATCACAAAATCTATCTAACATAATTATACATGAAACTACAAATGGTAAAAGAGAAAATGAATATCCTATATATAAAATAGGTGGATGTATTATAAGAGCTTTATCCTGTAACATCGGATTAAAACCCATACCTTCTAAAGGCATAATAGTAAATCTACTAAACGGATTTGCAAAAAATATAACAAAAATATTGTAAGATAATATTAAATAAGAAGATATATTGATAAAAATCTTTGCTTGAGAAGAAGAAAATTTTCCTATAAAAAAGGATATAAAAAATACAGCAGATAGTAAAAAGTTCCAAAATAGCATAGAGCCTTCATTATTTCCCCAACTCGCAGCTATTTTAAAAAATAATTCCTTATTTTTATCAGAATTGAAAAAGACCGATTTTATTGAAAAATCACTAGTAACAAAAGCGTAAATCAGAGATAAAAATGATAAAAAAGAAAATATGACAGCTAAAAAAAACATCAATTTTTTAATTTGAATTCTCTTAGAAGAAAAAAACACAGATAATCCAAAACATATCGTAGAAGATATAACGAAAAAATTTCCTAAAATTGAAGACATATTATCCTGTGATTAGCTAGATAAAACCACCTTTGATTAAAGCAAAAAAAATAATTAATGTTTGTACATCAATTATTTTACACAACATAAATCCTGATAAAAAATACTTTAATAATATATAGGGATAAACATTTTGTACAATATTTTTTAAACAAAATAATGTATGCAATTATTTTTGCTTTTTTTACAAAAAAACAAAAGTCAGAATATTTATTCTTTCAATAGCATTACTATTTTTTTGACTTTTAATAAAAATTGTTTTTTTTTGAAAAAGGCTTTTTATTATTTGCTAAAATTTTTACAGACAAAATTCTCTTTTTCTCTTTTTGTAATAAGTTATTTTTATATTTGAATTGTAGTAATTTTTGAAAAAAACAACCAACCACATTTAATATTTTACTAATTGGTTTGAATATAAAAATTACGCCCCTTATAAGATGTATAAATTTCAAAAAAACATTCTCAGCTTTATTAACAGTTAACATTTTAGGTATAATTTCAGCAAAAAATATAAATACAATAGACATAATAACAATAGCAATTGCTGCCCACAAAGTTTTCCCAAAAAGATCAAAAAATAAACTAGTGAACAAAGTAGTTACAAAAATATTCAAAATATTATTAGCAATCAGTAAAGAGCTGATAATTTCATGTTTATTTTTGAGCATTGCAATCGCATAAATTTTTTTAGAGTTGTTAAAGTTGTTTTTCTTTAAAAATTTTTTGTTAATTTTTTGTAAAGAACTCGCAGTAATTGCAGTTTCTAAAGAAGAGATAACAGCCGAACATATTATTAGAATAATAAGCAATATAAAAATATAAAACATTCACATTTTACAAAAATAATAACAGGATTATTATAACTTATAAATTTTTATTTTTAAATAAAAAATATTGCGAAAAAATGTCTTTCATAATATCATCTAGAATTTTTACTATGTTTTTTGATGTCCTCCAGAGCTCAATCAAAAGGATTGGAAGAAATTTTATATCAATCCTTCCCAGTTTTAGATAAAGGTTTTATACGTATAATAGATTATATGGGAAACGACCAATCAATTGTGCAAGCAGCTAGGGTTTCTTATGGCAAAGGTACAAAAACAGTTTCTCATGATAAATCTTTGATAGATTACTTGATGAAGCATAATCATACAACTCCATTTGAAATGTGCGAAATAAAATTACATATAAAAATGCCTATTTTTGTTGCAAGACAATGGTTACGACACAGAACAGCTAGCGTGAATGAATATTCTGCAAGATATTCTATAATTAAAGATGATTTTTATCTTGTAGATGATGATAAGATATCCGAACAATCTAATACTAATAAACAAGGAAGAAAAAATAAAAAACTCACTCCGCAGGAAATTAAAGAAGTATCATTTATCATAGAAAATTTTTCTAAAGATAGTTATAGTAAATATCAAAAACTCTTAAACAAATCAGGTAACAGAGAGGGAATTGCTAGAGAATTAGCGAGAATGCTATTAACATTAAATTATTACACAGAAATCTATTGGAAAATAGATCTTCATAATTTACTCCATTTTTTAACTTTAAGAATTGCTAAAAATGCTCAATATGAAATAAGGGCTTATGCCT
Organism: Rickettsia sp.; assembly: GCA_015657545.1. Classification (GTDB taxonomy): domain Bacteria; phylum Pseudomonadota; class Alphaproteobacteria; order Rickettsiales; family Rickettsiaceae; genus JADHZC01. The sequence goes on from JADHZC010000011.1 coordinate 92,139, forward strand.
TAGAAATCTTAAAGATAACAAAAATTTGGGTTCCTTATGTATATGAAGCTTTTGAAATTTACAAATTAAAAGCTATAACCTTATCTCAAAATCAAATTCATACTCTGAAATACATGCTTCAAAATAATGCTAATAAAGAAAATAATTCAGATTTAAATAAGAGAGAGTGGCAAGAATTAGTAGATGCATTTTTCTAATGATTAAATAGAAAAACATATAAATGATTTATGAAAAGAATATTAGGAATCTGCGGACCCACATCTAGTGGAAAGACTGATTTAGCTCATAAATTAGCAAAAAAAATTTCAGGAGAAATAGTAAATGCAGATGCAATGCAGATTTATAAAGAATTTCCTATATTAACTAATTCTCCTTCTCAATCTAATATGAAGGAAATAAAATATCATTTATATAATTTTCTAGAAATAAAAACTGATTTTTCTGTTAAAGAATACTGTTTAAAAGCTTCTAAAACAATTAATGATATTATTTCTAGAAACAAAATACCTATTATTGTCTCTGGAAGTGGTTTTTATTTGAATTCCTTATTATTAGGTTATCACTCATTGCCAAATATTTCTGAAGAGAATAAGTTAAGATTGCAAAAAGATTTAGATAATTATTCAAATCTTGAGATTCACAATAAATTAATATCCTGTGACAAGAGATTTGAAAAGCTAAACAAAAATGATGTTTATAGAATAAGAAGAGCTTATGCAATTTTTCTTCAAACAGGAGAATCAATCTATAATTTTTATAATGAAAAGAATTTTATATCTTCTTTTTCCAAATTTAAAAAAAGAATTTTTTTTATAAAAACTCAGAGAGATTCTTTAAATACAGAAATATTAAAAAGAATAGAAACAATGCTCAAATCTGGAACAATAAAAGAGGTACAAAATTTCTTATCCCAAAACAATAATATTTTGCCAAAAAATGTATTGAAAATAATTGGAACAGAAGAAATTAAAAAATATCTCGATAATCATATTTCTATAAACTCTTTAACAAATCAAATATTTTTAAGAACAAAAAAATATGCTAAGAGACAAGATACTTGGTTTAGAAATCAATTGTTAAATTTAAAAGACACAGATAAAAATCTATGTATAAATATTATAAAATCTGATATAAATTCTTTAACAAATATTTTAAATAAAATAAAAAAATATTTTGAATAAAAGTATAATTTATGTTAATAAATATTCATGCAAAATTTGATTAGTTATTAAAAAATAAAAAATAAAAAATTATAGATAAATTGTTATGCAAACATTTGCTTGTAAAGAATCTTCCGGCAGAAGATTTTTTGATGTTTTTTTCCAAAAAATAGAAAAAAAAATGCCCAATCTTAAACAAAGATATTTTGAAGTTGATAGAAATAGAATAATATATTCCAATGCATTCAGAAATTTACAACATAAAAATACTACCTTAAACTATTATGGAGACTTAAACGAGGGTAGGAACATTTTTGCTAAAACTGCATCTTTAGGTTATTTGACTAGAAGCCTTGGATCATTGCTAAATGTTAACGCAGATTTATCTGAAGTAATAGCTTTAACTTCTGGTCTTGCAGTTCCTACATTTGGAAATGCAGGAGAAATTTTTGCTAAAGAATTGTCAAATAGCCAAGAAAGTTTTGTCAGCTCATTTTATGCTTTCAAAATAGTAACACAAATAGAAAATTTGAGTATTAAACATAGTGGCATGAATCTCTCTAGAGAAGTATTAGAAAGCATTTTAAAATGTGATAATGCATTTAAAACCAACAAATTACCTGGATATATTGTTGAATATAGAGATAATTTTAACCTAGATTTATCTAGCAATGCTCTTTTAGAATGTCAAGTTTTCACAGTAATACGTGATTTTATATCTGTTATTAATGATCTAGAAGATGCTTTAAGATTTAAACTAATATCTATTAAAGATTTTTACGAATCAGATTCTTTAATAGAATATGCTCAAATTTTACTAAAAAAATCTTCAAATTTAGATAATGAATATTTAATTTTTGAAATAGGCAGAATATTGATTCATGAATTTTTTGAAGATGTGGTTTTCACAACTACCCAAAAAATATCCAATTTGAAAATAGTAACATTAGATGATGTTAGAAATTCAGATAAAAAAATAGTTTGTATTAGCCCAAAACAATTACAAAAATTAGATAAGCTGAAACAATTTTTAATAGAAAAAATTCATATGACCCCTAAGGTAATATTTGTAATGAAAAAATTGAAAAGAATTTTATACAAATTATATCACTTATATAAAAATGATCTAAGTTTATTACCTCAAAAATGGCAAAGAATGATACAAAATCATCCAGATAAACAAAATCAAATAGTTTTAGATTATATTCTGTATATGAATGATAATTTTGCTATAATGCAGTATAAAAGATTTTTCAATTTGGAAAGTGAAGAAATGAATTTCTTAATTCAAAAATTAAATTGAATCCAAATAACAAATTTGTTACTATCTATTTTTTTTTAATAAAACTCTTATTCTAATCAATGAATATGGATATTTTTGAACAAATTAAATTTGATATAGAATTTGTTGCTTCCAAACTGATAAAAGATAAGAATGAATGGAAATCTTACATTGTAGAATTTCCTAAAAACCCTTTAAATGGAGATATATATACAAATATAGCGCTAGTTATAAAATCAAAAACTAATAAATCCATAAGTGAAATAGCATTTTTTTTTAAACAAGAATTAGAAAAATATGACTATATAGCGCATATTGAAATTGCAGGAAGAGGATTCATAAATTTTACTATCAAGGCTTTTAAGTGGCAAGAATATCTAAACTATATATTAGAAGATAAGGAAAATTTTTGGGCTCCTAATATAGGGAATCAAGCAAAAGTAAATATAGAGTATGTATCTGCTAATCCTACAGGCCCTTTACACATAGGGCATACAAGATGCGCAATATATGGGGATATTCTATCTAATATTTTCAAAATAGCAGGATATGTTGTTACAAAGGAATATTACATAAATGATGCCGGATCTCAAATAGATAAATTAATAGAAACAGTATTTTTAAGATGCAAAGAAATCTTAACATCCCAAACTATCCAGATAAAAAATGATATGTATCCAGGGGAATATATTAAAGAAATTGCTCATGAATTGATCAAAATTTACCAAAATAAACTCCTTGTAAGTGAAGAAAAAGATTTGAGAAATAAAGTCAAAAATTTTACCATAGCATATGTAATGTCTATTATAAAAAAAGATTTAGCATTATTAAACATAAAGCATGATGTTTTTACTTCTGAAAAACATTTACAAGATAATGGAATAATAGATAAAGCTATAGCTTTAGCAGAGAAGAAAAATTGTTTTTATTATGGTATAATAGATCTTCCAAAGGGTAAATCATCAAAAGATCTAATTCAGAAAGAACAAATGCTTTTCAAATCTTCTCAATTTGGTGATGCTCAGGATAGACCTATAAAAAAACAAGATGGAAGCTGGACTTACCTTGCATCTGATTTTGCATATGCAAAAGATAAAATTGATAGAGGTTTTGATATTTTAATTTATGTCTTAGGAGCTGATCATAAAGGATATATAGAAAGAATAAAAGCTGTAGTTAAAGTGTTAAGTCAAAACAAAGTTAAATCTGTAGTAAAAACCAATGAATTGGTAAATTTTGTTACAAATGACAAAAATTTTAAAATGTCAAAAAGAAGCGGTAACATTATAACAATAAAAGATGTTTTAGATAAGGTAGGACTAAATGCTTTAAGATTTATGATGGTTTCTAGAAAAAATGACTTAGAAATGGATTTTGATTTCACAAAGGTTGTAGCTCAAAGTAAAGATAATCCTATATTTTATATACAATATGCATATGTAAGAATTTTATCTATAATGAAAAGAGCAAAAAAACAATGCCCTGAAGCCTTAAAATTGTTCTATAATAAAGAATTTGACCTATCTCTTCTTTCTAATGAAGAGGAAATACAAATTATAAAATTACTAGCAACTTGGCCTAAACTTATTGTGAGCATCTTAAAATCCTTTGAACCGCATAGGATTGCCAATTATACTTTAGAAATTGCATCAAAATTTCATTCTTTATGGAATATGGGTAAACTTGGTCAATCTAAAAATAACTATCTTTTTATAATAACAGATAATCCAAAATTAACAGCATCAAGATTGGCATTTGCAGAATCAATACGTAAAGTTATTTTGAAATCTTTTGAATTAATAGGAATTCAAGCTTTAGAAGAGATGTAATATGAATAGATTTTTGATGTAAATGATCAGAAAAAAAAGTCTTGCTATGATAGTGATTTTTTTAATTTTGTGTTTCTTAATATTTTATTATTCATCTGATATTAAAAAATATTTTTTTTCTAATGAAATTTTCACTATAGGTCCAGAATATACACAGTTTAAAATCAAACCGAATCAAAATAAAGATCTAAAGCACTTGTTAAAAAAGAAACATGAAATACCAAAATCTAAAGAAGTAGAGCCTATCTTATCTTTTGAGAACTTTGATCAAATAGACTATTTACTAGATAAACTATATTTATTTGATGATGAAACATCTGAAATTAAAATAAATTTAGCAAAATTTAAAAGGCATAAATTCAAAGATCATTTTTCTAATAATTCATATATTGTAGAGTTAGGATTTTTTGATAATTTGCTAGAACTAGAATATTTTAAAGAAGATTTTAAAAAAAAATATGAATCTTCAAAAGAAAAGATAAACTTTATAGTAAAAACTGAACAAAATGCAGGAAAGAATTTTTTTATTCTTAATGTAGGCAAATATGACTCCTTGCAAAAAGCTAGCAATTTTTGTTATACGCTATTACAAAACGATTTGCTTTGCATAGCAAAAGAAGAGTGATTTTTATTTTCTTCAAATACCTAAAAGAAAGAGTCAAAAAAATGTTGCAAAATTTATTAAAAATAATGAAAGAAACTTTTACTGTGAGAATAAAAATATTTCGTAAAATCTAAAATCCTGTTTACCCTACTGGAACAAAGACTTAGAAAAGTGATAAAATGCTATAGAAGCAGCGTTAGAAGCATTGAGACTTTCTATTTTACTAGAGATAGGAATTCTAACCCGAAAATCACAATTTTTTAATACCAAAGGCCTAATTCCATTAGACTCTGAACCTATAACAAGAACTAATTTTTCTATATTGACTATATCTGATAATTTGTCAAAAGAACTTTCATTGCTCAAGCCAACAACCCAAAATCCTAATTTTTTTAAAATATGTAAAATCTGATTAACATTAGGAATCATATAAATTTGACTATATTCTAAACATCCTGCAGCAGCTCTTGCTAAAAGGCCATTTTCACAAGGAGTATTATGAATTGTTGTAATAAAATGCCTAATATTAAATGCATTAGCACTTCTAATGATTGCACCTATATTTTGAGAATCTTGCATTTGATCTAAGATAACAATGAATTTCTCTTTTTTACACTCACTAGCTATAAATTTTTTATGATAAATAGTCTTTAAATTAGCTATTATACCTTGATGATTATCATGTTTAAGAATTTGGGATATAAAACCATTGTCCTTAATCTCAAATTGGAATTTTTGTATAAGTAAAGAATATTTCTCATATATCCTTTGAGTGCAATATATTTTATATATTTTCCTAAAAGGATTCTGCATTGCAGCAACAACAGCATGTTTTCCATACATAAAATAACAGCTATTTTTTTGCTCAAAATGCATAAACTCAAAGTGAATGAAGGTTTTTGATAGATTTTTCAAGAGATTCCCTTGAAAAATTTTTATCTTCAAGATTTACTTGTTCTAAAATTTTTTTGACTGCTTTACGTTCTAATTCTGGCCGTACAAGTGAATCCAATAATTGAGCATTTTGTTGATATATTTTGAAAATTTCTTTTTCTTTACCTGGAAATAAAGAAGCTTGATTATAAATCATATTTCCAATTTCTTCTTTTGAAACTTCAATTTTATTTTTTAATACAAATTCTTCTATAAAAATTCCTATCCTGACCCTTCTCAATGCAATCTGCTCAAAATACTTCTCTCTGATGTCATCAGATTTATTGCTAATTTTGATAAATTCCAATTTATTAAGATATGCTAAATTATTTTTTAATAAATCAGATTCTTTAATTTGATTTGTCTTAAAATTCAAATATTTTTGTTTCACCTGATCTATTTCCTTATTTAAGATAGTTTTAGGAACCTGAAATGTAAGAATTTTTTCTAACTCATCAAATAATTTAATTTTTAAAAAATTTGCTTTCAAATCTTCACAATATTTTTCAAGCGATTGTTGAACAGAAATTTTTAGATCTTCGATTTTATCGAATCCTAATTTGATAGAAACCTTATTATCTATTTTGAAGTTTTTTTTGGCTTTTAATATTTGAAGAGCTTTAATATGAAATTTGATTTCAGAAATACCATTTTTATCCAAATTTAAAGTTTGAATCGAAACAGTTTTTTCCTCATCTTTTTTAACATTAACTAATTCATCCTCTAATTCTGGCAAAAATATATTAGCTCCTATTTCTATTTTTTGATTAGTAATAAAGGGTTTTTCAGATAATTTTTCACCTTCATAAGATTTGATATCCACTATAATCAAATCACCCTTAGAAGAAGCAATCTCAGAATCTTCATAAACACCATCTTCAATTTTTGCTAAGGAAAGAAGTATTTCTCTTCTAATATCTTCAATAGAAATTTTAAAAACAGGGTTTGGGATTTTTAACTCAGAAAATTTTGGAAATGAAAATGATGGTTTCAAAACCAAATCCATTTCAAATTCTAAATCAAGCCCTTCTTGACTCTTAATTTGAGTTATATTCGGAGATGATAATAATTCTAAATTTTCACTTTTTGTAATATTTTTTAAAGCTTTCTCAAAAGATTGTTGCACTACTTCCTGTCTAACAGCATCCCCATATTTATTCTTTAAAATATGATCTGGTATTTTTCCTTTACGAAAACCATTCAATCTAATTGAATTACCTAATTCTTGAAATTTTAATTTAATATTCTCATTTATTTGTGAAGAAGGAACAGTGATTTTGTAACTTACCTGAAGATCTTGATTTTTGATTTTAGTAAATTCCATTATTGGTAAAATAATAACTTATATAAAACATTAAAACACATGTACGGATGGAGGGAGTCGAACCCTCACGCCTCTCGGCACTAGAACCTAAATCTAGCATGTCTACCAATTCCAGTCACATCCGCGCAAAAAATAATTATATAAACAAACCGAAATCATGTCTACAAAACAATCAAGTTTATTCCTTAGTAGAATTCAAAAAAACTAACCTTTGACCATCTAAAGAATTTATAAAGTGAACCCAGATCAAAATACTAATAAAATTCAAATTTCTACTAAAATAATTTTTATATAAATAGCCCTGAGATTAGATGATTTTATATTTGAGATAATATCTATTTTTCCTAAAAAGTCACCAAATTTTGTTTAGACAATTTGATTTAAGATAGCAACTTAAAAATTTTTGAAGATTTTGCATATTCTAGATCTAGAGTCCAAACAACAGAATATATATATATTAGAATTCTTAAATGAAAATATAACAAATATTTCAATTGAAAAAATACTCTATAGAAGTAATTTCGTGACAATTTTTATGTTTTGCTAAAAAAGTTCAGGAAAATTTTATAATATTTTTCTCAGAATGCTTACATAAAATTTCCTCTTTTTAAAGAAGTAGCAGAAAGCTATTAAAGAAGATAACTTTCTAAAATCATTTTTCTTTCTTCAAAATCCTTATTTTGAGAATTTTTTATAAAATCCAAAGATTTTTGAAAATATTCCTTAGATAATTGTAAATCCTTTTTGACATAAAAATAGTATTTTCCTACAGAAATCATGTAATTGAAATAACTTTCTTTTAGTATTTGTAAAGGAAATATCCTAGGATATATTTTTTTTTCCATTTTAATCAGCATTAACCAATTAAAAATATCTTCTGCAGCAGAATAGCTTCTATTATCAATATAAAAATTTAATAAAGAAGTAGCTAAGATAATTTTATGCATTTTATGAAAAAAAATCTTTGAAAATTTTTTGTTATAAAGCAATTTTTGAAAAATATATTCTTTTGAAAGAACCTTAGTAAAATTTTGAGATAATGAATGTTTTTCATGATTCAATTGATATTCTATTATTGTATCCAAAAGATTACTATAAACTGCTGAATAACTAACCCTTTCATCTAATAAAACATATTTACTAACAACAGGATCTATTCTGTATATAGATTTACTTTTATCATAATAAAAACAATAAATTAAATTCATTTGTGTCAAATCTAACAACTCTGATACTGGATCCTTCCCTAATAACATTTTCGCAGTTTCTACAGAAAAATCTAATACTCCTGTTAAGGCTAATCTATGTAATAAATCTACGCTTGATCTTTTGAGATGTTTAGTAGAATGATTTATAATATTTTTAGCACGAGATGTAGAAGATATTGCTGCATTAGAAAGTTTAATATATTGTTCTAAATTCATATTATATGATCTATTTACAATTTGAGCTGCAATGGTTGCTATATAAGGTTCATCAACAAATTGTTCAGATATATAATCGACAAAATCTGATTTAACATTTATTAAAAAACTTTTTGTTAAGGATTGTAAATCATGCCCCCAATTTTTGCTTTGTAATTTTACTAAATTTGGGAATTTTATAAAAATTTCTACTTCTTTTTTAACTAGAAAAACCAAATCTATGTTTTTACCTTCTGATTGAATGATCAAATCTTCTACTTTTGGGTAACTCGTATTATCAATTTTATCTAATATTAAAATAACATTATAATGACACTCAGAAAAATATTTAAAAATATCTTTTAATTCAGTTTTACTAAGAAAAATATTTTTTTGTTTTTTTTTGTTTATGTTTTCAGCAAGCATTTCAAATTGAGGAAGAATATCTTTAGACATATCAATTTGCCAAGATATAATATATTTATTGTTAGCAATTAAAGATTGGATAATATGCCAAATATTGTCATTCTGTTTTTTTGCATCTTGAATTATGAAACTTGCTTTCCTATCTTGTCTTATGAATTTCTTAAATACATGCAGTTCCTCTAGATGAGTCATAAGAAATGCATATGGTTTGTCTATATTAGTTATTTCATTTTCAATATTATTAGAATCATGAGAAAAACCAGAAACATTGGATGTTAAGGATTCAAAACAAACCCATATACTACAAATAAATAATATTAAAAATATTTTGTTGATTAAATTATTAAAATAAGATTTACAATTTTTTTTGATTAAAAATTTCATCTTCCTTATAAATTTTTCAACTAAAAACAAAATTCTTTAATTATTGTTTCAACCTTACTATAATATCTCTTTTTTTGCAATAAGAATTTATAAAAAGTAATAGATAGTCAATATAGATAAATTGATTAAAATTTAAACTAATTTTTGTCACTATTTTAATATAACGATCTTGTATAAATTCTTTTTTTACTATAAAGTTTTATCAATATATTTTGTTTAATATTTCAATAAAGATTCTATGAATATATCAAATATTTTAAATATTTTGAATAATCTTATAATTTTAACAATAGATATTTACTTGTTTGGATTATATAGCTATGAAACGTTAACTAAAAAAAAAGAAAACCCCTTTAAGTCAGAAAAAATAATATCTTATTGGGAAGAAATAAATCAAGATTTGTCAAGTATTTGGGATAATTTCCAAAATTTTACACTAAAAGAGGAAAACTCTAATGATCTATATCATGTAGGGGAAGCATTCCAAAGTGACTGTGAATGCTCTAACTAAAAAATTAATTATTTAATCTCAAGCAACAGATTTCTATCAAATTATTTGTAAAATGTTTTTACACTCTATCTTGATATTATTATTCATGATATAATGATTGCTTTAAATTAGATCGCTTTGAATTAACTAATTATTAACATTAACAAATTTATGACAAAATTTTTACAAGATATTTACACCATATATTATACAAAAATAATTACATTCAAAAATTTTGTAAATTTTTCAGAAATATTTATCAATTCTCTAACAATCTTCATGCTTGCGTGTTTTGTAGGATATTATGTGGTATTAAGAGTAAGTCCAGCACTTCACGCATCTTTGATGTCTATCACCAACGCAATTTCTGGAATAATTATAATAGGAGCTCTTATAACGAATGATTTTATAAAATTAGATTATAATTCTTGGATAGGTCTATTTTCTATATTTTTAGCTTCAATTAACATTTTTGGAGGAATAATAGTGACTAATAGAATGGTAAATATGTTTAAAAAACACAAAAAAGTTTAAAGAATACAAAAAATTAATTCTTATCTATATCCCATTGCATAATTAACAATTTTATTTTTTAAAAAGGAGGATTTGTTGATTATTTTAAACCCTAATTGTCGAATCAAATACAAAATTTTTGAATTGTTCGAAAAAATCTTATTAATCCAATTGATAATTATAAACATGTCTAAATTATCCTGGTATCGCTGTGAACAAAAATCTGCTATCTTTTCCTTAGAAATTTCCTCTGAAGAAACTATTCCATAAAGAACTTCTAGATCTTTTATAGACAAATTTAATCCTTGCCCAGCTAAAGGATGTATAAGATGCAAACCCGACCCAAATGCTAATAAATTTCCATTAAAATAATTTTTACATAAATAGCCCTTGAGATGAAATGATTCCATATCTGAAATAATGTCTATTTTACCTAAAAAATCACCGAATTTTGTTTGGACAATTTGTTTTAAGATATTAATTTCCAAAGATTTCAAAGATTTTGCGTATTCCAGATCTACACTCCAAATAACAGAAGATACATTGGGATCCTTTAATGGTAATATAGCGAATGGTCCTGTTGAAAAAAAATGCTCTACAGCAGTACCTTCGTGACAATTTTCATGTTTCACTAAAAAAGTTAAGGCGATTTGTTTATAATCTATGGTTTTATGCTCTATAAAATATCTCTTATGTATTTGAGAATTGTTACTAATGTTGATCAAAACTAGTTTAACAAAAATTTCTTCCTTCTCATCTATAAATATTTTAGTCATTTCAGATTCAGAATCTTCAATTCTAATATTTTCAGCTTCAACTATTTTAATTTTATTATTTGCGATCACTCTAGAAATCAAGATGTTATAAAGATCTTGATTCTGAATAACAAATCCTATCTGATCCTTTTTTGATAACTTACAATCAAAAGAAATCATATTATTAGACATATTATCAATAACATAAATATCTTTAATATAAGAAACATATTCAGATATCTCGTCCCATATTTCTAATTTAGATAAAAAATCCTTTGTAGCTGGTGTAAGTGCAAGAGTTCTTGAGCTTTGTTTAAGAGAATGGCAATTTTTTTTCTCTTTTACAATAAAAACAAAATATCCCAATTTAGAAAAAGCAATAGCGCATAAAAGTGAGAAAATTCCATCTCCTAATATTAATATTTTTGACATAACTATTAATTCTAAATTTCTACTTTATAAAATATTTCAAATATCCCATAGAAGATATGATTCCAAATAATTGATAAATTATTGCTATATCTATGTAATCTCCATTACCTCTAAAGCTTGCAAAAAAACATATAAATAAAGACATTAAACTGGTAGCTAAATTAACCAATATAACTTTCATAAAAATATTTTTTTTGATAAACACCAAAACAAAAACAACTATGGAGAAGAAAAACACTATCAAAGTTAAAAATTCTAACATATTACTTAATAATTTATAACTGCATTAATCCTACGACTCATTTCTCCTTTTTTTAAATCCTTGATTAAACTCTCATCTAAAGCTTGTACTACAAGCTTATCTCCGTTTTGAGCAATAGTTACTGTTCCTGGAGTTAAAGTTATAGAATTAGCAAAAATTACTAATCCCAAATCTGTATTTTGTTTCAAGTCTATTTCACATATTTCAGAAATAAATTTCATATTTTTCTTCCAACTCATATTAGCAATTTTCCAAGAAGAAATGAAAATTTCTTTTGCTAACCAAAAAAAATAAAAAATACTTCTAATATTAAAATAGCAGAAATTTGGTAACAATTTTAACCTTGATAGAAAATACATTAATACTATAATAAAAATAATTATACAGGAAACAATCCAAATGCTGGAAGGAGCTCCAATAAGAAGATATAATAATAAAGTGAAAAAGAACATATAAAAGAAACGAAACATAGTAAAAAAACATTAATGAGAAAGATCCTGATTATTATATCTTATTCTCTAAAAAGTACATAATCGAAATATCGTTTAAAAAGATATTTTTTTTTGATTTTTAACTATTAGAACAAAAATGAAATGAATTTATTTCTCATGAGACATGCAGATGCAATTTCTCAAAATAACACTTCTGATGAAGAAAGAAACCTAAGTAGTAAAGGAAGATTACAAGCAATCCAAACAGCTAGCTTTTTACAAACTCATTATTTTAATAGAGTAATTATTTCTTCTGTAAAAAGGGCATTGGAAACTTTTAAAATTATAAATAAAATTATAAAAATAGAAAATATGAAAATTTCTGATAATTTATATAAAAAAAATGAAGAAGAAATTTTAGAGGAAATAAAATTATTAGGAGGGGATGCGAATAATTTATTGGTAATTGGACATAACCCTTCTATTTCTAGATTAGTACAAAAAATCTCTCTCAATGAGAACACAAAAATTATAAAAGAAAACAATGTTTCTCCAGCATCTGTAATAGTAATCAATTGTAAAAATATAACAAATTGGTCAAATCTTAATATTTTGGTCAAAACTCATATTACTGAAGTATTTGTCCCTAAAATATGGGAATAACATGTAATCTACAAAAATACCAAATCTTGATAAATTAAAACTAAAAAATTTCATTATACTCAGTTTTTAATATATAATTTAAATAGAGTGTTAAACTCTTAATTCCTGTATTAAAAATAAAAATATGAAAAGATTTAACATAAATTGTGATTTTAATGGACAAAAATTTCCGGTTACTTTTTACATAGGTATTCCTGAACATTCTCATCACCCAATACATTTTCAAGCTGATTGGTTATCAAAACAAAGAGGAGGTAACGTACCAGGAGATGTAATGGATGCAATGTCTGATCTCCAGGAAGTCGCTAAAAAAAATAATGTTTTACTTGAAGACCTATGCGTATACGCTCTACAAGAATTAGAAAAAGAATTAGACAATTCTGAAAATGAATAGTCGAAATATTCTATATATAGTTATATGGCTATTAATAGGACTAATCTTGATAATATTATATAGTTTTGAGTATGAGTTGTGGTATGTTTGGGACAGAGTAAAAATAAATTTAATGCCCAAACATTACTATTCTAAATCAAAAACGGAAAGGATTATATTAAAAAGAGAAAAAGATGGTCATTTTTATTTAAATGCAAAACTGAACGGGAAAGCAATAAGATTTTTGATAGACACTGGAGCAACTCATAGTTTTTTGTCTATAGAAGCAACCAAATCTTTGGGTATAAATCTTTCTCAATTAAGTTTTAATAAAATTTATCAAACAGCAAATGGAACAACGAGAGGAGCTGCTTTTCAAGTTAAAACTTTTACATTGGGAAAAATAAAACTCAAAAATCCAATTTTTCATGTAGGAGAAAATTACCAAGGCATTTCTTTACTTGGAATGGATATCATAAGACTTTTTGATAATTTTATGATAGATAACGATCATTTGATTATAAATTAATGAAATTATATGCTAATTGATGATAAAAAACCTTTTCGCAATATCTTTTCTTTCATAAAAAACTGAATCCAATTATAACAAGATAAGCAATTTGTTAAAATCATTTCTAATCCCTTCAAATGAATTTTCTAAAATCAACAAATTTTATTATTTATAGTCTTAAAAATCATTTCATTATCTGTGTATATTGATTAATACTATACATTACTCGCCTCTAAAGTACTAAGTAGTATTATGACTAAACAGTATTTTATAATTATGTTTTTCTTGTTTTTTTAATTTAAGGATAATAACAACTTTTAGTTTTGCTTTTGTTTTCTCTAAGCCAAATACTGAAAAGATTCATTCTCCTAGATTTAGTTCCTAGCAACTCTATTCTAAAGTGCTTAATTAATTTTATGTCTTTCTGTTTGATAATTAATGATGCATTTCTATCATTATAATTTGTATTACTAAATTTAATTACATTTGAATATTGATTGACTTTTCCTGTTTTTACTATCTAGATTTTGCTAATTGTTTGGAATACGTATGATTCTGATAATTTAAAACATATTTTTCCAAATTTTTTGGATTTATAATTTAACATATTTTTGAACATATAGAAGTTTTTATCTAGTATCTCTCTATTTAATTCTAATTGTGCTTTTACATTTTTCTCTGGAAATTGCATGCTCCCCTTTGCAGTTTTTATCATATTTCTTATCCTTAGATCTTCTAAGATAAAAATCTTTGATGAAAATTTTTTACTAATTTTGTGCTTGTCTCATGAACAAAATCTTTTCTCATTTTTCTTATCTACTCTCAAACTCATCTATATTTTTTTTTGCTTTTTTTCATTTAATTCATTGTTAGAGAATTTTTGGTAAGATTCTAAAAATTCGCTCTCTTTTGATATATTCGTAGAATTACGATCCGAAATTGTTGGATGCTGAAGAATGAAGGTTTTTTATATGTTTTACTTAATTTTAATCCTGTATTTTTTAATCTTTTTGAGAATTTTCTTTTCTCTTTAGAAAAAATTTTTTTGCTTTATAAATTCCTTTTATAATGCTTTTATGTTTCTTTTCTTCTTTTTTAATAACTGTATCTCAGAATTTAGATAAATTATTATAATCTTATACCTCCTACTTGGCTTTCTACCTTAACTCTTCTATCCATTGATATTATATTTTTTTCTAAATAAAAATCAGATTTTATAAATTAGTTAGTTTTCAGACTTAAATTGAGAAATAATTACGTCTATAAATACATATGTTCCAATAGGATAATATTTTTTATCAAAATTTTCTATAACAAAATTCTTCTGAAAATTTGGAATTTCAAATTAATTTAGAATATCCTATACATTAACCTAAAAAATTTTTTTAATCTCTAGATAGATATCTTTTGAACTTAATTCCTTTCATTAATTGGTATCATTTTACATAACGATTTACACTCTTAGTATAACAGAAATACATAAGAATAACAATTTTATTACCTGCTTGACCCTCACCTAAGGAAGCGAATTTGTGCAAGCTTTTGATCAAATAAAGATGTAGTGAAAACTATAAAATGTTAATGGAAATAAGATAATAATCTTTCAATAGAAAGATTACTAAAATATGAAGAAAAATTTAATCAAATTGTTTTTTCTTCGAATTTAGAAAATTCCGGATTATAATGTAAATCTATCTTTCCTACAGAACCATTTCTATGTTTCGCAATAATAACCTCTGCAATATCATTTTTTTGAGACATTTGAACTGCCCATTTATGATGTTGTTCGTGATCATTTCTATCTGGCTCTTGATGATTCAAATAATACTGCTCTCTGTAAATAAACATAACAATATCAGCATCTTGCTCTATAGCTCCAGAATCCCTTAAATCATAAAGCATTGGCCTTTTATCTTGTCTTTGTTCAACAGAACGTGATAATTGAGAAAGCACTACAATTGGTATATCAAGCTCTTTTGCTATATTTTTGAGCCCCTGAGTTATATCCGATACTTCTAAAACTCTGCTATTATAAGATTTAGAACTTTGCATCAATTGCAAATAATCTATAAATAATATTTTTAAATTATATTTTCTCTGCAATTTTCTTATCTTAATTTTTAAGGCATTAATAGATAAATATGCTGTATCATCTATAAAAAAAGGCATTTCTTTTAATTTTTGAGAATGCTTAATCAAATCACTATATTGAGATTCCCCTATACTACCATTCCTAAGATTATCAGAGTTAATACGGCTAACCATAGATAATAATTTCATTGATAATTGTTCAGAAGACATCTCCAAAGAAAAAAAAACCAAAATATTTTCTTTTGAATTTGTTTCTTTTTTTTGCTGGGAAAATAAATTCGCTAAATTTAATGCAAAATTCATAGCCAAAGAGGTTTTACCCATACCCGGTCTCCCAGCTATGATAACGAGATCTGAATTATGAAATCCAAACAAAATCTTATCTAAGCTTGCAAATCCAGTAGAGACACCTGAAATATGTTGATCGCTTGCTTTTGAAAGACCAATTTTCTTAATATTTTTATCTAATGATGAAGTAATATGTTCGGTATTTTTTGCAACAGTACCATAGCTAGATAAATTATAAAGTTTTGTTTCAGCTATTTCCAATTGTTCAGTAGAAGAAAATATTACAGAATTATCATATGCCCGATTCACTATCTCTTCTCCAATATCTATAAGGCTTCTTTTCAAAGCTAAATCATATATAATTTTTGCATATTCTCTAGGATTTATAACTAACATAGAAAGTGTTGTTAATTTCACTATATATGCCTTTCCATCCATCTGTTCAAATATATCTTTTTTCTCTAAAACAGAAGAAATTGTCAGATCACTAACAATAATATCCTTGCTTAAAATATCCTCTATTGTTTTGTAAATAATTTGATGAAGCTTATCATAAAAATGTTCTGGCTTTAAAAAAACATTTATCTTATATATTAGATCAGATTTAACTATTAATGCTCCTAATAAAATCCTTTCTACTTGCAAATCATAAGGTAATTTTCTTTGCAATTCTGTAGGTAGATTTTCTGAATACATATTTGCTCCTTTGACATTTCTTATGAAATGATATTGTATCTGAATGAAATATTAGCAGTTTATACCAAAAATTTGTGGATAAATCAATCAACAAAAAACAAAATAACAGATCATCAAATAAGATTTTTTATTGATCTGAGTATTTATACAATTTAGCACAATAAGGACAAGTTATTGTCTCCCCTTTTTCTATAGAAAGAAAGATCAAGGGATGATCTAGGTTTTTTTTATATCCTAAACAAACAATATTTTTGACTTCCCTTTTTAATCCTATATATTCGACCATAAATTGCTAGATATAAAAACTAATTATAAAACAATGTTACATATTTAATATATAACATCTGCTTGATATTATGTCATAACTTATATAAAATTCCTATAGTAAATGAGATAATGTTAATATTATCTAAAATATTAATGATATAAAAAATTATTTATATTATTGAAGTTTTTATTACATTAACAACGTTTATAAGACTTATTCACCTAATATTTGAAATTAATAAGTAAGAAAATATGCAAGAAACAAAAAATTTTTCTGCTGAAGTTGACAAAGTTTTAAATTTGGTCATTAATTCACTTTACACAAACAAAGATGTTGCAATACGGGAACTAATATCTAATGCTTCAGACGCATGCGATAAAGCTCGCTATTTGTTGCAAACAGGAAAAACAAAAGGAAATGCTGAAGAACTAAAAATTGATATATCCCTTGATCCTGAAAAAAATCAGCTAATAATAAGAGATACTGGCATTGGAATGAACAAGGAAGATTTGAATCAAAATTTGGGTACAATTGCTAAATCTGGAACCCAAGATTTTGTACAAAATTTAGCAGATGCTGCAAAAAAAGACTCTTCCTTAATCGGTCAATTCGGAGTGGGTTTTTATTCTGCATTTATGATTGCAGATAGGGTAACAGTAACATCTAAAAAAATAGATTCTAATGAATCCTGGATATGGAGCTCAGATGGTAAAGGAAAATATGATATTTTTGAAAATCAAGACTCCTCATTTTCTCATGGTACTGAAGTAAAGTTATTAATAAACTCAGACCAAAAAAAATTTTTGGAAGGGTTCCAAATAAAAAATATGTTAAAGAATTATTCTGATCATATTTTATTTCCCATTTTTTTACATGATAAGGAGTCTAAAGGCGAGCAGATCAATTCAATGTCTGCATTGTGGATGAAATCTAAATCTGAAATCACTGAAAAAGAATATTCTGACTTTTATAAAAAAATATCTCATGATTTCCAAGATCCAGCATTATTTGTTCATTTTAAAAGTGAAGGAACAATTTCTTTCACAACAATTTTATTTATTCCTGCATCTAATTTTCAAGGAATATCAAATGATTTTGATACTAAATCAAAGATAAGGCTTTTTATTAAAAGAGTATTTATATCTGAGGATCTAGATATTTTGCCAGGATATTTAAGTTTTGTAAGAGGGATAGTCGATTCTGAGGATTTACCTTTAAATATAAGTAGAGAGACCTTACAACATAATGCTCAAATAAGTAAAATCAAAACAGCTCTTACAAAAAAGATATTATCTGAATTAAAATCTTTAAAAAATTCTAACATAGAAAAATATAAAACATTTTGGAATAATTTTGGAAACATCCTAAAAATAGGATTAGCAGAACCTAATGTGAACACAGAAGAAAAAAATAAAATTTTAGAAATTGCCTTTTTTAATAGTGCTCTGAAAAAAAGCTTAATTTCATTAGATGAATATATCAATGATATAAAAACAAAAGGAGCCAAAACAATATATTATCTTACTGGAAATTTTTTAGAAGAAATGTATCATAACGCTCAAATAGAAGGGTTTTTAGAAAATGAAATAGATGTATTGCTCTTAACAGATCCGATTGACCCTCAGTGGATTATGAATACTAATAAGTATAAAGATGTAGAAATTAAATCTGTTAGTCGTAGCAATTTAAATTTAGACAATTTACAAGATGATAAGCAAGAAGAAAATTCAAAAAATAGTGAAGAGAAAAAAACAGAATATCCTGAATTGATTGATAAATTTAAAGAAATTTTAAAGGACTCTGTCAGTGAAGTAAAAATTTCTAAAAAACTAACTACAAGTCCTGCATGTTTATCTTTAGACGATAATTCATATTTTGATATAAAGTTGGAAACTATGCTTGTATCTCACGGAAAACTAAATAAAGTCTCAGCAAAAGCACTAGAAATAAATCCTAAAAGCGAAATTATCAAAAAAGTGAATAATTATATAATAGAAGATGCAAAAAAATATGAAGAAAAAATTGCTCAAATAGTAAATCTTGTATATGACCAATCCTGTATAATTGCAGGCTTACCTATAAAAGATCCAAATATTTTTGTCAAAAGATTGAATAACGCCTTACAATATCTTTAAAAAAATAAAAATTAAACAATAAAACAGATTGATATGTGGCATAAAGATAATTTTTACAAAATTCTATTGGTATTTAGCATTATAGTTGCCGCTATATCTTCCTGTTATTTGGTAATTGATCAATTGAACTCAAAAAAAAATAAGGCTGGAGAAGGTGGGACTCAATCTTTAAATGAATATGATATAGGGGGTGAATTTTGTTTAACAAATTTTGATAATCAAAAATTCACTAATGAAAATCTTAAAGGCAAAATAAGCATATTATATTTTGGATTTTCTTTTTGTCCTGATGTATGCCCAGAATCACTTGCAAAATTTGTAAAGATAAAAAACGTCTTAGAAAAATATGCTATAGATGTAAATATTGTATTTATAACTATAGATCCTAAAAGAGATACAGCAGAAGTTTTAAAATCTTACTTAGGTTTTTTCCATAAAGATTTTATAGGATTAACAGGAACAGAAAAAGAAATTGAAGAAATATCTAAAAAATTTAAGGTCTATTTCGCTATTGCACCACAAGATTCTCAATCTGATAATGAAGACTATATGTTAGATCACAGCTCATTTTCTTATGTATTAAATAAAAATGGAGATTTTATAAAGGTTTTTTACTTAAAATCTTCAGCTGAAGAAATGATAGAATTTATATTAATGCAAAACAAAAAATACTAGATTTTTTAACAAAAATTTTTATAATTTTTTACATTAATATAATATAAACATTTAGTAAACAAATGAGCTTTTCTAAACATTATGATTGGTTGATATTTATTTCTATCTCTTGCTCTTCTGTATTTTTGTGTTTATTGTGTTTTTCCCAATTTCCTAGTGATAAAATAAGATCTATAGAAGATTTAAATTCTAGAGAAGAATTAGAAATGGAAGATTTAAATCTAAAAAACACTCAGCTCAATCTTATTCTTAGCGAAATCATAAATAACAATCCAACTATTCTCTATTTCGGAGCATTATCTTGTAAAGAAATATGCTACAAAGTACTAGAAAAAATTTCCTTTATTGAAAATCAATTAAAACAAAACAATATTCAAACAAATATCGCTTTTATTACGTTAAACCCAGAAAGAGATAATATTCAACTTTTGCATTCAATCTTATCAAAAATAAACACTAACTTTATTGCAATAAAAAAAACTATAACAGAAGTAAAAAAAATATCAAATCTGTTTAAGGTATATTATTTTTTTTACCAAATGCATCCAGAAGAAAATTATCAAGTTGCACATAGCTCATATATATATATATTAGATAAAAACGCTGAATTAATAAAATTCTTCAGCAGTGAAACTAAGTCAAATGAAATAATAAAATTTCTTTTGACTCAAATTTAGAATTTTTTAAAATCTGTTCAAACATGTTTTACTTACTTAGTAATTTAGATGATTTTTTTTGGAGATATATAGGTTGGACATCAATATTAATAGTTGGATTATATCTTACTTTTGTCTCTAAAATGTTTCAAATAAAACAAATTTGGTACTTGCCACGCAACATAAAAATACTTGGTGTTGATATTAAAAAAAAATCTCCTGGAGTCAATCCTTTCAAAATATTTTTTGCATCCGCTGGAGGAATGGTAGGGTTGGGCAATATTACTGGAATTAGTATGGCAATAATGATAGGAGGTCCTGGAAGTATTTTTTGGACCTTTATTGCTACAATTTTAGGATCATTATTAAAATATTCAGAAATATTTATAGGCGTAAAATACAGAGTATTCAATAAAAAAAATAATAGCTTTGATGGAGGTCCAATGTATTATCTACAAGCTATATTTAAAAATAAAATACTAAGTTACATTTTTTGTATATTGCTAGCTATATATGGAATAGAAATTTATCAATTTGGAGTATTATCAGATAGAATAACATGTGTTTTAGATATAAATAAGAATATATCAGTTATAAGTCTAATAGTTCTAGTGCTTTACGTAGCAAACGGAGGAGTAAAGAGAATTGCAAATATTTCTAGTATTATAATGCCAATTTTTTTTTTCACTTATATAGGAGCTACTTTATATATTATCTTCCAAAATAAGTCCTATTTATTGGATTTTATATATTTAATATTTAGTTCAGCCTTTTCTGGCTCTGCCCCAATTGGTGGTTTTGTAGGTAGTAGTGTAATAATTTCTATGTATTATGGAATTTCAAAATCTGTGTACTCTGGAGATATTTGTATAGGCTATGATTCTATAATGCAAAGTGAATCAAGTATATCAAACGCTAGCAAACAAGGAGTTTTAGCAATTTATGCTCTTTTTGTTGATGGAATGATATGTGTTTGTACTAATTTTGTTATTGGAATTACTGGTTCTTGGTATAAATTAAACCATCTAGATTCTTCGTCTATCATACCTCAAATATTTACAGAATATTTTTCTCATTATAGCCAAATATCTTTAGATTTGTTATTTTTCACAGCTGGTTTTACTACACTTGTAGCCTTCATGAATGCTGGCAGTAAAGCTGCAATTTTTTTATTCCCCAAATGGGGTAAAATATCCTATAATTTTATTTCTACATTTGTTTTCTGGTGGTTTTCTCATTTTTCTCAAGAAAAAACTATGTTGATAATGAGCATTATTAGCGGATTTTTGGTATTAATAAATCTCTGCGCTATCATAAAATTAAGGAAAGAAATAAAATTTAATGTCTAATGAAATAATTCAATCCGTGCGTGGAATGCGTACTTTAAAAGGAGTAAATTTTAATAATTTTAAAAATGTTATAGATATTAGTTCTAGAATTGCTAAAGAATTTAATTATCAAGGCATAGAATTGCCTATTGTAGAACATAGTGAGGTGTTTCATAAAACATTAGGAGATACTTCTGAAATAATAGAAAAAGAAATATATAATTTCACAGATAAAGGAGGAAAATCACTAACTCTAAGACCAGAATTCACTGCTGGCATAATGCGAGAATACATAGAAAGTAAATCTTACAAGACAAATACTCCTTATAAATATTTCTCATATGGACCAGCATTCAGATATAATAGACCCCAAACTGGTAGATATAGACAATTTTATCAAATAAATTTTGAGCACATAGGATATCAGGATGATTTTTTTGATGCAGAAATAATCCATCTTGCTTTTAGCATATTAAAAGAATTGAAAATAAATAACGTGACTTTGGAGCTTAATTCTTTAGGCTGTAAAGAGTCTAGGGCAAATTATAAAAACATAATTTCTACTTATTTTCAAAAATACAAACAAGATCTTTCTTTAGAAAATCAGAAAAAAATAGATAAAAATCCTATAGGAATATTAGATTCTAAACAATGTTCAGATCAAGAATTAATTGTAAATGCTCCTAAAATAGAAGAATCCTATACAAAATCTTCTTATTTATATTTCGACAAAATCAAAAAATATCTTTCCTTATTAAATATAGATTTTAAAATAAATCCTTATCTTGTAAGAGGTCTAGATTATTATTCAAACATTATTTTTGAATTTAAAACAAATATTTCCTCTCAACAAAATACATTAATAGGGGGAGGAAGATATGATGATTTAGCAACGATAATGGGACATCAATCTACTCCTTCAGTAGGATGTGCAGGTGGTATAGACAGAATAGCAAACATGATAAATGACCAAATTAGTATTTTAGATCCAAATTCTTGCGTTATAATTCCAATTTCAAAAGAATTTAATGAAATTTCTATTCTTTTAGCTAAAAAATTAAGAGATTCTAAAATAAAAGTCATGTTAGATTTCATGTCTGACATAGGTAAACAAATATTAAGAGCTGCAAATTCTAATATCAAATTTGCAATTTTTATAGGAGAAGAAGAATTAAGACGTAATCAATATA
The DNA here is from genome assembly GCA_015657545.1 of Rickettsia sp. Taxonomy (GTDB): domain Bacteria; phylum Pseudomonadota; class Alphaproteobacteria; order Rickettsiales; family Rickettsiaceae; genus JADHZC01. The sequence continues at coordinate 115,241 of JADHZC010000011.1, forward strand.
AAGTAAAAAATCTTATCACAAAAGAAGAAGAAAGAATTCCATTTCATAATATTTTTGCAATATTTGAAAATAACAATAAGTAATTAATTTATTGCTAGATATCTTTAATTTCATTCTTCATTAAAATAATGTATCCTCAATTATGGTCTTTGTTATAATAAAAAAAGATTATGGAAAGTTATTTTTATACATTCTTATTAAAAGCAACCCGGAGTTTTTACATATTTATTACCTTATTATGTATAACAATGTTTTGTATAATTTATGTCTTAGAATTTATTTTAGGATGGGAGGTTTGTTCCATATGTATTTATGAAAGATTTTTTCATTTAATTATTTTATATTTTCTATCTAAAGTATGTTTTAGATATTTTTTTACTAATAAATTAATAAGCAAAAAATTAATATCTAATTTTTTAAAAGATATTATGAAATATAATATCTTGATAATATGCACAATATTTTGTTCAATTTTATTATCTTCTTATCATTTAGCTCTTGAAAAAGGCATTTTAAAAAATTCTGCTTTATGTTCTAGTGATACAAAAATTAATTTTCAAAAAACATCTATAGAAAGTTACATGAAATCTGGAACAAATGGTAAAACAATCCCTTGTGACAAAATTAATAAAACTATCTGGAATTTCTCTTTAACTGAACTTAATCTCTTATTTAGTTTTTTTCTATTTTTGACTTTTTTAATATTAAATTTTAATATCTATGTAAAATGTTTTTTTCCTGAATTATTTTACAGGAGAATCTATATGAAAGAATTGTTCAAAATGTAAAATTATTTTTGTAATACATGCCAAAACCATTTTTTATTAAAAAATCAGATATAGACAAAATCATAAGAATTGATCACGCTGGCGAATTAGGAGCAAATTTCATATATAAGGGTCAAAGAAAATACATTGATAAGTCTTACAAAGAACTTATTCACTCAATGTTAATACAAGAGTTAGAACATCTAGAATATTTTGAATATGCGTTACGCAAATTTCATGTAAGACCAAGTTTTTTATTTTTTTTTTGGAGTAATTTTGGCTATTTTATAGGAGCTTTAAGTTCAAAATTAAGTGTTAAATCAGCTATGCTTTTAACAGAAGCAATAGAAGACGTAATTGAAGAACATTATCAAAAACAAAAAAATTTTTTACAACAAGCACCACAACTTTACCAAGAATTAAATTCTAAAATATCAAAATTTCAACAAGACGAATCAGAACATAAACATATAGCAACAGATTTTGATATCAATAAATCCCTTTTGAGTAAAATATTTTTCATTTTAATACAATATGTTTGCCAAACATCTATTTTATTAAGCAAATATATTTAAATTTAATAATTCTAAAAATAAGATTTTACATAAATAGAAAAAAATATAATAATATTAGATTGATTTTAGATGTTGTGTTATTTGAATATTTCACTATTATTATCTCTTGTAGATAATCATTATTTAACTTAGAAAGATTATAATGAACAAACAAACAGCTTTAGATTCAGCTTTAGCTCAAATAGAGAAAAATTACGGCAAAGGTTCTGTAATGAAATTAGGTCAAAGGCCTAGCGTAAATGTAGAAGCAATATCCACTGGTTCTTTAGGGTTAGATTTAGCACTAGAAATTGGAGGGTTCCCTAAAGGGAGAATAATAGAAATTTTTGGTCCTGAGAGTTCTGGGAAAACAAGTCTAACTTTACACGCCATAGCTGAAGCTCAAAAAAAAGGTGGCACTTGTGCATTCATAGATGCAGAGCACGCTTTAGATCCTGTATACGCAAAAAATCTAGGTGTAAAGATAGATGATCTAATTATTTCTCAACCAGATAACGGAGAACAAGCTTTAGAAATAGCTGATACTTTAGTGCGTTCTGGTGCTATAGACTTGATAATAATAGATAGTGTTGCAGCTTTAGTTCCTAAGGTAGAATTAGAAGGAGAGATGGGAGATTCACATATGGGTCTACAAGCTAGATTAATGAGTCAAGCTCTTAGAAAATTGACTTCTTCTATTTCAAAAACTAATTCTATAGTGATTTTTATTAATCAAATAAGAATGAAAATAGGCATAGTATTTGGGACTCCAGAAACTACTACTGGGGGTAATGCACTTAAATTTTACTCCTCTGTTAGATTAGACATACGTAGAATTGGTTCTATAAAAGATAAGGAAGAAGTGATAGGAAACCACACAAGAGTGAAAATTGTAAAAAATAAAATAGCACCTCCTTTTAAAGTAGTTGATTTTGATATTTTATATGGTAAGGGTATTTCGAAAGAAGGGGAAATAATAGATTTTGCTGTAAAGTTAAATATAATAGAAAAATCTGGCTCATGGTTTTCATATAAAGAACAAAAAATAGCTCAAGGAAGAGAAAATGTGAGGATTTACCTAAAAAACAATCCTAAGATTTCTGAAGAAATTGAGAAAAAAATTAAGGAAAAAACTAACAAATCTCAATCTGATATTTTTGAAAAACCATCCCAATCTGATATTTTTGAAAACTCTAATTCTAAAAAAATAACTTAATTAGACTTTATGTTTTAATATAGATTTACATACATAATAATAAAATGATAAATTTGTTTGGAAAGAAAATTTTAGTTACAGGAGCAACCGGTAGCATAGGTTATGCAATTTCTAATCTCTTGAAAGAATTAGGTTCATATTTATATTTAAGTGGAACTAATGATAAAAAATTATCAGACATAAAAAAAGAGTTAGGTGAACAAAACTGTACAACAATAAAATGTGATTTATCTTCATCCTCAGAGATTTTGTCTATGATGAAAGCTATCGATAAAATAGATGCTGTAGTTTGTAATGCAGGAATTACAAAAGACAATCTATCAATTAGAATGACTGATCAAGATTTTCAAGATGTTATAGACATAAATCTGAAGGCAAATTTCATAATAAACAGAGAGTCCATTAAAAAAATGCTTAAACAAAAACATGGCAACATAGTAAATATCTCGTCTGTTGTAGGAATAAGCGGCAATCCTGGGCAAAGTAATTATGCTGCTTCTAAGTCTGGTATGATTGCTATGGGAAAATCTTTAGCATTAGAGGTTGCTCGCAAAGGAATAAATATTAACATGGTAGCACCTGGTTTTATAGAATCTAACATGACTGATAAATTACCAGATGTTTATAAAGAAAGTATTTTAGGTAAAATACCACAAAAAAGATTTGGAAAAGCTATAGATGTAGCTAATATTGTTGCATTTTTAGTAAGTCCATTATCATCATATATTACTGGTCAAACGTTCCACGTTAACGGTGGAATGTTGATGCCTTAGAAGTATATTTTTAAATTTTTAATTATTTTTAGTTATAAGAGGAATTATCATGAATAATTTTAATAAAGAATCCTTTGATGAATCAATAAAATCTAAGATTGAGCAAGGAATTGCTGAACATTTTAACGTTGATATTTCTACAATATCTCTCCAATCAAAATTCGTAGAAGATATAGGAGCTGATAGCTTAGATATTTTAGAATTAATAATGAAGTTTGAACAAGAGTTTGGATGTACAATTCCAGAAGAGGATGCTAGGAAAATTACTACAGTAGAGGATCTCATAAGATATATTTCTAACATAGAAAAAAGTAAGGTAGTAGGTTAAATTTTTGTGCGCAGAGTAGTTATTACTGGTGTTGGAAGCATTAATCCTTTAGCATTAAACGCTAAAAAATCTTGGGATTTATTATTGAAAGCTACTAGTGGTGTTAGACAAATCAAATATTTTGATACCTCTAGATTTGCTTGCACAATAGGCGCTACTTTACCTGAATTTAAAATTTCAGATTTTATATCTCCTAGAGAAATTAGGAGAATGGATAAATTTATATGTTATGGAATTATAGCAGCACAAGAAGCAATCCTAGATAGCGGATGGGTTGTAAATAGTGAAGAAGATGCTGATAGAACTGGTGTAATGGTTGGATCTGGTATAGGGGGACTTGGGGTCATAGAAAAAACCTCTATAGAATTATCAAAATCTGAAAGGGCAAAAGTTAGTCCTTTTTTTATTCCTGCATCTCTTATAAATTTACTATCTGGTCATATTTCTATAAAATATGGCTTTACTGGTCCTAATACTGCGCTTGCTACTGCATGTGCTTCTTCTACCCACTCTATAGGGGATGCATTTAGATGTATTTCTGTAGGGGATGCAGATGTAATAATCACAGGAGGTGCTGAAGCTCCTATCAACGAAATTGGTGTAGCTGGTTTTATCTCAGCTCAAGCATTAAATTGTAAAAGTAATGAAATGCCAGAGTTGGCATCTAGACCTTGGGATGAAGACAGGGCTGGATTTGTAATCGGAGAGGGAGCTGGTATTTTAGTGTTAGAAGAATATGAACATGCTAAAAAAAGAAATGCGAAAATATATGCAGAAATAATAGGTTACGGACTTACTGCAGATGCTCATCATATAACAGCTCCTAGCGGGATAGGAGGAAGAAAGGCAATGAACAATGCATTAAGAAATGCAAAAATTAATAATTCTGATATTGACTATGTAAACGCTCATGGAACTTCTACTCCTGTTGGAGATTTGGTAGAATTACTACAAGTACAAGAAGTTTTTAAAGAAAATTCTTCTATTGCTATGTCCTCCAATAAATCTGCTATAGGCCATTTACTTGGAGCTGCTGGAGCCGTTGAAGCTATTTTCGCAATTTTTGCACTTCAAAATAATGTAGTGCCCCCCACTCTAAATTTACATTCTCCAGTAAAAGAAGCAAAAATTAATTTAGTTCCTTTATCAGCTCAGGACAAAAAATTATCATATGTAATGTCTAACTCCTTCGGATTTGGAGGAACAAATGCTAGCGTAATTTTCAAAAAAATCTGAAATAAGAATTTTAATATTTCTATCTTATTTATATAGACTTTACTCTTTGATTAAGTTTATAATTTGTGAGATATATTAGTAACATATATGTTGTATCGTGAACTATGTTAAAATTAAAAAATCTTACTCCTGAGCTCAAAAAAATTTATGATCAAATGGAAAAAACTATGTCAGTGTTGGAAAAGGACTTTACTGGACTTAGAACTGGCAGAGCTTCAATTTCACTCATTGATTCTATAAATGTAGACTTACATGGAGCTAAAACTCCATTATATCAGATGTCTAATATCTCTGTTCTCAATAATCAGACATTATTAGTGAAATTATGGGACAAAAATATTATAAAAAAAGTAGAAAAAGCTTTGATAGATGCAAATTTAGGCATCTCTATCTCTTCAGAAGATAATATTGTGAGTGTAAAAATACCATTACTTAGTGAAGAAAGAAGAAAAGAATTAACAAAAATCGCATTAAAATACGCAGAAAAAGTAAAAATTATGTTAAGATCTGTAAGAAAAGAATATAATGATGTTCTAAAATCTCAAGAAAAAAAAAAGGAAATATCAAAAGATGATCTTTTTGCTAAATCTAAAGCTCTTCAAAATATATTAGATTATTTCATAGAAATGGTAGATCAAGCACTTGAAAAAAAAACAAAAGATATAATTACATTATAAAACCAATTTATTTAGATGATTTACATTTTATTCTCATCAGCAGTATTCTTATGCTTTATAATATTTAGCGCAGTCAAGATAGTTCCCCAACAAGAAGCATGGGTTGTAGAAAAATTAGGTAAACTAGATAAAACGCTTTCTCCTGGTCTTAATATTCTAATACCTGTAATACAAAAAATAGCTTATAAACATAGTTTGAAAGAAACATCTCTAGAAGTACATAAACAAACTGCAATTTCTAAGGACAATGTGAGTTTAAATATTGACGGAATTTTATATTTCAAGATTATAGATCCTGTTGCTGCTTCTTACGGAGTAAGTAATCCATATTTTGCGGTCTCTCAATTGGCTCAGACAAATATGAGATCAGAAATAGGTAAACTAACTTTAGATAAAACATTTGAAGAAAGAGAAAATTTAAATTATCTAATTGTAAACTCTATTAATGCCGCAGCTATAAATTGGGGAATACAATGCATGAGATATGAAATAAAGGATATATATCCTCCTGAATCCATATTAAAAGCCATGGAATTACAAGTAGAAGCTGATAGAAAAAAAAGAGCTCAGATACTAAATTCTGAGGGAGCAAGACAATCCAGTATAAATAAAGCAGAGGGAGAAAAAAGATCTATTATATTAAATTCAGAAGCTTCTTACCAAGATCAAGTAAATCGTGCTAAAGGTGAAGCAGAAGCTGTGTTACTTTTAGCTAAAGCATCAGCTCAGAGTATAGATATAATATCTCAAGCATTACAGAAAACGGGAGGAATGGAAGCTGTATCAGCTAAGATAGCTGAACAATATGTACAAGCTTTTTCTAACCTTGCAAAAGAATCTAATACTCTTATATTATCAAGTGAAGTAAATAATCCTAGCAATATGATTGCTCAAGCATTATCAATTTTTAAAAATCTAAACAATTCTAAAGAAAAAATAAATAACTAAACCCCTAAATATAAAAATCATTTCTCAACTTTAGAGGAATATTTACTACATTTCTTGGGGCTTTGTCATGCGAAGGGTAAGCTTCATCCTTCTAAGGAAAAAAGAGAGAGAGAATTTTTATAATTCAGTTTAGATATCGTGATACTCTCAATCCTGGAATAAGCAACTAAAAAGAAATAATTTTCTAAATTTATAAATAGTTTTATATTGCAGCATTGTAAATATCTAATTATCATCTGCTAATTCCTTTCCATTGCTGTTTTAGTAATAGATATATTATTTAAGAGAGTTCTTCTATCTTATTATTGCAACTAATTAATAGTTTTATTATAAATCTCTAATATTAAACAAAACATAACTCTTTTATTAAGCTCAATTCTCCTTTCTTATTTTTACATGTTTGAACATATATTTGAGCTTGCAAAAAATTTATTTATCCTAAATTTTAAGTAAAAGAAGCTATTGCTAGAAATAATTGGAAACTTGTATCTTTAGAAACTAATATTGTTTCATGTCAATGCTACATGGAACATGGTCTGATGGAGCGTCCCAATCTCTTGTATATTTTAGTATTTCATAAGAACTTACAAACTCAAAAAGATCTCTTGATACCCAAATATGATCTAACCTTCTCCCCCTATTAGATTTTTTCCAATCTTTATTCCTATAGCTCCACCAAGTAAAAATTTTTTCACTATCATTTCCATCACTTCTAAATATATCTATAAAATTAGAATTTTTGCGAAACCTATTTAAAGACTCCCTTTCTATTTGAGTATGTGATACGGTATTCTTTAAAGCTCTTGAAGACCAGACGTCGTGAATTTGGGGAGCTATATTAAAGTCACCTAGTAATATATGAGCATTGTATATAGAGATATTTTTTTTAAACCATTGATCAATAAAAGATAAAAATTCTATTTTATGTTTAAACTTATGATTAATATCTGCATCAGCTATATCTCCTCCAGCTGGAACATATAAATTAGTAATATGTAAATCACCTATATTTACGCATATATGTCGTGCATCATTATTATATATATTCAAAAAAAAATGACTTTTTATAGGAATTTTAGATAAAATAGCAACTCCATTATAAGATTTTTGCCCTTTAAAAACACTGTATTTATAACCTAAATTTCTTGTTCGTTCTAATGGAAAATTATCATCTACAGTTTTAGTTTCTTGCAAACACAATACATCAGGATTAGATATTTTGACTAATTTTTCTATAGAGTTCATTCTTGCTTTTATAGAGTTCACATTCCAGCTAATAATTTTCATATAAATATATGATCTAAAATAATTTTTTTAAACATTCTTTAAAAATTTTTACAAGCTTTGCTTCAAAGCTAATGTTTTTCAATGCCCATTTTTTAATATGAGGTTTGATAAGATACCAAATATTCGTCTGAGCGCCTAAAATTCTACTTACCCCCTCTACCATAACTAAAGTTTTTTGTAACATTAACAATTGTATTTGAGTTTGCATTCCAAAATCCTCTGTTATCTTAAATAAATTATAGAGCAATTTATCTATAGAAAACTCAAATCCTTCTTTATCTATCATTGGCTCAGCAATTTTTCTACAAGCATCAGCAAATAACTCTAAATTTACATCTTGAGGTATATATCCAACATTTCGATGTATTTTAGCTACCAATAAATAATCTCTTTGTAAAAAAGCATATAAGATTTCAGCTACAGCTAACCTATCCTTTTCTTCAATTGCACTAACAATCCCAAAATCTAAAATGATAATTTGACCAAATTTAGAAATCAGTATATTACCTGGATGAGGATCTGCATGAAAAAATCCATCTCTATAAGCCTGATTAAAAAAAGTTCTGACAAATTTATAAACAATATCTTGTAAATTAAGACCAGCTTTAGAAATATTATCATGATCATAAACAGAAAATCCTTCGACCCATTCAAGAACTAAAATTTCTGTGCTTACAAATTGAGGATATATTTTAGGAATATATACATCATCGTCATCCATAAAATTATTTCTAATTTTACTTGCAGAATATGCTTCTTGTTTCAAATCAAGTTCCTTATACATGATAGTTTGGAATAGATTTAAAACTTCTTGCAATTTTAATCTTTGAGATTTTTGCCTTATGTTAGAAAAAATTTTAGAAAAAATTTTATATAAATATTCAAGAAAAACTATATCTTGTCTATATCTTTTTAAAATATTAGGCCTTAAACATTTTACAGCCACATCTTCTCCTGTTTTTAACTTTGCTTTATAAACCTGAGCTACTGATGCAGAAGATACTGTTTCATAATCAAAATATTCAAACACATCTTCTATTTTCAAATTAAAATTTCCTTGAAATTTTTTGACAAAAATTTCTTTACCAAATGAAGGTAATTTATCCTGAACCAAAGACAAAATATGAGACATTCTAGGACCTACTATATCAGGGCTTGTAGATAAAGTTTGAGCAAATTTTATAAAAATAGGACCCATCTCATAAATGAAATTTTGGACTCTTTCTTCAAGCTTCATTTTTGAATTAAAAAAAAAACTATGAGGCAAAAATATTAACTTACAGAAAAAACGTAAAAATAAAAAATCCTTTCTTATATATCTTCTATATTCAGAAAACAGAGAATATTTTTCACAAAGATAAAAAATTCTAAAAAATCTTCTAAAAAGAAAAAAAAAACCTAACACTAAAAATCAAGATTTATATCCGTAAAATATAGTTACAATTCCAGGAAAAAGATCTATATATCCAACATCATCAAAACCAACATCATACAACATATTTCTAAAATCTTCTTTAGAATAAAAATTATCTATAGTTTCAGAAAGATATTGATAAGCATATTCTTTCTTAGAAACAATTTTACCTATCTTCGGTAAAATAAAAAAAAGATAAAATTGGTAAAAATTTTGAAAATACTTATTGTCAAATTTAAAAAATTCTAAACATAAAAACTGTCCTGTTGTTTTTAGAACCCTAAGCGATTCTTTAAGTGCTAATTCAACATTTGCAAAATTCCTAATCCCAAAAGAAACAAGATAATAATCAAAAAAATCATCTTTGAAGCTTATTTTATGAGCATCTTCTAGTGAAAAATTAACATTAGACATGTTAAAATCAAAAATTCTATCCTTAGCAATTGAAAGCATTTTATCATTAAAATCACAAGCAAAAATCTCAGGAGAATAACCAAATTTTGAAGCTTTATTATTTAAATAAATAACAATATCACCAGTTCCACTAGCCATATCCAAAATTTTAGAATCCAAATCTCCTATCATAGAAACGAATTTTTTTTTCCATATCCTATGTAACCCTAAGCTCATTAGATCATTCATTAAATCATATTTAAAAGATACATCTGAAAATAATTGACTAACTCCAGAAGTTTCCTTTGAAGATGCTAACTTTTTATCGGTTTGAATAATTTTATTCATAAAGATTAAATTTTTCTTTAGTAAATATTAAAGATAAATCACTACTTAAAATTTCAAAAAATTCTAATCCATCTTTTGTATAAAAGCTTTGTAAATCATCTCTGTATTTAAAATGTTTAGGCCCTGTGATAGGGGAGGAAAGCCAAAGCTCAAAAATAGATGTTTGTCGACTTATAACAAACACAGAAGAGCCTTTCTCTAAAGTTAGAGATTCGTCTTTAATATCATACTCTAAATTTTGACTAATATCTTGCTTTTCAATTTCAAAAACAATGTAATTAATAACCTTATTGAAAAGAAACAAATATCTTATCTTATCCATAACTAAAATATTTTTTGTAAGATATAAAATATTGAATACCAGTGATCACAGTTATTATAGATGATATCCATAACAAAATGTTAGATAGTGAATCTAAAGATTCTATACCAGATCCATTAGTACCAAGAACTGTCGCAGATATTGCAATCATTTGTAAGCTAGTTTTAATTTTAGCAAAATATGTAACCTTAATAGAAATTTGAACTTGACCTAAAATCTCTCTTAATCCAGAAACTGTAAATTCTCTTATAACTATTAGTAAACATGGAATAATTTCTACCCTACTAAAACTCACTAACATAAATAAGGTACAAACTACTAAGGCCTTATCAGCTAATGGATCAAATATTTTGCCAATTTTCGTAACAAAATTAAATTTTCTTGCAAGATAACCATCTATAAAATCAGTAATACTAGCTACTACAAAAAATGTAAATCCTACTACATGAGATAATTTTTCTTCCAAAAAAAAGCTCCACACAATAAGTGGTATGGTTACTATACGAAAAAAAGTTAAATAATTGGGAAAATTTCTAAATAATTCTCTTTTCATGCTAATTCATGTTTTTTGTAATGAAATTTTATCTTTATTAGATGATAAAACTTGAAACACCTCCAATTCAAACACAGGAAGTATTGTGAAAATATGCGAAAATATCTTATATTGCAAATTTTCATGTTCTTCAAAAGCTGTATTTTTATTAAAAATATAAATTTCTATAGGTAGACCTTGAGGTATTGAGTCTTTTTGTCTTACCAAAAAAACGAAATCAGACTTATGAACATCCTCTAAAGTCTTAAGATACTCGGATAAATATATCTTTAATAAATCTATATTTGTAATATCTAAAGAAAGATCTAGAAAATCATTGTGATTAGAATATAGTTTTCTAATCAAATTAAGATTTTTAAAATTTCTTTTTACTTTCTCTGAACAATATTTTATTGTTTTAATATCTATATTAAATGCTCTTTTTATCCTTCTTGCTTGAGATTCATGCATAAACCTGTAATTAATTACTATGCTATTTACAAATGTTATAGTTGGAACTGTAGAAATTGTTTGGTCAAAATTGCGTATTTTTACGACAGTAATCGTAATATCTTCTACAGTACCTTCTAAAGAATAAGAGTCTATCCTAACAGTGTCTCCTACTTTAACAATATCCTGCAAACTAATTTGCAAGCTTGCAACTAACCCCAATAAAGAATCCTTGAAAACAAAGGCTAAAAATGCTGCAGTTGCACCCAAACTTGTAAAAAGATAAGTGAATGAGATATTGAGTATATTAGAAATTATAATAAGAAAAGAAACTATTATAATCACAATTCTTGTAATATGAGAATAAAGCTTTATATTGCTAATATTATCGCTTGTCTTTGAAATTTCTACATATATATTAACAATAGATATAAAAAGATTTGAAATATATATAGTAGAATACACAAATATCCCCCAATCTCTTATTTTAGAAAAAAAAGCTAAAACATCTATTTCAGTAAAAAAATTTTCGCTGAGAAATATTTTTTCTAATATTTGAATCCAAAATATGAGATATAAAGAAATAATACTATGATTAAGATATTTTAACAAATTATGCTTTTGTATCATATCCAAATATTTGCTTTCTTTAATTTTCAAAACATTTTGTATAAATACCACAAGAATTTTTTTAAGAAAAAGAATTATTGGTAAAAAAGAAATTATAAAAATAATTAACAAAGTTCCAATTGTTGAAATATTTTGAAAAAATGCCCAAATTTTTTCCATATTTAATTTTTATTTAAAGTAAAAAATAAGTTAAAAATTTTTTGTGTTTCTCAATTTCATCTTGAGATGGTTTTACTATATGTAACATTTTTTTGTCTATCTTATTTGCTAAAGATAAATTATTTTTTACCTCATTGGGGAAAATAAATAAAGATTGACTAGAAGATTTTAAGGAAAAATAAAGTTTAGCAAGAAGCATAGAGTCTTTTAATGCGCCATGAAGTTTTCTACCTGAAATATCTATTTTAAACTTTTTACATAATGCATCTAAACTTGCTTTTTCTCCAGGAAATTTTTGTCTAGCTATGTTTAATGTATCTATTATTTTATTATTTAAATTAGGCAAATTCAGTTTATTCAGTTCAAAATTTAAAAAAGGAACATCAAATTTTGAATTATGTATAACAAGTACATCGTTGTTAACAAATGACAAAAAATCGTTAGCTATATCAGCAAAAATTTCGTAATTTTTTAGAAAGCTAGAAGATAAACCATGGACTTTATATGCAGAATAGGAAATATCTCTCTCTGGATTAACGTATCTATGAAAAATATTACCAGTAAACTCTTTGTTTAAAAGCTCAACACAGCCTATTTCTATTACTCTATCGCCATTTTTAAAAGAAAGCCCTGTAGTCTCTATATCTAAAACAATTTCTCTCATTTAAGTAATATTTTTATTAACAAAATAAGTTTCTACGATCCTCTTGAATAATTATAGCAAATTTTATTGCTCTATAAAAAATAATCAATAAATTTTTATCATGTTTCAAAAAATAACTTTTAAAGATAAAGAATCTCTGATTATTTCTAATGTTGATAACTTTCAAAAAAAATAAATTTTAAAAATGTTTTTTTGTAAAAATTATTAATTCATAAACCCTTTTTTAGGATTTGTTCTTTTGAAAAAAATTGTTGATAAAATGTTGATAAAATAATTTTTTGAGATTTTTTTCCTATATTCTAAGGAATAGTGGTTTTTATAAACATGTTATGAACATTGTTTTAGATTTTTTTTAAATAAAAAATCTTCTCTTGGTAATTTCTTCTAACAAGCATAAATAAAGCTAAATATTCACTTATAAAATGTTGATAACTATGTTGATAACTTTATATGAACAAAAAACCTCTTGCTAAAACAACAACAAATCTATAATTAGTTATTTAAATTATTATCATTTAAAAAATAAAAAAGATGAAAAAAGAATTTTTGAAAGTTTTTAACGGAAAAAATGAAAAAATAGCTTTTTGGTTCATGAGGCAAGCTGGCAGATACCTTCCAGAATATAGGGAAATTAGACAAAAAAAATCAAGTTTTCTAGATTTATGTTTTGACGTTGAAAAAGCACATGAAGTGACATTACAACCTTTAAGAAGATTTGACATGGATGCAGCCATAATATTTTCAGACATTCTTATATTGCCTTATGTTTTAGGATGGAAACTAGAATTTATTGCAGATATAGGGCCTGTATTGAATAAATTCAGTTCTCAGGAGGATCTTGATAAATTATCCTCGAAATTTTCAGATGATTTTCAAAATGTTATAACGCTTATAACAAGAGTTAAAAAAAGTTTAAAAGATACCAAAACTTTGATAGGATTTGCAGGATCGCCTTGGACAATAGCTAGTTACATGATAGAAGGAAGAGGGAAAACAGATCTTAGTGCTATTAGAAAATTTGCATATCAAAGAGCAGATGTATTTGAAAAATTAATAAAATTTTTGACCTATCAAACAATAGAATATCTCTCTGCTCAAATATCTGCAGGAGCAGATGTGATCCAGATTTTTGAATCTGCTGCTCATTTTATTCCAGAGGAAATTTTTAATTCTTTTATAATATCTCCTACAAAAACCATTGTTTCTGAACTTAAGAAAAGGTTTCCTCAAATTCCCATAATTTGCTTTCCAAAATTTGCTGGAAATTTCTATGAAGCTTTTGCTTATGGAGTCAAAGCTGATGCTGTTAGCTTAGATTATTTAGTATCTTTTGATGTAGCTCAAAATTTACAGAAAGATTTTGTAATTCAAGGTTTCATTGATCCTGCTGTACTTCTTACAAATAAAGAGTTAATTAGGTTTCATTTTGAGAGGATTTTAAAAAATCTTGACAAAAAAAATTTTATCTTTAATCTTGGGGGAGGAGTTTTACCTAAAACACCTCTTGAGAATTTATCATTTTTAGTAGAATTAATCAAAAAAGAGGGAGTTTTCTAGTTTTTTTTTAAAATTCATTTTTATTCAATGTCTTTAGAATATCAAAAAATAGCCGTTGTTTTGTTTAATTTAGGAGGTCCTGATAAATTATCTTCTATAAGACCTTTTTTATATAATTTATTTAGGGATTATCATATTATACGGATAAATTTTTTTTTAAGAAATCTATTCGCTTTTCTCATTTCTTTTTTTCGTTATAAAAAGATACGATCTAGCTATGCTTTGATGGGAGATGGTTCTCCTTTATTAAGAGAGACAGAAAATCAAGCAAAAATTCTTGAACAAAGACTTAATTCTGACTCTAAAAAGGTAATTTTTAAAGTCTTTATTTCTATGAGATACTGGCATCCATTTTCAAATGAAACAGTTAGAAATATTAAAAAATTTCTTCCTAATGAAATTTTATGTTTACCTCTTTACCCTCATTTTTCTACTGCCACTACATTGTCTTCTATCAGAGATTTTAAAAAAAGTTTGAAAAAAAACTCTTGTAATATAGTAACAAAAAGTTTTTGTTGTTATTATAATCAAGAAGATTTTTTAAGATCTCATGTAAATCTTCTCAAAAATACTTTAGATTCTTTAGGAAATTTTCAAAATTACGTTTTGATTTTTTCTGCACATAGTTTACCTCAAAAATTTATTGATTCTGGAGATCCTTATCAATGGCAAATAGAAGAATCTGTAAAAAATATAATTCAAAAGCTTAATAAAGATGGATATAAGATCAGAGAAAAAGATTGGGAAATTTCCTATCAAAGTAAAATTGGACCTATAAAATGGCTAAAACCAAGTACTGTTGAAGTGATTGAAAATCATGCGAGAAATATGCAAAATATTATTTTGATACCTATCTCATTTGTCTCAGAGCATATTGAAGTTTTAGTAGAACTGGATATCGAATATAAAGAAGTTGCAGATAGATATAATGTAGAATTTATTAGAATTTCAACTTTAAGATTAGAAAAATCATTTATAGAAGCTTTGTATAAAAATGTTATAAATATGTTTTTGAATCAAGATTCTCAAAAAATTACTTCTTCTAATCTGCAAAAGAATTGCCCTCCAAAATTTAGTTCTTGTTTATATGGAAAATCTTTATAATTTTATATCTGGTTATTACGAAATATTTAAGTCAATACATGTAATTTCAGTTATTTGTTGGATTGCTTCTATACTTTATTTGCTTAGGGTTTTTGTTTATCACAGTAGAACATCAGTAGGTTCTGAATCAGATTCTATTTTTAGGACTATGGAATCTAAAATTGTAAAGATTATAATGAATCCATCAATGATTTTAACATATCTCACAGGGGTAATAAATGCTTATATTTATGGATTTTTAGCACTAGGATGGTGGTTTGCAATAAAAATTAGCGCTGTATTTGTTATTACAATTTTTCATTTTCTTAGCATTGTCTGGAAAAATGATTTTTCTTCTGGTAAGAGCAGTAAGTCCAGTAAATTTTTCAGATTAGTCAATGAAATACCAACTGTAATGATGGTTATCGCAGTTTTCATGGTTATTTTAAAGCCTTTAGAATAAAAAAATTTTATTGTTGTATTTGGATAACAATATTTTCTTTTAAATAAAAAATCTTCTCTAAAAAGGCTTTAAAAATAAATCTTTGATAATTGCTTTCATATTTATTTATTTGAAATAATCATTAAAAAATTAACCCCTTTTAAAAAAAAACTTTTTCTTATTGTATTTCGTGTTAATATTTTTATTAACTTAATAAAAAGATTTTTAAGTAATAAAAATATATATGAGGTTCAATATGCAAGATGTAAAAAATGAAAATAGCCCTAAAAATGAAAAAGAAGAAGAAAAAGAAGAAAATAGTTCTGATTTTAAAATAAACAAAGATTTTAAAGAACAAGATAGTGAAGAAGTTCAAGAGGGTTGGGATAAAAATAAAGAGTCTTTCATTTCTGAATCGTTCAATGGTAACGATAGTAAATTTTCGGATCTTGATTCTACGAATNNANCAAAAGAGAGCGAATTTTCAGAATCTTACCAAAATTTCTCTAACAATGAACTAAATGAAGAAAAAAGTAAGAAAAATATAGATGAGTTCGAAGATAATCTTGATTCTTCAGCATCAACAATTTTATTTAATACGCCAAGCGATACTAAATTTTCAAGTTTTTCAAAAAATTTTTCTGAAAATCATTTTAATAGTGAAAAAAATGGAAAGGGTAATGAAGAATTTCAAGATAATTTTAACTATCTTTCAAAATCTTTTTTATCTAGTGATAAATTTGATTCTATTATTTATAGATCAGACAAAAATGAAAATAATGTTCAGAAAGAACAAAAAGATCAAAAATTGAATGAGAAAACTGTTAATCCTGAAAATATTAATAAAATACATTGGAAAGCACCCGATGAAAATGATCCAGAAAAAAAACAACAAGGATATGTTAAGAGTAATGATTCTGAAAATGAAAATAAAGAAAAAGATATAAAGGGATTAACTCAGGTTAAATTAAATAACAATATAGAATTTTATGATAATGAAACTAGTAATGCGATTAGTGAGAATGTTGATATTAGATCGTTAGAAATACCACCTAAATTGGAGGATCTTGAGATAACATCTATGTTTTTTAGTTCTAGCATAAGTAATGGAGATGCTATTTTAAAAAATTCAGAAGGTAGGAATATAGTATTAGGTTTGAGTATGTCTTATACCCCAGATGGAAAACTGTCATCTATGGATTTAGGATATAAAGGAGTAGAGGATTCAAATTTTGCAAAATTAGAAAATATTGATTTAAGTAAAGATGTTAAATTTTCTGGAAAAGATGATGTTAACCCACTTAATAGACATGCATATTTAGAAATTGAAGGACAAAAAACTTTTATTGGAGTAACACAAGCGGAATTTAGTAAATTACAAAGTCAGATTGGATTGGGTTCACCCCAAAAACACAATGAAAAAACAACTTCTAAACTAGATAAAAAGCAAAGATATGATTATATTGCTACGCAAAAAAGTGCAATTCCTACGCCTCCACCTAGAATGTTTGCATCAAAAGTTAAAAATCCTTCATCTCCAGATATATAGTTTGGCTAAAGGCTTGTATAAACCTGTTTCTTTATGAACAGGTTTAGCAAGTAATAAGAATATTATTATTTTTTATGTATTTTAGTGACACTAAAAATATAACAAATTATGTAAAATGATGCTAATTAATGAGAGAAATTAAATTTAAACCATATCAAATCATAGATCAAACAAGAGCTTTCATTAATGTATGAAGTATTCTAAAGCAATTTGGAATGCTAAACCTTCAGAAGAATTGTATAATACGAAAATTTGCTAAGAGATATTATTCTGTTGGAGCATAGACATCTATAGATACAACATATTCTCAATTGAAGCCTAAACCAATTTTCATTGCCCTTTAATAATCTTGAGAAACGATGTAATCAATTGGTATTATATGATCTTCAAAAAATAAAATAGACAAATTCATTAATTTGAAATATATAGAACTTACATATTATATAAATTTTATGTATGAGAGAGATAATTAATCTTATTATCTATTAGAAATGAGACTTAAACAATTAAAAATAAAATCAGATTTTTTAATTAGAGAAAAAACATAATAACAATAGATAGAGGAGTTAAGATAGTAAACCAAGTAGAAGATATACACTATAATCTAGATTGGAAATGACAGATATAGATGAACAAGAATAAGAGAAAAATAAAATTAGAGTCAAAAAATACAAAAAAAAAGCACCTACAAAATACTACTTAGCAATTTAAAAGACCATTATACAAGTAATTAACTTAATGTAATAAATAGATTAAAATAGATTATTATATTTTTTTCCCTTCAGGACAGAAATGTATTTTGATCTTTAGTCTGTTTTTCTTAATTCAATTTTAATTTTACATCATCGACTAAGTAAAGTGTTTTTTCCTTTATGAAGAAGGATTATTTTCTATTTTAAAATAAGAATAGCATAGAGAATTTGTGAGGATAAATATCAATAAATTTTTTTATGATATTTGTGAATGAAACAATTGTTATTTTTCACAAAAATTTTAGATATTTGATCGATAAAATTTTATTCGAGGTTTTTTTTACTGAGATTTTGTGTTTTGATGTAGGGAAAATCAAAAAAATTATTGTTTATATGTTATGTGATGTCAAATAAGAAAATTTACAGCGCATGATAAAGAGAAATTCTGTTCCTTATTTTTAGAGTGAGAAGATTTTAGAGCAAAGGAATATCTAGGCATCAATGATATTTCTAAAGTAGGAGTTAAATTTAGCTGAGTTTTGATTTGGATATTAAAATTATCATTTCTTCTTAGTGATTCTTTTTGTGTAAAGAATATTTCTTCTTTAAAAATATCATTTTTAGAAATTGTCTTACTTTGTTTTTCAAAACTATTTTTCAATTTTATGTTTAAGAAGCAAAAAATTTCAAATTCAAAATTTTTATAAAATTTAGATTTTATCTTATATTTTATTTGGGGGCTTAATATGAAGTTATCGAAAGGATCATTCTTAAAAACTATATTACAATTTTCATTTTTTCCTTCAAAAGAGTTTTTTGCAATATTTATGTAAATTATTTCTAATCCAATGTTTAAAATTGAATTTGTATTAAAATTGAATTCTTCTAAGGCTGTAGAGGATATAAAAAATGCAAATCTATTTTTATAGGAAGCTTTTACTTCTTCTAGCTTTAATTCTGATGCTAAATATTTGAAATTAAAATTCGATTCAATAACACTTATACCTACAGAATTTTTCAAAATTAAGTTTTTTTTATTTTTTAATTGCCAAAATTTTTCTATATATGACGATATTAAGTAATTTTTGATAAATTTTATATTTTCTGTTTGCACAAATGTTTCTTGTATATTCTTTAATATAAATCCCAAATTTATACTTAGAAATACTTTTTTCTTGAAATTTTTCCCTAATTTTATACCAATATTTTGTTCAGAATTATTTTCTGTGTTGCTTGACATTGAATATATTGGAGTAATGAAGAAATTTTTTTCATTGCCTCTTGAAAAGTTATTATCTGATAATAAGTATTTATTAAAATAATTGAGCATATTTTCTATATCTATTACTTCACTAGG
Source organism: Rickettsia sp. (assembly GCA_015657545.1). Classification (GTDB taxonomy): domain Bacteria; phylum Pseudomonadota; class Alphaproteobacteria; order Rickettsiales; family Rickettsiaceae; genus JADHZC01. Next base: position 134,619 of record JADHZC010000011.1, read on the forward strand.
TATAAATTCTATTGAATCTAAAATGTTTTTAATTGAACGCTTTTCTAATTTTTCAAACAACAATGCATTTCTTAACTTGTTAGTAAAATTTAGGTTGGCATTTAAGAATTTTTGATATTCATATTCAGATGTATAGTATTTATTTGAAGGATATTCAGCAAGTAATGATAAAATTTCATTCTTAATGGAATTTTTTTCTTGAGAAGTAGTTTCTATATCTTTTTTAATAAAATTATTGTTTGTTTTTTCTAAATTTAGTTTTTTAATTTTGGTATTTGTTTTCTTGAGTTTAAGATTCAAGGCTTCTTTTTGTTTATTATTTTCATATATTTGATTGTTGCTTAAAGAGAGGTTTTGACTTTTTGTTAAAGATAAAGATTTTTGATTTAGGTTATTTATATCATGGTTGTTATTAGTCCTATTATTTTCTAAATATAGTTCATTTTCTTTTTTTTCCTTTATTTCAATAACGAATATATTACTTGCAGACTTATCAAAATTTTTTTTGTTCCAAGAGTATAATGAATATGTTTCCTGTAATTTACTATATTTATTCAAATTTTTAATTTGAAATCCCCAGGTGCAAGAAGCGTGAAATAAAAACTTTAAAGCTGTTATTAACGTTATAACCGACCTTAACAGAAAAATTTTACCTTTCAAAACATTTTATGAAATTTAAAGAAAAGCTGATGTTATCAAAAATAGCATTTTCTGTACAGTTAAAAAACACTAAAATAAAAGCTACTTAAGGATTTAAAAAAAGTTTTTTGTCTTAAATAAAAAGATTTATACCCAAAAGATTTTGAACCAATTTTTAACAAACACACCTTTGGTTTAATTCGAGCGTTTATAAACACTATATAACAATCTTTTTGAAGTATATGAAAGCTACTTTAGGAGGTTTTTATTTGATTTGAGCCTATAATTAAAAAAAGATTTTATTTATTAAATCTAAAATGAAGAATGTCACCAGGTTTTATTATATAATCCTTACCTTCTATCCTAATCTTACCTTTTTCTTTGAGAGAAGTTTCGCTTTTATATTTCATATAATCTTGATATGTAATAACTTCTACTTTTATGAAATTTTTTTCAATATCGCTATGAATCAATGCTGCTGCTTTTTGAGCATTTATTCCATTTTTGTAATTCCAGGCTTTAGTCTCTTTTTTTCCAACAGTATAAAAAGATGAAAGATCTAAAATTTTGTAAGCTGATTTTACAAGATTTTCTAGAGCATTAGATTTGATTCCTAGCTCTTTCATAAATTCTTCCCTTTCTTTTATATCTTTTATTTCTGATAATTCATATTCTATTCGAGCTGAAAGCTTTATTACAGGATGATTTTTGTTTTTTAAATAATTGTAAGTTTCAATTGTTTGTTTATTTAAAGACTCCAAATTTTTTTCAGAAATATTTAGTACGTAAATTATTTTTTTATTAGTCAAAAATTCTTTTTTATTAGCTAAATTAATATTTCCTAACTCTCTTAATTCTTTGCCTTCAGCAAGATGTTCATGTAGCTTTTTAAGCTCTTCTTTGTTTAAGTCTGATTTTTTTTTTTGTAGTAACTGTTCTACAAAATTAAGGTCAGATAAGAGTAGCTCTGTTTCTATGATATCAATTTCTTTTAAAGGGTCAAAACTAGTATTGTATCCTTCATTACTAAAGCATTTTACTAAATGTATAATTGCGTCTACAGATTTGATATTAGACAAAAATTTATTTCCCAACCCCTCTCCTTTGCTCGCTCCTTCAACAAGACCTGCTATATCCACAAATTCTATACTTGCTGTTGATATTTTTTCTGCATCTACAAGATTAGCTAAATTGAATAATTTTTCATCATACAAATTTACCTTTCCAAAATTTGGTTCTATAGTACAAAACGGATAATTAGCCATTTCTGCTTTAGCTTTAGATGATTGTGTTAAAGCATTAAATAAAGTTGATTTGCCAATATTTGGTAATCCTATGATTCCACATTTTAAAGACATGTTAATGTTTATTTTTTATATGATTAATTTTTCTTATTCTAGATTTAAGTGAGATATTTTTTGCTTAAACAGTTCTACTTCATTATTTAGAAATAAATCTAAAAATTTTTCTAATGCTATGACTTTTTTCTCTATTTTTATCAATTGCTCAGGAGTAAAATTACTAAGTACATATTTTGAAATATCCATGTTTGGTGGTTTTCCTACTCCTAATCTTAGTCTGAAATAATCGCAACTTCTTAGATATTGATCAAGAGACTTTAAACCATTATGTCCTGCATTTCCACCTCCAAATTTGAATTTTAGATCTGAAAAATTAATATCTATATCATCATGAAATACCAAGATATTATTAGGGAGAATTTTATAATAATTAGACACTAAGGCAATTGATTCTCCGCTTAAATTCATAAAGTTATTAGCCTTACATAATATGTAATTTTTAGAAAAAGCTAAAAAAGATTTTAATTTATGTTTTTGTGTCCAAACTAAAGATCTTATTTGAGATATCTGATCAAGATATAAGAAACCCATGTTATGGATTGTTTTTTGATAAAGATCACCCTTATTCCCTAAGCCTATTAGCAATTTCACTTTCTTTATTTTTTTTCAAAGATAAACAGTTATTTGCAATGATTTTTTAAAAATAACATCATTCCTTCTGCGCTGTAGAGTCTACAGTTTTTTCAATTTTTTCTTCTTCTTCAGTAATATTTTTTTTAGAAACAATTGAAGCTATTACTATATTTTCATTTTCTAAAATTTTAATATCAGGAAATTTTTTTTTGATATCTAATATTCTTAATACTCGAAATTTCCTCATACTAGGTAGATCTAGTAATATACTTTTAACATAATTATCTTGCGAACATAAAACAGCAATATTTCTTCTTATAATATTGAAATATCCCCCCTGTTTAACTGTAGTAAGATCTTGAGCTTTATCATATATTATAGGTACTTCTAATTTTTGTTCATTTTTATTGAAGAACATGAAATCCATATGTAAAATCTTCTCATTTACAGGATGCCTCTCTAGTTTTTTAGGAAAAACCAAGTATGTTTTTTTTTGGATGTTTAGTTCAATTTTTTCTGTAAAAAAATCTCTATTTTGTGAAATTGTTTGTAAAGATTTAACATCAAAAAATATACTTAAATTTTTTTGGTTTTTCCCATAAATTATGGCTGGTATAAAGTTACTTGAGCGAAGTTTTTTTGCTGTGTTGAACTCAGAACCAGATCTTAAAAAAGCTTCTATCTTAATAGGATTTTGACTAATATCTTTCATTTGGGATAAACAAAATAATATATTAATTTATGTTAGTATTTAAATACTAATAATAAACAATAATTGATTAATTTAATTTTATTTTATTTAATTTTATCATTCGAATGATAAAATTAATGTATAGTAAAAAAAATATGTAATCTAAAAAAATTATTTAGCTTGTATGATACAAAAAATTTTTATAAAATCAAATAAAATTTTTTAGCACACTCAATAAGTGAAAAGATTTAGAACATTTTTATCCATAACACAGTATTTTGATGAATATTTTTAATATAGTTTTTTTAAAAATACTATCTTCTATATTTGTTGTATTGTTAGGTTATGTGGCTGGTAAAATAAGAAAAATAGATAAGGAAACCATCACTTCACTTTTATTTTATTTTATAGCTCCTATTGTAATAATTTCAATTCTTACTAAATCTAGATTAAAAATAAGTGATTTTAGTATAGTATTTATAACTTTCTTAATTTGTTCGTGTTTAAACATAATTACATTTTTTTTATCAAAAAACATTTGGAATGACAATCACAAAAACATTTTAGCATTTTCAGCTGGCACTGGAAATGGCACTTTTGTTGCATTACCAATAGCAACAGCTTTATTTGATACTCACACGGTAAGTATTTATGTGTTGATAGCTTTAGGTGTGGCTATTTATGAAATTTCTGTTGGTTACTATGTTTGTGCTCTAACTAAAGAAAGAAAAAATTTTCAAGAAAATTTATTTAGAATAGTGAAATTACCTATTTTTATTTCTTTTGTTTTGGGTTCAGCGCTTAGTCTTGTTGGTTTTAGAATTCCAGAATTTTTATCTGAATTTACCAAAAATATGCAAAGTTGTTTTTCTGTGCTTGGAATGTTACTAGTTGGCGTGTCTATTTCTGAAGTAAAGCAATTTAAGTTGGATTGGAAATTTTTATTAGCAATTATATTTTGTAAATTTGTTCTTTTTACGAGTTTTTTTAATTTGTTTGTATTTTTTGATAAATATATTTTTAAACTTTACAACAAAAAATATCATGACGCTCTTCAACTTATTAGTGTGACACCTATTTCTGTTAGTGTTGTTATTACTTCTATAATTTTTAATTTATATCCCGAAAAAGCTTCTACGGCTCTTTTATTTTCGCTATTGGTTTCTCTTATATATTCTCCTTTAGTGCTAAAATTTTTACTTTTCTAGAAATAGAAATAATATTAATAATTCTTATATTAATAATTCTTATTATATTGAAAATAAAATACTCATCAAATATAATCGATTTTATTATTGAAAATAAAAATTAAGGATCAATTTATTATGAATGAGTCAAATCACACTCAAGTTTTAATATTGGGTTCTGGTTCAGCTGGTTTAACTGCTGCCATATATTCAGCAAGAGCTGCATTAAAACCAATATTGATTACAGGTTTTGAAGAAGGAGGACAGCTTACAACAACGACTGAGGTAGAAAATTTTCCTGGTTTCGCAAAAAAAATACAGGGACCCTGGTTGATGGATCAAATGCAACAGCAAGCATTAAATGTAGGAACTAAAATTATAAATGATGAAGCTATTTCTATAGATTTGTTACAAAGACCATTCAAGGTAAAAACTTCTTTAGATAATGTGTTTTTTGCAGATTCTATTATCATAGCCACTGGAGCTCAAGCTAAATGGTTGGGTATTGATTCAGAATCTTACTTTCAAGGTTTTGGTGTTTCTGGGTGTGCTACATGTGATGGAGTTTTTTTTAAAGGTAAAGATGTTGTAGTAATAGGAGGAGGTAATAGTGCAGTAGAAGAAGCTCTATATTTAACGCATCATGCTAAAAAAGTTTATCTTTTACATAGAAGAGATAAACTTAGAGCGGAAATGATATCGCAAGAAAAATTATTTAAAAATCCTCAAATAGAGGTAATTTGGGATACTGTTGTAGAAGAAATTATAGGTGATGAAAAACCCAAGTCTGTAACAGGAGTAAAAGTTAAAAATATAAAAAATAATTCAGAAAAATTTATAAATTGTTCTGGTGTTTTTGTAGCAATTGGACATACACCAAGGACAGATCTAGTAAAAAATCAGATAAATTTGGACAAAGAGGGATATATTATTACTAAACCTGATTCTACCCAAACTAGTGTAGAAGGTGTTTTTGCAGCTGGAGATGTGCAGGATGTAAAATTTAGACAGGCGGTTACTGCAGCTGGAACTGGATGCATGGCGGCTATTGAATCTGAGCATTTCTTAAGAGGGTAAATAATAATTCATGTTTTTATAGATAAAATATGAATAGATATAATTTTTGCAGTTGCTAAAAATCTTGATATATATTTTTTATAGGTGTATTATGTTTTCTAGAATTGTTAGAATTATTTTTTGATTTTTTATGTCTAGAAAATGTCAATTAAGTGGGGTTAGTAACATGAGCGGGAATAATGTTTCTCATTCTAATCGCAAAACAAAAAGAAAATTTAAGGTAAATGTAAAACATGTTTCCTTTTGGAGTAATATAGAAAGAAAACATTATAATCTCAAAATTAGTACGAAAACTTTAAGGACTATAGATAAGTTAGGAGGTTTTGATAATTATATTTTATCTTTGAGTTCCTTTAAAGCTACTGATTTTGCTAAAAATCTAAAAAAAAGATTTATTAAGAGAAATGTTTCACAAATAAATTCTACTTCTAGCGTAATTTAATAATTATACTAAATAATCAAAGGTTTCTTTGTTATGAAAAAAGATATTCATCCAGAATATAAAAGTTTAAAATTGAAAATAGGACAAGACGAAATTTTTACTTTTTCTACTTATAAAGGTAAGGAATTACTAATGGATGTAGATTTTAGAGAGCATCCAGCTTGGGACAAATCCAAAATGCAATATGTTAGTAAGTCTAATAAAAGTGTTAGCAATTTTAATAAAAAATTTGGAGATATATCTCTTTTGAAATAACAAAATTTTTTAGATTTTTGTTATATGCGTGTGATTTTTATGGGAAGCGGTGAATTTGCATACCCTCCTTTTTTGAGTTTAATTCACTCTAGTAAGCATGATGTAGTTGCAGTTTTTACTAAAATGCCTCAAAAAAAAGGGCGTGGATTGAAATTACACAAAAATGTGATTCATGAAAAATCATTGGACAATGGTATAGATACTTATACTCCTAATATTCTAGATACTGAAACTATAAATCTTATAAAAAAGATAGATGCTGATCTTATTATAGTCGTATCTTATGACAAAAAGATCCCTTCTGAAATTTTATTTGATAAAAAATTAGGCGCATTAAATATACATCCATCTCTTTTACCTAAGTACAGAGGGGCATCTCCTATACAACATACTATTCTTAACAAAGATTTAGAAACTGGGGTTTGCATTATTAAAATGGATGAAAAATTTGATACTGGAGATATAGTCATTAGTAAAAAGCTTTCTATAGATCATGATTGGGACTATTTAAATCTTAGCAGAAAATTATCAATAATTGGAAGTAATTTACTTTTACAGCTTTTAATAGATTTTCATGATAAAAATCCAATTCCTCAATCAAGAAACAATATATCTTATGCTCATAAATTTTATGCTAAAGATTTTTATATCAATTTAAAATCAGAGCATATTACAGATATTGATGCTAAAGTTAGAGCTTTGAAACCTTATCTTTCTTTATCTTTAGAATTTCAAGATAAAAAATTCCAAGTTAAACAATATCAAATGAGGTTATCTAACAATCATCATTATGAGATAGGTAAGGTGATTATAGATTATAGTTTCGGTAAAAAGCTTTTGCTTCCTTGTATAGGAGGAATTTTAGAATTAGAGGTAATAAAACCTGAAAATTCAAGAACTTTACTGGTAAAAGATTTTATTAATGGATTACAAAGTAAAAAAAATGCATTCTGTATCTCATAGTTTACGAAATTCTTTTAAAAATATTATTTTTAAAAGATATCCATTGTTATCAGAAATAATTTTTAATTGGAATGACATTTTAGGAGAAACACTCTCTCTTCAGATCTATCCTAAGAGAATTTGTGTCAATAATAAGAAGAGCATTTTACACTTAGGTATTTTACAAAATCATTTGGGAACAGAAATATATTATCAAAAACATCTCATTTTAGAAAGAATTACAAGATATTTTGGATCAAATATAATAGATGATATTAAAATAGGTTAGTGCTTGCAGACAAAATTAATCATGTTATCAAATTTTTTAAACATTTTAATATATTTTTTGTTTGGATTATTAAATCTATATTTTTATAAATATGATTTTTATGATTTTTGCTTTCTTGAAATAGTGTTTTTTTATATTTTTTATAAATTGAAAGAACAAAAATTTTTGCATTTTTTTATTTTAGGAACAATTACAGATTTTTTGCACTTTTTTCCTATAGGAGTGTATCTTGTTATTTTTATAGTTTTATTTATAATATTTAGCAATTTGCAGCATGTTATAAAATTTTATTACATAGTTTTTTTAGTATGTGTTTTTTTCTTTCTAGAAATTTTATTAAATAGCTTTTTGAAAGAAGTTAATTTTTTTAAATACTTTGCTTTTGAGTATTTAAAATATTTCAGAAAAATTTTCTTCACTGCTTTAATATTAAAAATTTATAGCTTTTTTCTAAGATTCAGGTTATATGGATTATAAGTATAATCTTTTAAAAAAAAAGATAGATAGGAGAAGTTTTGTTTTAATATTTTTTAAATTTTCTTTGATTTCTATTATTGTAGTTAAAAATTTTTTTCTACAACTTCTTAATCAAGAAAAATATAGCAATTTATCAGAAAATAATAGAATAAAATTTACTCTTTTACCTAGTTTAAGAGGGGAAATTTTTGATAAATTTTCTCAAGGTTTAGCTTTAAATAGTGATCGATTTAATCTTGCTTTGATTAATAGAGATTTGTCGCAATTAAGAGCAGAAATTTTGTTAATAAAGAAAATCTTTAAATGGAACGATGATTTTTGCACAAAAATTTTATCAGAAATAAAAAAAATTCCTAAATATGGGCAAAAAATAATAAAAAGTAATATTTCTTGGGAGCATGTAAGTTTTTTAGAAGAGAATAAAGAGTTATTGGTTAATTTTTTTATTGATATAGAAAATGCAAGGATTTATCCGTATGAAAAATTTTTATTTCATACGGTAGGATATTTGCAAAGGGGTTTTCAGGATCAGTATAGTCAAAATTTAAAAAATATAAATATAGGCAAATTTGGATTAGAAAAATTTTACCATAATCAACTCAAAGGTGTTGATGGTTATAAAAAAATTGAGAAAGATGCTTTTGGTAAGTTGAATAAGGTTATTAAAATATCTAATATCATTAAAGGTAGCGATATTTTTACTAATTTAGATGCAAAATTACAAAAGGACTTTTTTGACCTTATTCCAGATATGAGTGGTAGTGTTGTGGTTAATGAGTGCTCCACTGGTAATATTTTATCTATGATATCATTTCCAAGTTTCGACCCTCATTCTATGGTTAATCTTTCCCACAAGGAATGGTCTAATATTAATTCAGATCCAGAACATCCTTTATTAAATAAATCTGTCCAATCCTCTTATCCCCCGGGGTCAGTGTTTAAAATTGTAACAATGTTAGCTGCTCTTGAATCTGGTATCAGTATAGATCAAAAATTTGAATGCAAAGGTTTTATTTGGATAGGAGGTAGAAGATTTGGTTGTGCTAAAAAATCTGGACATGGGTTAATAAATATGTCTGAAGCTTTACAATTTTCTTGTAACTGTTATATGTATAACATTGCTAAAATCATAGGACATCAAAAAATATTGGATGCTGCTCAGGAATTGGGTCTTGGTAAAAAAACAGGTATAGATTTACCAGATGAAAAAGAAGGTTTTTTACCTTCTGTTGAGTGGAAATATAAAAAATTTGGTCAAAAATGGATGTTAGGAGATAGTTTAAATCTTGCTATCGGTCAAGGATTCACTTTAGTTACACCAATTCAATTGTCAATGTTAATTTCTGCAATTGCAAATGGAGGATTTTTATATCAGCCCAACATTGCTAAAAGAACTATCAAATCAAGACAATTAGGTTTTTCTTTAGATAATTTAAAATTAGTTAAAGATGCTTTATATAAAGCCATTAATGAAATAGGTGGGACTGGTTACTATAGAAGTAGGTTTAACTTTAATTCAATGACTATGTCTGGTAAAACTGGTACAGCCCAGTTGATTCAAAAAAAATCCTTAGAAGAAGATTTTGATGATTTGAAAAATACAGAACATAAAAAAAGAAATCATTCTATATTTGTTGGTTTTGCTCCATCATCAGAACCTAAATTTTCTGTTTCATTATATTGTAGCAACATGGGGAGTGGATCACGATTTGCTGCTCCTTTAGCAAGAAGCATTATGCTTAGATTGTTAAAAAAATATTTTTCTATATTATGAATTATGCTTGCTTTTTTGAGAAGAATTTTTAAATTTATATTTTTTGATTGAATGAAGAAAAAATCTATTGTCAGTATAGTTTTTTTATCGATATTGGCTTTTTCCTTGATTAGCTTGTTAACTTTTTTTTTATTGGAAAATAGAAAAAGAAATATATTAAAAGAGCAAATTGCATTTAGTGAATCTTTTTACAAATTTTCAAATAATGAAAAAGATTTTGATTTAAATTTTGCTCTAAATGATGCAAAAAATATGCATTATGAGAATGTAGGTAGAGATTTAGCTTTGCTTTCTTATTACAAATTTTCACTTAAAGAAAAGGAATATGCTTCTCTAATAGTAAATATTGTTGAAAATACTTCTTACTCTAATTTAGTTAGGTCTTTAGCAAGATTGTATTTTGTAAGCTTTATTTTAAATAAGGGATATACAGAATTTTTATCTTATGAAGATAAGGGGCTTGAATATTTGAACTATTTTCAAAATCAACAACAAGTATATTTTAATTTTTCTTTATTTTTAAAAATTTTATTTCATATCAAAAAACAAGATTTAGTTTCTGCTAAGGCTTATGCTCAAAAGCTTCTAGCTCAAGAAGATGTTAATGATTTTATAAAAGAACAAACAAAAATTATTTTAACCAAAATGAATAATGAAAATAGATAATTGGATTATGATCTTATTTTTTACAAACCGCTCTTTAATATTAAAGACAATCTCTTTTTCTATAAAATTTGTCTTAATTTCTATTTTTTTTATATCATGTAGTAACACTCATTATACTGGTAAATTGGTTAATAATGGGAAAATTAAACATCTAAAAAATAACTATGTTAAAACAAAACTTACTGAGAATAAGATTTTATCTGAGCCTTGTATAAATGGTTCTAATATCTATATTCTTGATCACAAAGGTTTTTTAATAGCCTTTTCTTTATCAGATCAAAAAATTTTATGGAAAAGTAAAATTTTGGCTGATGATATTGGACAATTTAATATGATGATAGGGAATATTATTTATGATTCAGGCAAATTGTACGTTAGTAATGGTTCTCAATTTCTCTTTGTTTTTGATGCTATGCAAGGATACGAAATTATAAGAAAAAAATTTCCTTCTCCAATTATGCATCAAATTTTAGTTAAGCAAGATGATAAGATCATTGTACAGACTTCAGATGGACATGTCATATCATATGATTTTAAAAATATGCAAAATGATTGGATATATTGTAAAGAAGTAAAATCAATAAGTCAGGTTTTTACAGATAGTGTTTCTATTTTAGGGCAAGATTTTATTTTATTAACTTTAAATGGTACTGAATTATTATGTCTTGAAAAATCTTCTGGTAATGAGATATGGAAACTTGACTTAGAAAGTAATATTGGACCTCTGAAAGTTTCTTTATTTTTACATGATATGCAAAAAATAATAATAGAGGATTTTCTTTTTATCTTACTTTCTAGTGGAGATATTATAAAAATAGATCTACATTCTGGTCAAAAAATTTCTTCCCAAAATTTCTATCCTGTAAAATCTTTGAAAAATTTTGGAGGAAAAATTTTTTTATTGCAGGATAATTTATTTTTAATGCTAAATCCAAAAGATTTGCAGGTTTTAGCTAAATTCGATCTTTTAAACTTATTAAAAAAAAAAGAAGTTTTAAATTCCATGTTAGGAAGGTTTGATGAGATTAACAATAAATTATATTTTTATGTTTTGAGTAATAAAGGAAATCTCTTTGAGTTTAATGTAAAAAATAGTATTTTCCTTTTATCCCAACAAAAAATTTCTAAAAATATACGGAATATTTTTCTACACAGAGGAAAAATACATTTTTTGAGTAATAATTCTATTTTTTATAATATTAATTAATAATTAAAGATAAAGATTTTCTATATTTTAAGTAAAATAAGTAATGTAATAGAATTATACATCGCTATAAATCTTTTATAAAAAAGTGAAAATGAAAATTTTATAAAAATGTCTCAATTTCTTAAGAAAAACAAAAGTTGTTTTATTCCTGTTTCTTCAATTTTTAAAAATATGCTCTCAAGAGATAAAGATGGGTTTACTAAATTACAAGATTTATTAAATGAATTTTCTGACAATAGACTTCTTATTACTCTGATTTTTTTTTCCTTACCTATTGCTATACCATTACCATATCCCCCAGGATTTACATCTCTTTTTGCTATACCTCTTATATTATTTTCAACTAAATTAATAATTGGAAATACTGAAATAATTTTACCTCATAAAATAGGACAATATAAAATTTCTAATAAAACACTTATTAAAATTTTTAGTAAAATGATCCCAATGATTAGATTTTTGGAATCATATATGAAACCTAGAATTAAATTTACTCAATATAAATATACAAAAAACATATTTGGATATTTATCTTTTATTTCCTCGATCTTTATTTTAATTCCTTTGCCATTTACAAATGCTATTCCAGCTTTGAGTATTTGTATAATTGCTTTAGGATTTTTGAATCAAGATGGTTTGGTTTTAATTATAGGTTTGTTTATTTTTTTTATAGGAGGTGCTATAACTTTTTTGGCTGTTACTGGAAGTTTTTTTATTTTACTATTTTCTTTAAAATCTATCGGAAGATTTTTTTCTTCAACATGAAAATAGCATATTTAGGGATTTAATTTTTATGATGCTTTATTTATAGGATATTTTCTATGATTATTACAAGATTTGCTCCTTCTCCTACTGGTGCTTTACATATAGGTTCTGCAAGAACAGCTTTGTTTAATTACTTATTTGCAAAACATAATAATGGAAAATTTATACTTAGAATAGAGGATACTGATATAATACGTTCTAAAAAAGAGTTTGAAGAGGAAATTCTACTTTATTTAAATAAATTGGGTATTGATTACGACGAGCTTTACTTTCAGTCAAAAAACTTTAAACGTCATTTTGATATTGCAAATGAGCTTGTAATTTTAGGAAAGGCTTATTATTGCCTTTCTTCCAAAGAAGAGATTCAATTACAAAAATCTTCTTATCAATCTTCAGAAAATAAAACATTTATATTTCAGAGTCCCTGGAGAGATAAAAATCAAAAAGAGGTTAGATCCAAAAATTCTGTTATAAGATTTAAGACCCCTAGAGAAGGGGTAACATATATAAATGATTTAGTACAGGGAAATATTTCTGTAGAAAATAAATATATAGAAGATTTTGTGATTTCTAGAAGTGATAATACTTCTACTTATATTCTTGCGTCTGCAGTTGATGACCATGACTCTTGTATATCTCATGTTATAAGAGGAGATGATCATATAAATAATGCTATTAGACAAAAATTGATTTATCAGGCGTTAGGTTGGAAAATTCCATATTTTGTTCATATATCTTTATTGCATGATGAGAAAGGTCAAAAATTATCTAAAAGATCTGGACTTGAACAATATGAAGTAAAAAAAATTCTTGATGATGGGTATTTACCAGATGCTTTAAGAAATTACATTTTAAGACTGGGGTGGTCTTACGGAGATCATGAAATTATTTCTAAAGAAGATTCCATAAAATGGTTTAACTTGAAAAATTTAGGAAAATCTCCTGCTAGAATTGATTTTAAAAAATTGGATTATCTAAATCGTTTTTATCTCGTTAATATTCCAGATCAAGAAATTATGTCTTATTTAGAAAAATGTTATCATGAGGATGGTTTGATCTTAGGTTTTAATTCAAAAGAGGTTATTTTTAGATCTATATCAGAATTGAAAAAAAGAGCTAATAATATTCATGAAATATATATTTTTTCTAAAGTTTTTTTGGTAGAGCAAAATTTAGAAATTAGCAAAGATGATCAAAATTTTGTGAAAAATTCTGTAGATAAAAGATTTTTAGAATTTTTAATTAAAATATTTGAAAATTCTAGAGAAGAAATTGACGATATAGCTTTAAAGGAGATTTTCAATGATATTTCATTGAAATTTAATTGTAAAGTTCAACTTGTCTTTAAAATTTTTAGAATTATATTAACATCAAATAAATCTTCTTTATCTTTATATGTTGTTATCAGAATATTAGGAGTTACAAATGTAGTTTTCAGGTTAAAAAATTTTTATGCCAAATATTGAAACTGACCACAATTTAATGCATTTAGAATTTGCTAAATATTTTGGGAAAGCTATTTTAATAGAGACAAATTCTGTGGATCTTACAATCTCTGCTATAGAAGATTCTCTAAAAATAAATATCTTAAAGAATTTTAAGGGTAATTTATTTGATCACCCAGATTTTTTAGAAATATCAACATCTTCTAAATATATAAATTTAAATCAAATCAGGCAAGTCTCTCTTTTTTTGCAAAAAACCTCTATTTATTCTGGTTATAAAATTGTTTTAATAAAGAATGCAGAATCTCTAAATATTTTTGCTAGTAATGCTTTTTTAAAGCAAATTGAAGAATTAAGTCCTAATAATTTAGTAATTTTGATTACTGAGAGTTTTTATAAAATTATTTACACTATTTACAATAGATGCTTGAGATTAAGAAATTTTTATACAAAATTAAAAATTGTTTTTAACAAAGAATTTAGTTTTTTTTTTCTAAAATCTACTACTTTTACAGATAAGATAATTTTTATAGAGAAGATTACTGAAAAATCTAATTGGACTTTATGGAAAAATTTTATGTTTCATACTGAGCTTTTGATAAAAAACATGCTTTATAAATCACTTTTTGATTACTCCCTATCTCAGATAGAAGAAAAGATATTTTTTCAATTTAAAAATAGATCATCTTATAGTTTTTTTTTGTTATTAGAAAAAATATATAGTTTAGTGAATAATAGTTATAGATATGATCTTGATCAGAGAACAAGTGTTTTAATTGTTTTAAATGAGTTTTTATAAGTGCAAAATGAACAATTAATTGAGAAATTTTTCTTTACATCAATAGAAAATGTTTTGAAAATTCAAGGTAAAAATTTAAATGCCCTTCATAGATTAGAGATTTTTTCTTTGAGAGATATTGTTTTCTTAAAACCTGTTGATAGAGATATTTATTTGAATTTAGAGAAAATATCTCTGGATAAACCCTTTGAATCTTTAGTGAAAATTTATGCTACTATAAGATCTTTTCAGTTAGGTAGAAAACAAAATATTATTAATGTTGAATTCGATAACAAAAACGTTGAGCTGATTTTTTTTAATAAAATTCCTCCTTTTCTCCTCAGTGTGTTGCAGTTGGGAAAAAAATATTTTGTTAAGGGGAAAATGAGATTAGCATTTGGTAGGTACCAAATAATTCATCCAGAGTTTATTTTAAACCCGAGATTAGTTAAGAATATTTTTCCAAAATATAATCTTACATATGGTTTGAGCAGCACTCAATTGTATAATTACATTTTGATTTCTTTAGAATATATGGGTTCTTTTTTTTCTAAACTTGAATCTTTTTCTAGGTTAGATAAATATTTTTTATGGCTCTATAAAACAGTTAAGCGACTACATTATGCTGATATGTCTTTAAATATTAAGCAATCTTTAAGTTCTTTTAATTTTGCTTTAAAAAGCTTAGCTTTTGAAGAATTATTTACTAATCAACTAGCTTTCAAAAATTTTTATTTTCAAAAAAATAATTCTTATAAGAAAAAAAAACAAATATTTTCAAATCATAAATTACAAAAGCAAATATTAGATATTTTAGGGTTTGAGCTTACAAAAGAACAAAAAATTGCTATTTCTGAGATAGAAAAGGACCAAATTTCTGATCTACCTATGATGAGACTTTTGCAGGGTGATGTTGGTTCTGGTAAAACCATTGTAGCTTTATTGACAATAATCAATGTTGTATTTACTAAAAAAATGCAAGCTGCATTGATAGCTCCTACAGATATTTTAGCGCAGCAGCATTATCAATTATTTGCTAAATTATTAGAACATATTGATTTAAAAGTGGAGATTTTAACAGGCTCTAGTAAAAAAAAACATAAAGAAATTGTTAAAAAAGATTTACTAAATAATAAAATTTCTATTTTGATAGGAACTCATAGCTTGTTTCAAAAAGATGTTATTTTTCATAATTTAGCTTATGTGATTATAGATGAACAACATAGATTTGGAGTTAAGCAGAGATTAGATTTAATTAATAAATCTAAAGATGCAGATGTTTTAATTATGAGTGCTACACCTATACCAAGAAGTTTAACATTGGCTATTTTTGGTAATATAAAAATTTCCAAACTTCATAAAGTTATGGAGAATATTTCTCAAGTAAGAACTTCTCTAATTTCCATAGAAAAAAAGAAAGAAATTATTTTAAGTATAAGCAAAAAAATTGAAAATGGTCATAGGTCATTTTGGGTTTGTCCTTTTGTAGAAAAATCCGAAAATAATGAAATTTTTTCTCATGTGATTAGTGTGAAAGAGAGATATGAAGAACTTGTACAGTATTATCCTGGAAAAGTGGGCTTAATACATGGATCTATGAAGCAAGCTGAACAGGATTTGGTTCTTAATAAATTTATAAAAGGAGAATTTATGTTGTTGGTTAGCACTACAGTTATAGAGGTTGGTATTGATATTAAGTCTGTTGGTTTTATTGTGATTGAAAATGCTGAAAGATTTGGCCTGTCTCAGTTGCATCAATTAAGGGGTAGGGTTGGTAGAGATGGAACAAAAGCAGATTGTATTTTGCTTTATAATAAAAAATTTCTTTCTTTAGAAGGAAAAAAAAGACTGTTTGTGATGAAAAATACTAATGATGGATTTTTAATAGCTCAAAAAGATCTTGAAATTAGAGGGCATGGAGAAATTATGGGGCTTAAACAAAGTGGACAAGCTAGATTCTTTTTTGTAGATTTAGTAAAAGATCATTTTATGGTAGAACGAGCTGAAATTAGGTCTCAAAAAGAATTGAACTCAACTTTTAGTGATTTTAAAATAAAGGTTTTTTTAAAAGGAAATTTTGTTTATATAAAAAGTTTATAAAAATTTTTTTTATGTTCATGAAATTGTAAAAAATATAATAAAAAAAGTTAAAGTATTAATTACAAAAATTTTTAAAATTGATTTTTAAAAAAAAATACATTATAATTTAAATGTTTAAGATATTTAAATTATTTAAGCATTTAGATATTTTAAAAAAAGTTATTTTTTTTAATTCTTTGTTAAATAACATGGTCTCAATAAAAGATAAATTAGATAAAAATCAGACCAATAAATTAAGAGTTTTCATTGAAAATATTTTAAGTCAGAAATCTGAAGAATTAAAATTTTTTTATTTAGTGCAAGATTTAGAAAAATTTTTTTCTTCAGAAAATTTATATATGTTTGGTACAATTGATAATTTTTTCTCTTTTATTGGGAATGTAATGGAAAATGTTAATGTTATTGATAGCGTGTTTTCTCGATGTTATTATAATTGTATTTCCTTACATGAGCATTTATTTGCAAAACAAACTGTAAAAATAGATTATTTAAAATTCAAAAAGGAATTTATAGGAAAAGCATCTTATTTATTGCTCTCATATAAAGAGAGTCTGAATGTTAAGAATGAAGAAAAGATTGTAATTGAGTTATGGGAAAGTTTAGCAAAAATTTCTAATTTTTGTTTAGATAACCATTTTGTAGAAATAGATAGATTTTTTCTAGTTAGTATTAGATTGCTAAAAATTTTATTAAATATAGAGATTGTATCTTATAATAATTTTTTTAATATAACATTTGAAAAACTTAATACAAGCTATAATGATTTGCAACTTGTAGTTTCTTCAAAGACATCAGAGAAAGCATCAAATAATAACAGTGATTTAGCTTTTAAACCAAAAATTAGAATAGAATATGTTGCTCGACATATTAGAAAATTTATAGAAGAATTTTATTCTCATTTTCAATTAATTTACAAAAGCTTTAATGAACAAGATTTTCAAGAAAAATTTTTACAAAGATTCAATCACTCTTTTCAAAATAAATTTGATTACAATTCATATGAACTTCAACAACCAAAACAAAATATCAATAGCTATAAAATAAAATTATCCTTTTTGAAAGACCAATATAAATACAAATTGATAGAGAAGTCAAAAATATTACAAGAGGCTTTAGAATCTTATAATTCAGATCTTGTAAGTTTTGTAGATCTTGTAGAGGTTTTATTGCTTTATTCTTTTAATTCTCTTCAAAATGGTTTTGATGCAAGTGATTCATTAAAAGAATTGCTTCAATTTGTTATGGAACCAGATGATGTTAGTAAATATCTTATTGTACATAAAAAACAAATTTATAAATTAAGTGATTTGTTAGATCAAAATTTGGCATCTAATATCAAAGATCACTTTTTTTTTAAGATTGTTCAAATACATAGCCAATTTTTGTTGGCTTCTAAGTTTATGATTTCTTATTTAAAATACTTCAATTTGCATTATTTCAATAATATAACCGATAGTAAAAATGAATTGGAGTATTGTGAGCTTGATTTAAAAATGTTACAAAAATTTTATTGTGATGGTGAAGATGTTAATCATTATAGTAATAATATTATTGATCAAATTGAAAGTTTGATAGATAAAGTTTTTGATATAGAAATCAGTAGGGAAAATTTTGTAAATTTTTCTTCTACACAATCAATATTAAATTTTCAACTATTTTTGAATAGTAGTTATGGTATATTTAAAGTTATAACTGGCAAATATAAATTGGAAGGTGATAGTTGTTTTGTAGCTCATAGAATTTTTCTCAAAAAAAATGATATTGGCTATATGGATTTAATGCATAATTTTGTAATGCTAAAAATGGATTTTATTTTTGCAAAAGATGTTTTAAATAATCAAAAACAATCAAATAAAAATAGTGAAAAAGTTCAAAAACATGATAATAATGTTGGAAAATATTTAATCAAACCTTACGATAGGATACTGAATCAAGAATTAAAATTTATTGATTTAATTGAGTTATCAAAATCTTATGTTTTCTGTAATACATCTATTAATCAAATTAAAAATCAAAAAGAGAAATTTGTGAGATGCGATTCAAATATGAATAATAGAAATACTCTAATTATAGGTAAATCTTTAGTTTCAAATACAGAATTAGAAACAAAAAAAATAGATCAATTTGATTTTGAGAGAGATATTAAAAAATCTTCTAGAGATATTAAAAAATCTTCTAGTAGTAAAAGATCATTTCCTGAAATTTCTAAAAATAGGTTAGAACAATCCATAATCTTAAAAAATTGTGATATTGAAGAGAAAAAGAAAAATCATCAACAAATATCAAAACAAGATTTAGAGTATGTTTCTTGGAAAGATGATGCACAAATATCAAACAGCAAAATTGATGATGAGCAGCAGAAATTTTTACAAAATGATAATAAGAACTTGTTTTTGCACTATCAAGACTCGCAGGAATTATATCAGAATTCAAAAATTTTTGATGATTGTGCTCAAATTCAGATACAAAGTCCAATTTTCTTAAATAATCAAACATCAAAACTAAAAACTGAATTAGAGAAAAATGATCCTGATTTTGTAAAAAAATTGGAAATATCTCAAAATGTTTCTAAAAGCAAGACACAAGAGAATCGTTCTTCTTATTTTCATTATATAGAAAAGCAACATTTTTCTTGCAAGAATAATTTCTTTTTCAAAAAATATCTTTTTATAACAGCTGATCTTTGTAATATGTTAGAAGCTTTAGATCATGAATCAGAAAAAATTATACGTCTTGATTTTATTGATGATTCTAGAGCTCGTTTTTACTTAAAAAGTGACCAAGTTATTGATATATATATCAATATAACTTCAGCAGTAGAGTTTCAATACATATGGGACGATTTTTCTTCAATATTAATATTAAATGAAGAACAGCAACAAGCTGCTTTATGTACAATAATAGGAGATTTGGAATCAGAAATTTTATAGGGTTTTTAAAAAATTTTATTTTCCTCGAAATGTTTATTATGAAATTTTAAAAAATTTTTTGTTGATCATAATTATTAGCTACCAGAGCTTTTATTAATGGATCTTCGCTTAATTTTTCAATCTCTTCATTTGTGACTTATGTGCGCGTCATATTGTTAATAGCAAATAAAAAAAATACATATCATTATTTAATAGGAAAATAACCTAAATCTAAAGGAAATTAATTATTATTTTATAACAAAATTGGAATTTTTTGCAAATTTTTTAAGAATACTGCACAAGAAGAATATTTATATTTATTTTTAATTTATAGAAAAATAATATTTTTACATAAAACATATGTTTTTAATGAACATTAACTAATAATCTTGAGATTGCTTTAAAAAATTAGATTCTTAATTAAAGGTTGTTTTTTTGATTTTATTGGTGAGTTAAAAGCTAATTTTTTTAAAAACCAGAAATTTATATAGTTATTTATAACACTACAGAAGAAAAATTTTAAAAAAATATTGGATTTTCAAAAAACTCTATGATACTCTTTTTGAGTTACTTTTTATAAGGTATTTTTTAAAATATTTAGGAAAATTTTATGATTAATAGTTGTTATATCCTTTTAAATATTTGATTAGTATTTGCTGCAAAGATTACGAAACTATATAAAGTATATTTTCAAAAAAATGTACTTTAATTAATTTTTTTAATGTTTATTCAAGGTGATTCTTTATGGTAGGAAATGTTTTAAATCTAGTTTACACAGATACATTTATAGTTGTTTTATTTTTAGTAGGAACTTTAATAGCTGGATTTAATCATAGGGTGAATAAATTGGAAGATTTTGCTGTTGGGGGGCGAAAATTTCCTTTATTTGCACAAATTTGTACCATTGTTGCTACTTGGATGAGCGGAAGCAGCTTTCATTTTATATTTTCTAAGATCTATTCTGAAGGGCTTTATTATTACATAGCTTCTGCTGGTGCGACATTTTCTTTCTTAATTGTTGCAATATTTTTTATTCCTAGAATGGGAAATTTTTTAGGAAATAATTCTATTGCAGAGTCTATAGGAGATATTTATGGAGGTATTGTAAGATCTATCACTGCGCTTACTGGTATTTTCTGTGCTATAGGTTATGCTGCAATGCAATTTAAAATTTTTGGAGGATTATTTGAATTTTTTTGGAGTTTAGATAGAAGATACTCAATTATAGCTGCTGGAATTATCGTAACTTTATATTCAGCAACAGGGGGTATTAAAGCTGTGACTTATACAGATATGGTTCAATTCTCAGCATTTGCTTTAGCTATACCTTTTGTAGGTGTGTTTATTTGGAATGATTGGTATGAAAAATCTGATACTCATGTTTCTACAATATTTGAAAATCCTATGTTTGATTATAAACAAGTTTTAGATATTACAAATCCAGAGCTTTGGGCTATAGTTCCTTTATTGATATATTTTTCTATCCCTAATTTGGGGCCTACTATGTCTCAACGTATCTTAATGGGATCTAATATAAATCAAATTAGAAAAAGTTTTCTTATTAGTGCTATTGTATTAATTACTTTAGAGACACTTTTATCTGCTATCCCATTTCTCTTATATGCTGTAGACCCAAATTTAGATGGAAACAAATTATTTGGACATGTGATGACGAATTATGCTTATCCAGGAATTAAAGGTTTACTCATTGTAGGTGTTATAAGCATGGCGATGTCTACTGCTGACTCTTGGATTAACTCTTCTTCTGTTTTCTTTGCGAATGATTTATTTGCTCAATTTATTACTTCTTCTGAAAAAAAATTAAAATTAGCGAAAATCTTTTCTTTTATGATAGGAATTTTAGCTATTTTTATTGCTACTATAGAGCGTGATTTACTTAAATTAATGCTTTCTACTACTTCTTTTTATTACGGTTTGGTTACTCCAATTTTAATATCTGTAGTTTTTGGTTTTAGAACTAAAAAAGTTTTTGTTTTTATATCAATGCTTACAAGTTTTTGTTATCTTTTGTACATTATTGTAAGCAAAAATTTTGATGTGCCCCCAGAAAATATATTAATAGCAATGCTAATTAATGTATCAGTTTTATTCTCCTTACATTATTTTTGGTTTTTTATAACCGTAAAGGAAAACAACCCTTCTTTGGGTTGGATTGGAAATTCTGGTAATATTTTTTTGAAACAGCTAAGAAAAAGAAGAAGAGACTTTTTTATTAAATTGGGTTATTCAATAAAAAATTTTAATATTTTGAGTTTATGTATAAAATATGCACCAAAAGATCTTAAATCTAGTTTAGCTCTTGGTGTTTACTATATATTTTCTACAATTACCACCATGTATGCAAACATAGATGTTTTCAACGATCATTCTAAAATAATGATTTATTTATATGAATCTATAATGCTTATAGGTTTAATTATGGCTACTTATTTTTTATGGCCTAATTTTATATCTAATAATTTTGTTGCAAAATTTTCCTCTGTTATATGGTTTGGCTCTATTTTTTATGTCTTGTTTTTCTTAAGCAGTTTATTTGCTATGTTAACAAGTTTCAATAGTTTGCAACTTGCGGTTTTTACTGCCAATACCTTTGTAGCATTTTTACTAGTAGGATGGAGAACATCTTTAGCATTTCTAGGTGTAGGTTTTATTTTAGCCTGGGTATTTTTTAGTAATTTTTTCGCTTTAGGAGATGAAGGCCTTCATATGGGTTCTCCCTTATTTATTTCTGTGTATTTATTAACTTTAATATCCACAATTGTACTGTTATTTATAAAACCTAAAGAAGAACATTCTCAGTTAGTAAAAAATATGCTGCAATCTGCTAATCAAAAATTGAATTTGGTTAGTAAGGATTTTGATAAGATATCTAATGAATTATTTTATACTAAAGGACAGTTAAATTCATTAGATCAACAAATGAGTTTTAAAAATTTAGAAATTGCAAAACTTAAAAATCTTAAAAATGATTTTATTTCTAACTTTAGAAAAGAAACTCACTCTCCTGTCACAGGAATCATTAGTATGGCTGAAATATTGTATGATTTATATCATCAGTTAGATGAAGAAGAAAAACAAAGATATCTTATAGAAATCGCTGGAAATGCTAAAAAATTAGTTGGTTTCTTGGATAATATTGTAGATCTTTCTAGTTTATCAGATGGAGGTAATTCTGTGTTAGAAATAAAATCAAATTCTATTTCTGATATTATTTATAAACAATCAGAGATATGTAAAAAGGTTTTTTTTAGTCCTATTATGAAAATTTATCAAGAATTTGTTTTTGATATTCAAAATGATTTTTATGTGGATTGTGATGCTTATTATATAGGACAAGTATGTTCTAATATTATGACCAATGCTATTAATTATTCAGATTCTGGTTTTATTTTGGTAAAATGTGAAAAGATTAGCAAAAATGAGATTGAAGTAAGTGTTAGAGATGAAGGGGTAGGAATTCCAGAAAATGAGATAAATAAAGTATTTGACCCATTTTATGTATGTTCTAATATTTCTGAAGTTAATTCAAATAGAGGTTTAGGTCTTACTATATCTCAGAAAATTATCCAATTACACGGAGGTGTTATGAGTATTAAAAATAACGATACAAGGGGTGTAACCTGTTCATTTACGTTGAGATTGTCTTAGTCTTAATTTATTAAAAATACAACATCAATAAATAAAAGATTGATTTTCATTTTTTTATTTGATTTGGATTTAAGATTTGAAGAGCATTTTTCTATGTGCAGAAGATGTGTTTATGAAATTTACATTTGCACAAAGGGAAAGCATATTCTTAGAGATTTACTGCATACCTTGCTGTAGATAATCATGATACTCTCAATCACCTGAAGGGGATGAGCATCTAGAAGCAAGTCTAAGCTCAATTACCCCATCATCATCAAGATAGGATATCTAAGTCCTATGAGTCTATGTATATATTGTTATGCTATAGCTAGGATTTTTCCTTTTGTATATTATGCAAATGCTTCTGCAAAACAATTTACTACATTTATTAGCCAGTTCTATACTCTGACTGGCCTGTATCTAGGCATCTACTACTCCCTCTCCATTTGATGTTTTGGTCGTAGATGTGTTGGTACTTGAGAGAGGACTACTTCTTTTCCAAAATTTATTCTCTACATATTCATTGCTCTTAACAAATTTCGGTGGACTACAAATCCACATCTCTTACACAACCAATTCCTTCCCTTCATCCTTTGCTTCATTTGGCATTTTGGACAGATGTTGCTCGGATATTCCTCTTTCTGAGCTTGTGGAGTATTTTATGCTATACTTTGATGTTTTCTCCTTTATATATTGAATGTCTTTTCCATATTCCCATTGTGACATTCTTTGTTTATGTTTTCTTCCTGTATCCCTCTTTTCTATTCCTGTTGGAATTCCATACAAATATTTTATTTACTCCATTTAATACACAAAAATTTACTATCTGTCTTGTTGCTTTATGTCTAAGATCTTTTATCTTTCTCTTTAGTTTATTTCTATATCTATTTTTTGCTATCTTTAATTTTTTGAATCTCTTTGAATGCTTCTTATATCTAGAGATTTTCTTAGACATTATTCTTAAGAATTTATTTAGCTCTCTCTTCTCGTTTCTTATTCCTCTTCCAAAAATTATTGCTGATTCCCTATTTTTTACTACCACAGCTCCTAAATGAATCTTCCCTAAATCTACTGTTGCTGTATTCTTAGCTTGATTTAGTGACTTTCCTTCTATTTTTTCTACATCTTCTATTTATTTATATAGATGGTGTTATTAAAAAACAACATCAACTTTTGATTGTAACACAAAAATACTACTGCTGTGACAAAACCTAGAGATAGAGTCTTTGATAAACTTTTAGTTATTTTACATAGAAATTTACTCAAAAAATACTCAATACTATACAAGAAAAAAAGGACTTTACACAAGAACTTTTGATAGCAATTTGGAGATCGCAAAAAAAATTTGATAATAACATTTTATAATATGTAAAATATTGTAAAATGTTCAAAAAAGATTAGATGTAAAGACTGATGTTTAATTTTAAAATAAAATTAATTTACTAAGATTACAATATTAAGTCAAAATATGCAATTTTTATTAAGAAAAGAGATAAGGAAAATTTTACTCAAAACTATGAAATAAAGAAATTAAGGTCTGAAATAAAAGAATTAAATAATGAATTCAAAATCCTAATATATCAAAAATCTTACATTTAAGTTATAAAAAGAGGAAAGCGATATCCAAAAAAACTCAATTAAATAAATTAATGTACTTCGATAAGAAACAAGATCCTAAATTATTTTATTTTTATAAAGAATTTTTAAAACTTTTAGATAGATTTTCGCAAGATTTTTCTTCTATATTTAGGAATGATGTTAATAGTAAAAAATATTTCTCTTCGGATCTTTTTATTGAAGAAGAACTAAGCTTTCAGCATAAGAGAGATTTATCTTTACATTACATACAATTACTGGGGCTTTTAGGAAAACTCAGTATCCTCTTTCCTTGTGATGTGCCTGAATTTAAATTAGCAAGTGCTGTCAATAATTTATCAGCTTTTGAAAGTCCTTCTTTTCTTGAAGAAGATTATAACAAATATAAATCTCAATTAGATTTACGCAAAAACAGACTTTATACTCAAGAAAAAAGAAAGTTAAAGGGTCTTGAAAATCAGAAGAATGGTAAGATTCAAAATCTAGAAAAACCAGAAGAAAAAATATTAAGAAAAAAACGAGTATTAGAATTGTCAATCATAGAAGATTCCAAAAAACAATTTCACAATTCAAAAAATATTTCCAAAATTTTAAAAAAAATCGCTCAATTAGAAAAGGAAAAATATGAGCTTACTGAAAAGTTTAGAGAATTTTATGAATATTCAGAAAATAAATCACAGAAATTAGAGAAATACATTGAGAAATTTGAGAAATTAAGTATAGAATCCACTAAAAAAGATTTTGAATTAACTATTTTCAAAAAGAAATTAGGTAAAAAATTCGAAATATCAAAAAACAATTGCATTACTCAAAATATCATGATGAAGAATTTAGAAAATTTTGATGAAGAATTAGTAGAGCAGTTCAGAAATATGCAATCAAGACAAGAAACTCAAGCTATTTATAAAAATTCTCAAGATATAAATTTGAAATATTTTTTTAATGATTCTATTTGTCCTTCTAATCTTGATAATAGGACAAAAATCAACTTTTCAAATTATGATGATGAAATCGAGAATAAAAATTTAAAATTACAAAACAATTCTAAAAGAATATTAAATTCTTTAAAAAGAATTGTTAAAAATTTATTAAATTATGTTCAAGATATTAAAATTCATAAAATAGTAAGTATTAATAAAAATGAGATAGATTCATCAAAATATATTACAAAAGAATTAGAGCATCAAGAAAAGATTGTAAAGGATTTACTGCAATATATTGAGAATCTTAGAATATATCCCATTTTTGATAAAAAACAAAAAATTCAAATATCTGTAAAAGGTCAAACAGAATTATCAAAAAATTTTTCAGATTCATTAAATGTTCAGCAATTGGATGTTAGAGATATGAAAATGCAAAATAAAAAATTATGTGAAAATTTATTTGTCATTCAAAATGATATTATAAATTTTACGAAGAATTTTAGTAAAGATAATTTAGAAAATTTTACCTCTCTAGAAAAGCAAAAATTTTATGAAATATTTGATATTATACAAATAATTTTTATATATCATAAAAAATTATGTTTTTATTATTCTTTATTAGATGAAGGAAGTAAGCAAAAATTGTTAGATTGGAAACTTAATGAACTTATAGATGACATTTCTAATTTTTTTAGTGATATTAATGAGAATTCTGCAAAATTCATAGATAATGTTTTAGTAGAAAATCGAAAAAAATTTTTTTTGTTATCTTCTAGGTTAGATAATTTTATTAAAAGCAATCAATTTTCTAAAGGTAAGATTATATCAGAATATAATGATGTTAAAATAATAGAATTTTCTTCTTTTGAAGAAAAAATAGTGAGGGTAGAATTATATTCCTATGATCCTATTGAATTTTCTGGAGAAACAGTCAATTCATCAGCATTAATTTTTGGTGATAGTATAATTTTAGAAAGTGAAATTGCATAAATAGTGATCATAAGAATGTTATTTTTATGTAATAATTTGTATTGGAGTAAAAATTTATGTTTTTCTAATGTTGTTTATGTTAAAATCTTTTGAAGAATTATAGTTTATTTATTTACTATGTTATAATGAATATATTAGAAATCACTCCGAAAGCACAGAAAAAAATCAAGATTCTTTTAGAAAAGGCTAATTTGGATAATTTGGCAGGAATTAGAGTTGGAGTAAAATCTGGAGGATGCTCTGGGTTTAAATATTATATTGAATATGCGCAAGATATTCACAAATATGATGAGGTAATCAAATTAGAAGATGCCTCTATTATAATAGATCCAAAGGCTTTACTTTATATTATGGGAACTAAAATGGATTATATTGAGCAAGAATTTAGTGAAGGTTTTGTTTTTGAAAACCCAAATGAAAAAGGAAAATGTGGCTGTGGAAAATCTTTTATTGCTTAAGTTTAGGAAAATGTTTCACGTGAAACATTTGTATTTATGTTATTAAATATTCTAGCAATATTTTTAAGAAAATTTTTATATTAATAGCGCCAATTTTTTTGATATATTTTTATCTAAAAAATATTTTTTGTCATTAATAGAAAATATAAATTATTCTTGCATATTATTTAATTGTGCTGCAATAAAACTATTTATTAATAAGAAGGCTATTGTTAATGGACCTATAGATTTAGGAACAGGAGTTAAATAAGCCACATGTTCTTTAACATTTTCAAAATTTACGTCACCAACGGTTTTAATTTTAGAATTTTTATCAAGAATTTTATTTACTCCTACATCTATTACAGTAGCATTTTCATTAAAATATTCTTTAGTAAAATAATTTGCTTTTCCTATAGCACAAATTACTATGTCTCCTAATTTTGTAATATTTGCTAAATTTTTTGTTTGGGAATGACATATTGTAATTGTAGCATCTTCTCTTAAAAAAAGTTCTACTAAAGGCTTTCCTACTAAATTTGATCTATTTACTATTACGATATGTTTAGATTTTATTTCTATTTTATAGAACTTTAATAATTCTAAACATCCTTGTGCTGTAGGAGGTATAAAACATTGGTTACTTTTACTAAATAAAAGTCCTACGTTAATTGGATTTAACCCATCAATGTCTTTTTGTGCATTGATTGCATTTAGCAATTTTAATTTATTAAAATTGTCTGGAATGGGCATTTGTAATATAATTCCAGATATTTCCTTTGATTGGTTTAAATTATGTATGGATTTAATAATATTATCTTCTTTTTCATTTTGTGAAAATTTCTGATGTGATATTTTTATACCTATAGCTTCTGCTATTTGGATTTTTTTCTTAATATATAATTGACTGGACTCGTTGTCTCCTAATTGGATAATTGCTATATGTAGTTCTTTTTTGTTTTTTTCTTTAAAAATAGTTATTTTTTTTTGAAGTTCGTATATTATGTTTTTTGACAAGGTAACGCTGTCAATAATTTTTGCTTTTGTTATAGACATATAGTTTTTTACAATTATTTTGTAGATATTTTATAAATAAATAATTTAAATTAAATATTAATTTAAATTATTTATTTATAGCAAATTCTATTGCAAAACACTAGTTTAAAACATTAAATTATATTTGGTATTTTGTTTATGATTGAAAATAGTTTATCTATTATTAAGCCCGACGCTGTTGAAAGAAATATTATAGGTAAAATCATTACTATGATAGAAGAAGAAGGACTAGAATTGATTGCTCAAAAAATGATTCATATTTCAGAAAAATTAGCTAAAGAATTTTATTATGAACATAAGGATAGAGTTTTCTTTAAAGATTTAATAAAATATATGACTTCTTACCCAGTAATAGTTCAAGTAATCAGGGGAGAAAATGCTATTAGTAAATATAGAGAATTAATGGGAGTGACAGATCCTAGGAAAGCTAAAATAAATAGTATAAGAAACAGATTTGGTCTTGATATAGAAGCAAATTCTGTACATGGATCTGAGAATTTATCTAGCGCACAAAGAGAAATATCATTATTTTTTTCTCCTGAAGAAATTTTTATGTAAAAGATAAAAAATTTATGAATCATTTTTATGATGTTATAGTTTTGGGAGGAGGACATGCTGGTTGTGAAGCTGCAAATATTTCTTCTCAAATAGGCGTTAATACTTTATTAATTACTTTAGAAAAAAATAATATAGGTGCGATGTCTTGTAATCCTTCTATTGGAGGAGTGGGTAAGGGTATTTTGGTAAAAGAAATAGATGCATTAGATGGTTTGATGGGTTTAGTTATAGACCAATCAGCTATACATTATAAAATGTTAAATAAAAGCAAGGGACCTGCAGTATGGGGACCTAGAGCTCAAGCTGATAGAGAATTATATAAAAAAAATATGTATAATGCTCTTTTGAAATGTAAAAATTTAGATCTGTTATATGATTCTGTACAAGATTTAAAATTTAAAAATTCATCTATTTATTCTGTTATCACATTAAAAAAAGGAGAAATATTTTGTAACAAGTTAATTATAGCTACAGGAACTTTTTTGTCTTCTAAAATTCATATAGGTCTAGAAAGTTTTTCTTCAACAAAACTTGGAAATTTTCCTTGTAAAAATAATATTTCTGAAAATTTGAAGTCTCATAATTTTCATGTTAAGAGATTTAAAACAGGAACTCCTCCTAGAATAAAGGCTAGTAGCATATGTTTATCAAAATTACAGATTCAAAAACCAGATGCAGAACCTCAACCATTTTCAGAATTAACAAATAATGTTTTTTGTCCTCAATTGGACTGTTATATTACTCATACTAATTCTAAAACACATCGAATTATAAGTGATAATATTAAATTATCATCAATTTATTCTGGGTCTATTGAATCTTCTGGACCAAGATATTGTCCTTCTATAGAAGATAAAATAGTAAGATTCTCAGATAGAAATTCTCACCAGATATTTTTAGAACCAGAGGGTTTGAATAGTGACATTATTTATCCAAGTGGAATTTCAACTTCATTACCAAAATCCATACAAAATGATTTTATTCATAGTATTATAGGTTTGGAAGAATCAGAAATTACTCAATATGGTTATGCTATAGAATATGATTATCTAGATCCTAAGGATTTACATTTTAGTTTAGAAAGTAAAATTATGAAAAATTTATATTTTGCTGGACAAATCAATGGTACAACGGGATATGAAGAAGCTGCTGCTCAGGGTTTAGTAGCTGGAATTAATGCTGCTAATTCTG
This sequence comes from Rickettsia sp., assembly GCA_015657545.1. GTDB lineage: Bacteria > Pseudomonadota > Alphaproteobacteria > Rickettsiales > Rickettsiaceae > JADHZC01. The sequence continues at coordinate 164,595 of JADHZC010000011.1, forward strand.
TTTTAAAAAAAGATTCTTTAGCTCTTACTAGGGCTAATTCTTATATAGGATTAATGATTGATGATTTAGTAACTCAGGGAGTTGTAGAGCCGTATCGTATGTTTACTTCTAGATCTGAATATAGATTAAGTTTAAGACCAGATAATGCAGATTTGAGATTAACTCCGTTATCTTTTCAATCGGGATTTCTTTCTGAAATGAGAAAAAATATTTTTGAAAAAAAAAAATCGCAATTAAATAATATAAAGTCTAAATTATTAACTATGTTTTTGACTAAAAATCAAATTCAAAAACAAGATATCAAAATTTCTCAAGATGGTGTTAGTAAAAATGCTTTTGAATTATTGGGTATATCACATATTGGTTTAGATTCTGTATTGCAATTATTTCCTACTCTTACAAAAGAGAATAAGAAGATATTAAAATATCTAGAAATAGAGTCTAAGTATTCTTATTATTTAAAAAGACAGGAAGAGGAAATAAAATTTATAGAAAAGGAAGCACAACAAAAAATTCCTGAAAATATTAATTATAATGAAATATTAAGTTTATCTACAGAAGTTAAGGAAAAATTAAAATTACATAAACCTAAAACAATTTATGAAGCAAAAAAAATTTCTGGTATAACGCCAACTTCAATATTAGCTTTAATGATATTTTTGAAAATTCAATCTAATATAAGGAATGTTTAAAGATGTTTCACGTGAAACTTTTAAATCTATTGATTTATATAGAAAATTTCTTCTACAATGGAATCAGAAATTTAATTTAATTTCTAGAAATTCTCAATATTTGTTATCAGAGCATATAGAAGATGCTATGTCTTTGATGGAACATATATCTTGTCAATCAATCTCTTTAATGGATTTAGGGTCTGGAAATGGAATGCCAGGATTAATATTATCGATTTTAGGAGTTACAAATGTTACTTTAATAGAATCAAGTAAAAAAAAAACCTCTTTTTTATTGCAAGCTAAAAAATTTTCAAAAAATAATATTTTCATATTTAATGAATTTATAACTTATAAAAATCAGTTAGAATGTGATATTCTTGTATCTAGGGCTTATGGTAAATTAGAAAAAATTCTTTATGATACTCAAAATTTTTTTGTGAAAGATAAATATTTATTAATTAAGGGACAAAATTTATTAAATGAGATTTCATCAGCTCAAGAAAATTGGAATTTTGAATATAAGATTCATGATATCAAAAAACGTGATTTTACAAAAATTTTAGAATTAAAGAATTTGTCTTTAAAAAAAAGATGAGAAAATCAAAAATATTTTCAATAGTTAATCAAAAAGGAGGAGTAGGGAAGACTACTACGGCAGTGAATTTGGCTGCTTCTTTAGCGTTTTTAGGAAAAAAAATTTTATTGATTGATTTAGATGCACAAGCTAATTCCTCTAGTGGAATTGGAATAAAACATAATGAACGTTTTTTAACTCTTTATCAGGTTTTAAAAAATTTTAATTCTATTGAAGATGTTGTGATTAAAACTGCATTTCCAAATTTGAATTTTATTCCTTCAAATCTCAAAATATCTAGTATTGATATTGAAATATCTAATCTTTCTCAAAGAGAGAGGATTTTGAGTTGTTCTATATCGAAGATCAGATCTCAATATGATTATATATTTATTGATTGTCCTCCTTCATTGAGCTTGCTTACTATGAATGCTCTTGTCTCTTCAGATGAAGTTATAATACCTATGATATGTGATTTTTATTCTTTAGAAGGGCTTAGTAGTTTAATATATAGTATTAAAAATATTGAAGATAATTTCAATTCTAATATCAAAATAGCTGGTATATTATTTACTATGTATGATAAAAGAAATAGACTAACAGAACAAGTAGAACATGAAGTAAGGTCTTATCTTGGAGATTTGGTTTATAAAACCAATATTCCAAGAAATATAAAATTAGCTGAAGCACCTTCTTATGGAAAGCCAGTATTATTTTATGATAAAAAATGTTTAGGGGCTCTTGCTTATATGGATTTAGCTCAAGAAATAATGCAATATTAGGTAAAAAAATATTTATATATGAGTAAAAATAAAGTATTGGGTACAAGTTTATCATCTTTAATAGATAGTAAAATAACAGAAAATAATAAGATGAATTTTATTAATATTGATCAAATTGAACCGGATCCTAAGCAACCTAGGAGAGTTTTTAACTTAGAATCTTTAAAAGAATTAGAGATCTCTATTAGAAATTATGGAATTTTACAGCCTATTATTACATATGCTGTTGCATTCAATAAATATAGAATTATATCAGGAGAAAGGAGATATAGAGCCTCTTTAATGGCTGGTTTAAAACAAATTCCTGTTATAGTAAAAGATTTACAGGAGAATGAATTATTAAAAATATCTCTGATAGAAAATATTCAAAGGGAAAATCTTACGATATTGGAAGAAGCTAGAGCATATAACAAAATATTAGACATTTTTAACTATTCTCATATAGATCTAGCAAATATTTTAGGTAAAACAAGAAGTCATGTTTCAAATTTAATAAGATTGTTAAAATTGCCTATAACTGTACAGAATATGTTAGAAAAGGGAGAAATATCTTATGGTCATGCAAGAGCAATAATAGGTCTTGAAAATTCAGAAAAAATTGCTGAAAAGATTAAGTTAGAAAAATGGAGCGTTAGAGAATTAGAAAAATTTATTTCTAAAGAGATTAAAAAATTAGAACATGATAAAGTTAAAAATGATCTACCTTTAAAAAAATTGGACAAAAATATTTCTAATATAAGTGATCCTCAATTAGAAAATACTAATTTGTCGATTCATGATGATTTTCAGTATTTAACCGATCTAATTAGCAGTAAAATTGCAATGAAGGTAAAATTGGAATCTTCTAAAGATGGGAAAGGAAAAGTGTCAATTTTTTTTAACAGGTTAGAAGAATTAGAAGGATTTTTGACTAAGTTAAAATAAAAGCTAATACAGAAAAAGCATAAAAATTTTTTACTTTTCTAAACTATGGTTTACCTTTATAAAAATATAGCTTAGTATGATATTATTTTTTAATATGAATTATTAAGATCAATTTTTATGGTTTTTCCTTAAAATCTTAATAATTTTGAGTTTTTTCCAATATTAGTGTTTTTTTCTATAATCTTAGCTTTAGCAACTTTTATTGTTCAGGTTTCTCAAATTTTGAATTAGAAAAATTTATTTCTAAAGAGATTAAAAAATTAGAACATGATAAAGTGAAAAATGATTTAATTTCAAAAAATTTGGACAAAAATATGTCTAATATAGGTGATCCTCAATTAAAAAATACTTAATTTGTTGATTCAGGATGATTTTCAGTATTTAACAGATCTTAATTAGCAGTAAAATTGTAATCTTCTAAAGATTGGAAGGAGAAAGTATCAATTTTTTTAACAGGTTAGAAGAATTAGAAGGATTTTTGACTAAATTAAAATAAAAACTAATACAGAAAAAGCATAAAAATTTTTTACTTTTCTAAACTATGGTTTATCTGTATAAAAATATAGCTTAATATGATATTATTTTTTTAATGTGAATTATTAAGATCAATTTTTATGGTTTTTCCTTATAATCCTAATAGTTTTGAGTTTTTTCCAATATTAGTGTTTTTTTCTATAGCCTTAGCTTTAGCAATTTTTATTGTTCTGGTTTCTCAAATTTTAGGTAAAAAGATATATAATGAAGATAAATTGAAAAGTTATGAATGTGGTTTTGATGCTTTTAGCGATGCAAGAGGTAAATTTGAGGTCAAATTCTATCTTGTAGCTATATTGTTTGTGATTTTTGACTTAGAAATTATATTTTTGATTCCTTGGGCTCTAAATTTAAAACATATAAGTAATTTAGGTTTTTTTTCTATGATGTTTTTTTTATTTATTCTTACTTTAGGTTTTATATATGAATGGAAAAAGGGAGCTTTAGATTGGTAGGTAATAAAGAATATGAATAAAAAATTTGTTCAAGATATTTCTAATAAAGGTTATTTAATATCTAAACTTAATGAGGTAGTTGGTTGGGCTAGGGCTAATTCTTTATGGCCTATGAGTTTTGGTCTTGCTTGTTGTGCAGTTGAAATGATGCAGACAGCGGGTAGTAGATATGATTTAGAGAAATTTGGAATGTTATTTAGAGCTAGTCCTAGGCAATCAGATTTAATGATAGTTGCAGGTACTTTGACCAATAAAATGGCTCCTGCACTTAGACGTGTTTATGATCAGATGGCTGAGCCTAAATATGTTTTGTCTATGGGTAGTTGTGCAAATGGAGGAGGATATTATCATTATTCCTATTCTGTTGTTAGAGGATGTGATAGAATACTGCCTGTAGATGTATATGTGCCAGGATGTCCTCCTACAGCAGAAGCTTTGCTTTATGGTTTAATGCAATTGCAAAGAAAAATAATCAAAATTCATGAAATTTCTTAATGATGGAAAAAATTTTTACTGAATTTTCTAAACAAAATAAAATTGATTTTTATCCTTTATCTGTAAGGAATTTTTCAGCTTATAGAGTTTTTGAATTTAGTCATATAGTCAAAATTATTTCGTTTTTAAAATTTCATCCCTATGTAAGGATGACTATCTTAATTGATTTATTTTGTGCAGATTTTCCTAATTTAGAAAAGAGATTTGAAATTTCTTATAGCTTTTTAAGTTTAAAATTAAATAAGAGATTTCTATTAAAAATTAATATTAGTGAAAATGATTCAATAGGAAGTATTGCCAATATTTTTGTCAATTCTACTTGGTATGAAAGGGAGATATTTGATATGTTTGGTGTTATTTTTAACTGTAAAATGAATAGAATTCTCACTGATTATGGTTTTAAAGGACATCCGTTGAGAAAGGATTTTCCTTTGAGTGGAAACTTAGAGATCAGATATGATAATAATATGAAAAAAATTATTCATGAACCTGTAGTATTAGATCAGGAATTTAGAAATTTTGATTTTGAATCTGAGTGGAAAGGTCCTAATTATTAAAAAATTACTTAATTGGAATTATGAATAGTCAAAAAAAAGAATTGAAAAAAATTAATTTTGGGCCTCAACATCCAGCTACTCATGGTGTTTTACGCCTTATTTTGGAGATGGATGGAGAAATTATTAATAAAGTAGAACCCCATATTGGCTTACTGCATAGAGGCACAGAAAAGTTAATTGAACATAAAACATATCTTCAAGCATTACCTTATTTTGATAGGCTAGATTATGTTTCCCCTATGTCTCAGGAACATGCATTTGTTCTTGCGGTAGAAACATTGCTTGATATTGAAATTCCAAGAAGAGCTAAATTTATTAGAGTTTTATTTTCTGAGCTTACAAGAATATTAAATCATACATTGAACATAGCAACTCAAGCTTTAGATGTTGGAGCTACTACTCCTTTATGTTGGCTTTTTGAGGAAAGAGAAAAAATCATGGAATTTTATGAAAGAGTTTCTGGTTCTAGGATGCATGCTAATTATTTTAGAATAGGTGGTGTAGCTCAGGATATGACTGATAAATTGATAGAAGATATATCAATTTTTTGTGACTCTTTTGTTAAAGTCATGTCTGATATTGAAACATTACTGAATGAAAATAGAATATGGAAACAAAGACTTGTTGATATTGGGATTGTATCTCAGCAGGAAGCTATGGATTGGGGATTTTCTGGCCCTATGTTAAGGGGTTCTGGTATAAAATGGGATTTAAGAAAATCTAACCCTTATGAAATATATTCTGAGTTAGATTTTCAAATTGTTGTGGGTAAAAATGGAGATTGTTATGATAGATATTTTGTACGAGTAGAGGAAATATATCAGTCTGTTAAAATGATAAGACAATGTATTGAGAAAATTCCTGTAGGAGAAATCAAAATTGATAATTTTCAAATATCTCCTCCTAAAAGATCTGATATGAAGACTTCTATGGAAGCTTTAATCAATCATTTCAAGCTTTATACAGAAGGATTTAATGTATTGGAAGGACAAAGCTATGGAGTAATTGAGGCTCCCAAAGGAGAATTTGGTGTATATCTCTATTCTGATGGCTCAAATAAGCCATATAGATGTAAAATACGGTCTCCAGGATTTGCTCATTTGCAAGCTTTAGATTATATGTCTAAGGGGCATCTTATGGCTGATATAGTTTCTATTATATCTAGTCTTGATATTGTATTTGGAGAAATAGATAGATAATTAATAAAAGACAAGATTTTCTAAAATGAGTTTTAAATTTACAGACCAAAATTTAATCAAGGTAAGGCAAAATATAAAACAATATCCTCCAGGGAAAGAAAAAAGTGCTATTCTTTTTATTCTGAGTTTAGCTCAAGAACAGAACGAAGGCTGGCTTTCTAAAGATTCTTTAGAATATATAGCAGATTTCTTATCTTTGCCTATACTTAAGATATATGAGATCGCAAGTTTTTATTCAATGTATAATTTGAAAAAAATAGGCAAATATCATTTACAAATTTGTACAAATATTGTTTGTATGTTAAGGGGATCTGATAAAATTTTGAATAGTTGTAAAAATTTTTGTTCTAAAAATAAAGATTTTACATTATCAGAAGTAGAATGTTTAGGAGCTTGTGTTAATTCTCCTGTTGTACAGATTAATGAAAATTATTATGAAAATTTGGATGAGAGCAAGATATCTAATATTTTGCTAAAATTAAATGAGCAAAATTTTCATAAAACTGTAAAATAATATTTTTGTAATTTTATATATTGAAGATTTTATGTTAGAAAATAAAACAATTTCTCTTCATATTCTTTTTTCTGATGGGCAAAAAATTGTTAAAAATGACTTATTTTTTGTTTCTTTAGCAACATTTGATGGAGAAATATCTATTTTAAAAGATCACTCAGATTTAGTTACAGAATTAGAAGTCGGGAAAGTTATTGCTACGCACCACAATAATACGAAAGAAATTTTTTTAATTTATAAAGCTATAGCAATTGTTCGAGATTCTAAAATAGTGGTTACTACAGAATTATGTGAAGAAATTCAGTTACAAAATAAAAATCAAATGTTGCATAATATAGAAAAATATCAGGAAGCTTTAAAATTATTAAAAGACAAGAGTGATATAAATGTTATTAAAAATGAAATCAAGAAATATACTAGTATGATGAAATTTTTTTAGTAATATCCAAGTTTGAATATCAATTTTAAATTATTATTTAAATGGATAAAGATAAGTCTTAATTTTGAAATGTTATTACAATGAAGTTGGATTCATTTGTGATCTGAAAACAAAAAATGGCAAATATATTTTATGGATATTGAACAAAAAAATTATTGAATGATAGAAAAAAAAGATTTCTTAATACATCATTTATTAATAATTTCAATTACATTAACTGCAATTTTGTCATCAACTACTACTATTTCTCCTTTAGCTATTAACTTATTATTAACAAATATTTGAACAAATTCTCCTATTTTTTGATCTAATTCAATAACTGTTCCTTTATGGAATTTTAGAATTTTACCTAGATGCATTGTAGTAGAGCCTAATACCACAGAAAGTGAAATTGGAACTTTTGATAAAGATTCTAAATTATTCATAGTTGTATTTTTACTTAAAGAAGAAGATTCTATTGGAATATTAAGATTATTTTTATTTTGGTTTGTTGCAATAGCATCATCAACTTTTAATGGATCTAAAGCCATTTTTTTATTTTTTAAAGATGCCATAAATTTAAAATTTCAAACCTTATTTTATTAACTTTTAACAATGTTTTTTAGTAAAGATTTTAACTTAAAATCATCAAAATATAAAGAAAGATCTTTGTACAGAATTGAGCAAGTTTGGAAAGTGATATTATTATCACTTTCAATTAATAGAATATTTTTATATTTATTATATATAGTACTTTTTAGAAAAAATTTTTTAAAATTTTCATAATTATCAGGATTAACTTTTAATAATATTGTACCTTGAGAGTAAAAAATATCCATTTCTTTTTCCAAAACTATAAAAAATTTTTCTATATCAAAGGATATTTCTACTAATATTTGATTAAGGATCAATTCTAAGCTGTTTTTAGCAAAATCCATGTAATTTTTTTTAAAATCTGTAAAATTATACACAAAATTGTAGAACTGCTTTTCTAACTTTGTATCAATATCGATATTTTTTTTATAATTTTTTAAATATTGTAATAAATTTCTAAATCTATTTTTTGTATCTGCAATGCCTTTTTTATAGGATGCTTCTGCAGTAATTTTTTGCACATCTAATATGCGTTTTTTTATTTCTTCTTCTTCTTCTTGTTTAGAATTGAGATCAGATTTTGTATTTTTAATATTATTTTGTTCTATAAAATTTTTTGTTGTAACTGAATTAGTGTTGCTAACATAATATTCATTATTAGGTGATATTTCTTTTTCTTCATTTTTAGAAAAGTCTTTTAATTTTAATTTAGAAAATTTAGTCATAACCAATAAAAATTTAGTAGATGATGTTTTGGTCATTTTCTAGAGAAAACTCTATTTCTCCTCTATTAATCATATTTTGAGCTTGTGCTAAAATTTCTCCTCTTACTTTATAAACATTTTCTGCTCTCACTCCTCCAAGGGCATTTATTTCTTCTTGTAATATTTTAGCAGCTTTTTGAGACATGTTTTTCAAAAAAAGCTCTGTAAACTCTTGTTCTGTACCCTTTAGAGCTAGAGCAAGTTTAGCACGATCAACAGAGCTTATTAATTTTTGTAGTCCAGATTCAGAAAATTTAGCAATATCTTCAAATTGAAACATCTTCTCTTTAATTTTATGAGCTAAATCTGGATTTTTTATTTCAAAACTTTTAATTAATGTACTTTTATTATATTTAATAAGATTATTGAATGTTTCTGCAAGTAATTCGATATTATCATATTTTGATATGTTGCCAGAGTTATTAATAAATTGTTTTTGTAAAATTTCTTCTAATATAATTAATACATTTTTCTTTACATTATCTATGTGTAATAAACGATTCATAACCTCTATGGCTAATATTTCTCCTAAATGGGTAATGATTTTTGATATATAGAAAGGAGAAAGTTTAGATAAAATAATAGCTATAGTTTGTGGATGTTCTTCTTTTAAATATACTGCTAATATTTCTTCATCAATGGTTAAAAGATCTTGCCAGATACTGTTTTGTTCATTATCTTTTATTTCTCCTATAATTTCATTATAGGTATTGTGATCTAATGCTTTTTTAAGAATATTTTTTGTTGTGTAAGAATTGCCTAAAATAGTTCCTTCATCTGCTAATTTTTGAAAAACATCTTTTAAAAGATAATTTTTAAGTTCGTTATCTACTACGCCTAAGTTAGACATTGTTTTTGCTAAATTTACAACATCATTATTGTCTATTAAAGATAAGACTTTACTTAAATTTTTTTCTGACAAAGATAAAAGTAGTATTGCGGCTTTTTCAATATTAGGAATTTTTTTTATTTGTTCAGATAAATTAGACATTTTTATCCCTTATTTATCTTTTTAGATAACATATCTCTTATAAAGGAGGCCAATTTATTAGGATTTTTGCTTACAATTTCATTAAATAAATCCTTTATATTAGAATTTGTTGCTTGAAGAGAGAAATCTTCTATATTTTCATCATCAGGATCATCTTTTGAGTTTGTATTTATATCATTATTTGGAAAGCTTTGCTGTTTTTCTAGAGCAATTTTTGGTATATTTTTAAGTAAATTTTTAACAAATACTAATATTGCAATAATAGTAAGAGAGATTATAGTCCATTTTACTATGTCGATTAGATTTTCTATTATCCAAGATGAAAGGTCAAATTTTGTTTTTTCATCAGTTTTAATAAATTGCATATTAATTATTTCAATTTTATCACCTCTTTCTTTAGAAAGTCCAACAGATGCAGTTACCAAATTTATGATTTTATTTATTTCCTCTTCAGATCTTGGCTTATATTCAAGTTTTTGATTTTCCTCATTTACAAAATATTCTCCATCAACCAATATGCCTATAGACATTTTTTGTATATTTCCTGGCTCTCTAATATGATTTTTAATTGTCTTTGAGATTTCGTAATTAGTTTGTTTATCAGTTTTTTCGTTTAAAATAGGAGAAGATCCAGATCCAGAGTTTATTTGATTGTCTGATAAATTGTTAGCTACAGATAAATCTGAGAAAGTATTATCTTGTATTTGGTCTCTTTCTTCAATTATTTGGCTTGATCTTATAACATTTTGAGGGTCATAAACTTCTGAATTAGTAACTATTTTATCAAAACAAATTTCTAAATTTACAGTTGCTTTTACCTTGCTAGGTCCTAATATATTAGAGAGCAGCTCTTCAATGTTTTCTTTAATAGATTCTTCATATTGAAATTTAAGTTCTAAATTTTGTTTAGTGTGGGCAAATGTATTATTATCACTTACTTTAAATGATCTACCAGAATCGTCTACAATTGTAATATTTTTCATCTCAATAGCTGGAACTGCTGTTAAAACAAGATGTGATATAGAATTCACTTCTTCTTCGTTTAATTTTTGGTTTTGATGTGTTAAAGTTAGCATTATAGAGGCTTTTGTATCTAATTTTTCTTTAGAAAAAAGTTCTCTGTGAGGTATGACTAAATGTATTCTTGCTCTTTTTATTTTATTAAAAGCTGAGATGGTTCTGCTTAATTCACCTTCTAATGCTCTAATATATCTAATATTTTGGGTAAAATTAGTAGTGCTAATACCTTCTTCCTTATCAAATATTTCGTATCCTATAATAGAACCTCTAAAAGGTAATCCAAGAGCTGAGAGATAAATTCTGATTTGTGCTATGTTATTTTTAGGTACTTTGATCGTTTTAGAATCATTAGATAATTCATATTTAAATTTTCTTATTTCTAACTCTTTTAGTATGTTTGCACTGTCTTCTAGACTTAGATCGCTATATAATAATTCATAATCATCCTTAGTTGCTATAATAATTATAATTATGCATAATATTGTAGAAAGAATAATGATACTTATAAAAATTGATAAAGTTCTTAGTTTAATACCGGACCAATTTTGAATTTTGTATAAAGATTCTTTAATACTTAGCCAATTCATTTTAGATTTTTAGTATGTTTAGGTTAAACATTTTTAGTAAAAACATTTATAAATTCGATTAATTTTATTGTAATGAAAAATAAAATCAATTTTTTCTCATTTTAAAAGATAATAAAGCGTATTGGTGAGGAAATTATACATGAATAAAATTGTTTAATTATTAGAAAAAGTGATTTTTGCAACAAGATTTATAATAAAGCAAATTTTAATTTTTGATAAATTTGCGTTAAGAAAATAATATTAGTAATATTATTTATAGAATGGTCTTTACTAAATATTTTATGAATAAATCTTATAAATGTTAAAATTTTTGCTAAAAATTGGTTTAGTAATATTTTTGCAGTTTTTTTCCATGAATATTCAAGCTCAAATTATTGAATTTCGTGATCAAGAAAGAGAAAAAATTGTCAAAGAGCAAAAAAATTTTCTTAATGCTCAAGAAAAGATTTTTTTAGAAAATTTAAAAATGTTAAAGCAAATAAAGGAGAAATTAACAAAAATAGAAGAAATATTAAAGATTTCTAATTTTGAAATTATAAAATTAGAAAAACAGTTATTTGAAATACAAAAAAATGATTTTTCTAAATTAACACAAGAAGACCTTTTAATAATAAAAGAAGCCTCTATATCTATTCAAGAGGTCAGAGATTATTATAAAAAATTTGAAGAGCAATATTCTTCTTTAAAAAATCAAATAAAAAAAATAAATTCACTTTCTCAAGAAAAACAAAAATCTCTTGTTTCTCAAATAGATTATTTATTATCAAAAAAAAATGATTTTAATTTTAAAATTAATGCGCAACTTACAGAAATAAAGAGTTTTTTAGACCCGATCTCAAAAATTTTATAGCATAGTTCATCCATTATTTATTATTTTTAGTAGAAAGATTTTCCTTAAGAAGGAATTTTTTTTAAACAGAAAATTCTTGTTTTTATCTTATTTATTATTAAATTTTTACTCAGAATCTTTATAATATATATTTGCTCAATTTTATTTTTATCATGTTATGGTTATAAGTTTTTAATGCATTTTTTCTTTTATATTTGAATTTAGAATTAGTATATTTGAGATATATAAGGGCATATTATACAGAAGTGAGATATTTTTAGTAAATTCTGCCTGTAAGCATTATGAATTTACATTTTTTGCATGCTAATTTGTTTTTTAAGATAGAGAATCTTATTGGTCTAAAATTCCTTTTTATAATTAGATTTGATTATTCATTAAGAATGAAAATTGTTTTTTGAAAAAATACTATAAAAAATACTATTCATATTTTCAATAAAGTATAAAAATAATAATATTTTTATTTCTTATTTGACCCCAAATATAGTACAAAAAAACTTTTGATAAGATAGACTTAGCAATAGTAGCACGGAAAAACTATTTTTCTGAAATTTTTTCTATTTTAATTATTTGACATTAACGTTAAATACGAACGGCATTAAGGCAAGAATTCTTGCTCTTTTTATAGATTTACTAATATATCTCTGATGTTTTATACATACATTAGTAACTCTACTTGGTAATATTCTTCCTCCTTCAGATACAAATTTTCCTAAAAATTCAAGATCTTTAAAATTTATTTGCTCTTTTTTTTCTAGGCAAACAGGACAACCTTGAGGTTTTTTAAAAAAATTTTTAGAAGATTGATTAGAATTAAAATTATTACCCATTTTTGTTATTAGATTTATTGTTAGACATATTATTACTATCAGAAGTATAGTTATTTGTGTTCTTATTCTTATAATCAGATGATTTAGCTAAAGTAGAAAATTCTTCAGAAATTTTATTGACCTTAAATACAGAAGTTCTTACGATTGAATCTATTTTATTTAAATGTTTTTGGATAGATAAAATTGTAGATTTGGTTTTTAAAGATAAAGCAAAGAAAATATAATGACCTTTTTTATATTTATTAATTGGGTATGAAAAATTTAATAATCCCCAAAATTCTTTTCTTTTAACAAATCCTAAGTTGTTTTTTTCTAAAAATGATTTCAAAGAATTAACTAAGGAGTAATTTTCATTAATAGATGAATCATATCTATTAATCACAACTAATTCATAAAAGTAAGAGTTCTCAACTAAATCAACCATAATAAAATTAACTATAATTTATAAATTTTTATCTAAAAAATAATTTGAATAAAAAAATCCTTTTCTTGCAGACCGCAGAATTATATCAAAATGAAAAAAGAATTACAATGATATAGTAAATGATTTACTATATAATGAATTAAATTAATAAATTTTGTTTTGATATTAATTATTTATGTTATTATTCAATTTGAAAAGCAAATAGCTTGAATTAAAGCATTTTTATTGAAAATTCACTTTTTTGTTTTTTAAATCTCTTCTTGCTAATTGAAGTTTTATAAAATCTTCATCTGCATGATAAGAAGATCTTGTTAATGGACTAGAAGAAACCATTAAAAAACCCTTTACTTTAGCCATTTTTGCAAAATAATCAAATTCTTCTAAACTCACATATCTTTGAACTGCGATATTATTTTTTGTTGGTTGTAGATATTGGCCTAATGTCAGAAAATCTACTTGAGCTGCTCTTAAATCATCCATTGCTTGCAGTATTTCTTCATTAGTTTCTCCCATTCCTAAAATAAGCCCTGATTTTGTAAATATATCGTTATTTTTTTCTTTAATTTTATATAGCAAATTTAAGGAATGGAAATATCTAGCACCAGGTTTAATTTTTCTATATAAAGAAGGAACAGTCTCAATATTATGGTTAAATACATCTGGTAATTCAGAAGACAAAATGTCAATAGCAGAATCTTTTTTGATGAAATCTGGGGTAAGGATTTCAATGGTAGTAAATGGACTATTTTTCCTAATCTCTCTGATAGATTTTACAAATTGTGTTGCTCCGCCATCTGGCAGATCATCCCTATCAACAGAGGTAATAACTACATGTTTTGCGTTTAGTTTGGATACAGCATTAGCAAGTCTTTCTGGTTCTTTTAAATCTAACAATTTTGGTTTACCAGTATTAATATTGCAGAAAGCACATGATCTTGTACAAATATCTCCTAAGATCATTACTGTCACATGTTTTTTACTCCAACATTCTGCTATGTTAGGACATGCAGCTTCTTGGCAAACAGTATTAAGTGATAAATCTTTTACAAGTTTTAAAGTTTTGAAATATTCTGGAGAATTAGGAGCCTTTACTTTAATCCAAGAAGGTCGTTTTTGCATAATTTGTAAAAACAATAGAATTATAATTTATAAAACATCTCTCCTGAAGAAGAGTTTAAGATTTTATCATGATGAAAGATATTTGGCTATTAGTTAAGATATAAAAAAATATATAATTTATCCTATTTCTATTAATTGGACATCATTTATAATTTTTTTCAAATAAAATAAATCATTAGTGGTGATAAAAGTTTGAATTTTTGTAGATAAAATAAATTTCATCAGGAATTCTCTATGTTGTAAATCAAGATGTACAAAAACCTCATCTAATATTAAAATTGGATAAATATTCTTGCATAATATCATTGCGTTCACTTGAGCTATTATAATAGAAGTTAAAAGAATTTTTTGTTCTCCTGTAGAGCAAAATTTAGCAGGAATTTTTTTTACAGCATGTATCATAAAAAAATCTGCTCTATGAACATTACAAAAAATCTTATTACATAATTTATCATTATTTCTGTTTTTTTTTAATTCAAGTTGAAATTTTTCTATAAATTCTTGTTTTGAGAGTTCTTCCTTGAATAAATCGTTTTTATAAATAACAAAAAGCTTTGCTCTAGGAAAAAAATCATTTGAATCTAAAACATTTTGTAAAAAAGACATTATTTTTATTCGTCTTTTAAAAATATTGTAAGAATAAATTGAGATTTCTGCTTCAATAGAATCTAACACATGAGAATTGCCAGTAAGAGAATTCGATCTAAAAAATGATAATCTTTTGCTGTTTAGTTTTTCGTGTAATATTAGTTCTAAAACATGTTTTGGATCAAAATTTCCTATTATACGATCTAAAAATTTTCTTCTATCAGAATTTGGAGCCAAAAAAATATTATGCATTTGTGGAATTAACCATATAATATTTACAATTTTAGTCAATTCAGAGTTTGTTATTTTATTACCATTATATAAAATTTTTCTAGATTTATTTACAAAAATATTTGAAATTTCTGCTTTTCCTAAATTACAATTTAATTTTATGTTAGATTGAAAAGAATTTTCCTCCATTTTTACGATATCTTCTAAAGTAGATTTACGAAATCCACGACCAGGAGCAAGCAAAGAAATTGACTCTAAAATATTGCTCTTTCCTCCTCCATTACGACCATGCAAAACGATTGATTGTTTATTAAAATCTAATTTTAAATCAAGAAAATTTCTATATTTATAGAGCTCTAAAGAATGAATGAAATTTTTTTTGTGCATAAAATCAACTCCAATATCTAAGAAATAATTTTTATATAAAAAACAAATACATGAAAATTATACTTAATTTAACTAGTTATACAAAAAAATAATATTTGCAATCTAGAGCAGATATTATAAAAAATCTTTTCTATCAATGAATTCCTAAATTTTTATATAGATTGTTCAATTTTAAAATAACAAATTTGCAAAAAATTCATATTTGATTTTAGTTGATACAACAAAAAATGTTAATGTATTTAGCAACTTTCAGAATTAATTAGATATTTTCAATATTTTAATTATGTTCAAAAAATTTTTTAGTTAATGTAAAAAAAATAATATTAAATAATATTTAATTTTGATAGATGATCTACCAATAAAACATCTTGTTCTTCCAGATCGCTAGAATTTGGGCAATATATTTTTTTAAAGCCAAATTTTTGGGCTTCACTAACTCTTTTTTTACTATTTGGAACATTTTTACAACTCCAGAAAGTACAACTTCTCCCCAAAAGACGGAATTATTAGATATTGGTTTATTTTATAGGAGATATAAGAGCAGCAGCAACAGCTAAATTTGCTGCCCGGGTTCTTCACGAGTTTAAGACCTCCGACAACATTTAAATACATTTCATGAAGACTTAATTCATTTTTATATGATATTAGAAACAGCTAATATCATAATAATCTATTAAAATCCACCCTATAACTGATATTCTTGTTATATTCATTGAGATATTATAAATAATATTTAATTTTGATAGATGATCTACCAATAAAAATCTTGTTCTTCCAGATCGCTAGAATTTGGGCAATATATTTTTTAAAGCCAAATTTTTGTGCTTCACTAACTCTTTTTTTACTATTGGAACATTTTTTACAAAACCTCCAAGAAGAACTCAAAAAAGGTCCCCCCAACTTCTCCAAAAAAGACGGAATTATTAGATATTGGTTTATTTTTATAGGCAGATATAAGAGCAGCAGCAACAGCTAAATCTGCAGCTGGTTCTTCGAGTTTAAGACCTCCGACAACATTTAAATACACTTCATGAAAACTTAAATTCATTTTTAATCTGATATTAAGAACAGCTAATATCATAGATAATCTATTGAAATCCCACCCTACAACTGATCTTCTTGGTATATTCATTGTTGTTTTCGCTATTAAAACTTGTATTTCTGCAAATAAAGCTCTGGATCCTTCAATAGTGCATAAGATTGCATTTCCACTTATATTTTCTTTTGCTTGACTCATTAAAAATATTTCTGAAGGATTTTTTACTTCTTTTAATCCTTCACTGAGCATATAAAAAACTCCTACTTCATTTACGCTTCCAAATCTATTCTTAATTGCTCTAATTATTCTAGAATTACTAAAATGATCTCCTTCGAAATATAATACAGTGTCTACCATATGTTCTAGCATTTTAGGTCCAGATAACATTCCATCTTTATTTACATGACATGATATTATAAAAGCAATATTATGATTTTTAGCGTAATTTGTAATTATGCTGGCACATAACTTAATTTGAGATATGCTGCCAGCAGAAGCTCCTATTTGAGAACTGAAAATAGCTTGAATAGAATCTATAATTACCAATTTTAAATCAGCATTATTTTTATTTTCTTCTATTATTGACAGAATATTTTCAAGATTTGTAGAGTGTAAAACCGGTATCTCTTTTGAAGTATTTAGTCTATCAGCTCTCAATTTAATTTGTTGAGCAGATTCTTCTGCACTTACATAAATGATATTTTTTTTATTTTTAGATAATTGACTAGAAATTTGTAATAATAATGTAGATTTTCCAATACCAGGTTCTCCACCTATCAGGATAATTGAAGATTCTACTAA
This sequence comes from Rickettsia sp., assembly GCA_015657545.1. GTDB lineage: Bacteria > Pseudomonadota > Alphaproteobacteria > Rickettsiales > Rickettsiaceae > JADHZC01. The sequence continues at coordinate 181,943 of JADHZC010000011.1, forward strand.
TCCTCCTCCAATAGCCCTATCAAATTCAGAAATTTCTGTTTTTATCCTAGGGATTTTATTTAAAGCAATTTTTTCTAATTTTTCTACTTTAGGTATAATTGAATTATTTATTAAAGATTTATTTTTTATTTCTATTATTTCTTCAATTACACTGTCCCAACTATTGCATTCTAGACATTTACCTGTCCATTTAGAGAATACTGCTCCGCAATTACTACAGATAAACTGTTTTTTAAGTTTATTCATTAGATTTTGAATTCATATAGAAAAAAATTATTAAAGTAATAATAGAGAATAAAAACCATGTTATGGAATAACCTAGATGGTTATCTTTTAAAAAGACAAGATTTTCAATAGACAAAGGCTTTATAGGGCTATTTGAATCAAAATTATCTATTGATAATAAATAGTAATTATCTATATCTATATTCCAGAAAGATTTTGCATCATCTTTACTTAAAGTAAACCAAATTTTAGAATTATTAGATGGAATAATGCTTGATTTGGCTTCAAATGGCATAGTTAATGCTTCGAAATACTGAAATTTTTGACTATTAATATAATGATCTAGACTGGTATTTTTATCTATCCAACCTCTGTTAATGAGAAATTTTCTATTCTTAGTATCGTTAATAATATTGCAAATATAGTTTCCATCTTTTTTTGCTCTAAATCCGTATCTAGCTCCATATAAAGGAAAAATTTCTTTAATTTGAGCTTTTACTAATATTTTACTATATAAAGGAATATTCTTTATTTTTTCATCAGATAGGTCAGAAATATCATAACTTTCCTTTAGTAAAGATGATTTAATATTATTTTTAATATTATTTTTTAATTTAAATCTGTCTAATTGCCAAAAGCCTAATTTAGTAAAAATTGCTGTAAATGCAAATGTGATAATAAGAAAAAATATTTTACTTTTGGAAAAATTTTTTTGCATTTTATTTTATGCTATTAGTGATTTGTACGTTTCTGAATCTCATTGCTTCAGACATATGAATTTTATTTATAGTTTGGCTATTTTCAAGATCTGCTATTGTTCTTGAAACTTTGAGTATACTGAGATAAGACCTAACAGAAAATCTAAATTTTTTATGTGCATTGGATAGTAAGTTTTTTGTTTCTTTATCTAAATTTATAAATTTTTTTAGAATATCTGCATTAGCTTCGCAGTTTGTTTCAATGTTATATTTTTCATATCTCAATTTTTGTAATTCTCTTGCTTTACTTATTCTTTCTAACATTTTTTCGGAAGAAAAATATTCTTGCTCTTTTTCTTCTGAATTTTCAAATAAGTTAAAATCTTCTTCTCCTACTTCTGTTCTAATATCAAATCTATCTATGATTGGTCCAGAAATTTTAGCTTGATAAGTTTGAGCGCATAAAGGAGCTTTGCTACAAGCTTTTTGTGGATCATTAAGATAGCCACATCTGCAAGGATTCATAGCAGCTACTAACTGAAATTTTGAAGGATATCTTATTTGATTTCCAGATCTTGCAATTAAAACTTGTTTATCTTCTATAGGTTGTCTTAAGGATTCTATGACTTGATAATTAAATTCTGGAAATTCATCTAGAAACAATATTCCATTATGTGCTAATGTTACTTCTCCAGGGTGCATATTATATCCACTACCTCCTCCTACCATTGCTGCTTGAGTGCAATTATGGTGAGGAGATCTAAATGGTCTATCTTCTACTAAATATTCCTCTTGTAGATTACCTGTAATACTAGATATTATACTAGATTCTAAAATTTCTTTAGCATCTAGTTCTGGAAGTATGCTTACCATTCTTTGAGCTAACATGGACTTGCCAGTACCAGGTGGACCAAACATAATTAAATTATGATTCCCAGCAGCAGCTATTTCTAGAGCTCTTTTTGCTGTATATTGTCCTTTAATTTCTTTGAAGTCTGATTTAATTTTGTTTTTTTTCTTTCTTTTCAAAACAGGAGGAGAAATTATCTGCGCACCTTTAAAATGATTTATTAATTGTAGTAAATCTTTGGCAGCTACTATATTAGGATTATTTGACCAAGCGGCTTCATTTTTATTATCAAATGGACAAATTATTCCTAAATTTATAGCATTTGCTTCTATAGCAGCAGGTAATACTCCTCTAACTTTTAATATAGAAGAGTCCAAAGATAATTCTCCTAATATTAAATATTCACTAATCTCAGCTTGAGGTAAAATATCCATAGAAGCTAGTAGAGCAGAAGCTATAGCAAGATCAAAATGGCTCCCTTCTTTTAAGATATTAGCAGGAGATAAATTAACAGTAATTTTTTTGCTAGGCATAGAAAGGCCTAAAGATGAAATAGCAGATCTCACTCTTTCCTTAGATTCTGCTATTGTTTTATCAGCCAATCCAACTATTACGAAGCTTGGAATTGCTTTACTTATTTGTATTTGGATTTCAATTTTTATTCCCTCTATTCCTTTGAAAACTATAGTGTTAATTTTTCTTATCATTGTAATTATCAAATTTCTTTTTGTAAGAAGATCAGTATATAATCCTAAGGTTAGTTTTTCACTATAAATATTATGTTTTAAGATGAAATAATTATGAAAAAAAAATTATCTTTTAAATTTTTTCAAGAATTAGAACATTCTATAGGTAAAATTTCATATTTATAGTGAAGAAAATTGTTTATGCAAAGATTATTTAAGAAAATCCATCCTAAGAATAATGTTTGAGGATCTTGATCTATATGAAGTTCTTGAACATGAATTAACATAGATTTTTGAGATTTGAAGTTTTTTATAGAAATAATATGCTTAATCTTTAAATTATCTAAAAATATTTCTTCTCCAGATTTTAATCTGTATTCTGTTAATTTAGAATTATGCTTATTTAAGATATTAAATTGCGCAAATTCTAAATATTGGACTTCATTGCTAGAAGCAATTGGTAATAAAGTGCTGAATTCAGCTATTAGTTTATTTAGGAAATTGTTATCATCATTTTCTAAACTATTCAAATTATTTATTAGAATTTCATCTAACATTTTTTCAGCTTCTATCCAATAATTTGAATTCCCTAACTGAGAAGGATATACAAATAATATCAATGTACACAAAAATAATACTATTTTATTTTTTCTTCTCAAATTTTTTACTTGAAAATAAATTGATTATTTCTTTGATAATGCTATTTTTTTAATTTTAGCAATAGCATTATTTTCTATTTGTCTTACTCTTTCTTTTGAAATGGAAAATTGTTCACTTAACATAGATAATGTATGTGGTTTTTCTTCTAATCTCCTCGCGTATAAAATTTCTCTTTCTCTTTGAGATAAGCAATTAATTGCATTGAACATTAAATTCTTATTATTAGAATAATGTTCTTCTTTGATAAGGAGAGTTTCTTGATTATCTCTTGTTTCTGGTACTAGATCTATGATCTCTGTATTATTTGAGGAATCTTGATTAGCAAATAATTTATTATTTAAAGATATGTTATTAATAAGAGGATATTCTTGTTTTTGGTTTTCTGATGAAATATCTTGATCGGTATTATTACTGTAATTTAAGAATCCTAGTTTGTCTTTAATTTTATTACCAACAGAAGTAAGTTTTGAATGTAGTACTTTATTGCCTATTTTTAAAAGAGAACGAGATTTTAATAAAAATTCCTGAATAGCAGCTCTAATCCACCACATAGCATATGTAGATAATCTATACCCCAATCTATGGTCATATTTTTTAACAGCATTCATAAGACCTATATTGCCTTCTGATATCAGATCCAATATTGGACTGTTATATTTTTTATATCCCAGTGCAATTTTTACTACTAGTTTTAAGTGACTTGTCACAAGACGATGAGCTGACCTTAGATCCTTTTCTTCGCAGTATTTCTTGGCTAATAATTTCTCTTCTGAGTCTGTTAAAGAAGGGATATTATTGACTTTACGAATATAGTTATGAAGACCCTGTAAATTAGGATCATAAATAGCTGAGCTCATATATTTTAATTTTAATTAATCTTTTAAAAGAAAAATAACAACATTAGACAATATAATACAATATAATACAAAATTTTCTTTTTTCAATGACAAAAAACTTATTTTATTACATAGTAAAAATTATAAAAACTTTTTATTGAACCAAATTTTCAATCAGAGAGTCTAATTTTTTATTCGCAAGTATTAACATTGAAATATTATATTCTTCATAAGTTTTCATTTTCATAATAAATTCATGGAAAATTGAATTATAAATCTTATCTTTTAAATGATCTTTTGCTGTGTCAATAGAAGATCCTGAAAATTTCCATTTTTTCATTAAAATAGATAAGATATTTTTCTGTTTCATGTATAGATCATCTTTGATAGACTGTATAGATAGTTTGTTCCAATAAGAATTATCTATTTGTGTACTACAAACCTCTCTTAGCCAATCTATGTAGAAATTTTCTCCTATAAAAAAATAAAGATTCAATAACTCGTCTTGGTTTTCAAGCCCTGTCTCACATAAAGATATAATATCAAAAAATGATATTATAAACCTCAGGGAAGAAATTCTTTTGGCTAAATTTTCATCTATGCAGCTTTTAGAAAAAAATTGTACATCATTCAAAAATTGTTCCTTGGATTTTCCAACGAGGAATTTTTCAAAATTCATTTGATTAGCATTTTTATATATTTTAATCACGTGATTTACTGCAATAGGATATTCAGTATTTTTAAGAAACCATATAATACCTCTCACTATAATATTGATAACATTAGATAAAATTTCAATTTTAAGTTGAGAATTTTGCAAAGAATGACATTTTTGAACGATTTTATTCCATAAATTGTCTAAATCCATAATTTCTGAAATTATGATATAAGACTTTATAGTATCACATAATTTAGCTCCTGTTTTTTTGTATATATCTATTATTAATGGTCCTGTCACTCTGTTTACAATTTCATTAACTAGATTAGTAATGATAATTTGATTTTTTAAAGGATGTTTTAGGATAAATTTTTTAAATTGTGTCCTCATAATATAAGGAAAATACTTCACTAGATGTTTTTCAAATATAGTGTCATCTATCAATAAATTATTTGAGAGATTTTGTAAAAAATATAATTTGCTATATGATAAGATCACAGCTAATTCTGGCCTTGTAAGCTTTTGTTTTAGTGAATTTAATTTAGTTAATTTTTTGTCATCTGGTAAAAATTCAAAACTTCTATCTAAAATATTTTTTTGTTCTAATAATCTTAATAATTGTTCAAACAATTCTGTTCTCATTAAATTTGAAGATTGCAATATATCAAGCGCTAAATTTTGATCATAATTGTCTTGTAAAACTATTTTTTCTAGTTCAGAAGACATATCAATCAAAATTTGGTTTCTTTCTCCAAAAGTAATAAGATTATTTTGCACAGCCTGATTAAGAATGATTTTCAGATTTACTTCATGGTCAGAACAGCTAACGCCTGCAGAATTATCAATAAAATCTGTATTTATAAAGCCTCCAATAGAAGCAAATTCTATTCTTCCAAGTTGGGATATACCAAGATTTCCTCCTTCAGCTATTACTTTTGCTCTGATTTGATTTGCATTACATCTCAAATGATCATTTTCCTTATCACCTATATCTTGATTGGATTCTGAAGAAGATTTGAAATAAGTTCCAATTCCTCCATTCCATATCAAATCTACATCTAAAGTTAATATAAGACGTATTAATTTATCAGGAGTAATTTTAGATATGTTGATTTTTAGCAAATCTTGTATTTCTGGAGAAATAGATAATGATTTACTAGATCTATTAAAGACTCCTCCCCCACTAGAAATACAGCTATTATTATAATCTTTCCAAGAAGTTTTTTTGAGAAAAAACAATCTTTTCCTTTCAGAAAAACTCTTTTCTACATTTGGTTGCGGATCAATAAAAATTTCTTTATGATTAAAAGCCGCTATAAGTTGAATGTTTTTATGTAATAACATACCATTGCCAAAGACATCTCCAGACATGTCTCCTATACCAACAACTCTCAAATTTGTATTTTTGTAATCAAAATTCATGTTTTTAAGATGATGTTTTACAGAAACCCAAGCACCTTGAGCAGTTATAGCCATTTTTTTATGATCATAACCTAGAGAACCCCCAGAAGCAAAAGCATCATCTAGCCAAAAATTATATTCTTTGGCCACTTCATTAGCATAATCAGAAAAAGAGGAAGTACCTTTATCTGCTGCTACTACAAGATAACTATCATTTTTATCATATATTTTACATTCCTTCGGATGAACAAAATTACTGTCTATAATATTGTCTGTAATGTCTAATAAACCTCTCAGAAAATTTTTATAAGATTCTATTGCCAATTCATTTCTTTTTTCCTGATCTTGTGTTTTAAGGTAAAAAACGCCTTTAGCTCCAGTAGGTACTATTACTGTATTTTTAGTTATTTGAGAACGCATCAATCCTAAAACTTCTACTCTAAAATCTTCTTCTCTATCAGACCATCTAATTCCTCCTCTAGAAATAGCACCAGCTCTTAGATGCGATCCTTCGAATAAATTAGAAAAAACAAAACATTCTTTATAAGGTACTGGTTTTTGTAAATTAGGTATTTTAGAGGAATCAAATTTGAAAGAAATATATTCCATTTTTTCTTGAATTTTTTTTTGATAAAAATTTGTTCTAAGAATAGCGTTTATAATTTGGTAAATGCTGTTTAAAACAAGATCCTCATCAATGGATATTATTTTTTCTAGATAAGAAACTAGAAATTTTTCTGTTTTATCAAAAATCTCTTGAGAAGAATTATTTTTAAATTTTAATTCAAAAAATTTTACTAAATATGTAGTAAATTCATTGTGATTTAGTAATATTTGTCTAACAAAATCCTTACTATATGGGATTTTTGTCTGAGCAAAAAATGCAACCAAAGCATTTAGTAGAAAAATCTCCTTCCATCCTATATTACAATAAGTGGTTAGTTTAGCCAAGATATTTGTAGGAAGAGACAAATCTAACATTTTAGTTAAATTTTGATCTATATTGTATTTTAATAAATCTCCATAATTAGTAATATTTAAGGATAAAATTTCAAATAAAAAAATGTAATTAGTCTCTTTAGAAAAGACATTGTTAATAACAAAATGTTGTTCGCTTTTTACTTCAAATCCTATGTTAGATATCAAGGGCATTAGCTCTGATAACGAAAAAAAATCTCTAGTATATATTTTTAAAATATATTTCCTTTCCTTTACATGAATGCAGTTAAAGATTGTTTTATTGACTTGAGACAGATCATATAAAAATTTTAAATCTTTTATTGCCTCTTCAGGTGTAAATTTATATTTATAATCCTCCTCAAAAATAAGATTAAAATCTTTATCAAATATTACATCTATATCAAAATTTGAGCTAATAGCTGTAGAAAGATTTTCATGCCAACTTACTGATAATCTTGTAAGATCTTCCTCTATTTGAGAAAGGTCGATGTTTTTTTGTAATTTTATCTTAGAGGTTGGAAATAAGATATAAAGTAATATGAAATTATCAAAAATTACATCCATGTTATTTACTTGAATGGTCACACCAAAGATATTTTCTAGATATTTGATAATATTGTTGAAATTTTCACTAGTTAGGTAGGATTTTCTTAAAAAAATTATTATGTTAGTAAAAATATTAGCCCAGTCTTCATATATGAATATTTTCAGTTTTTTGTTTCTGATACTAGAAAGTAAGTGTAGTGCTATATGTTTTAGATTCTCAGTTGCTAAATTCATTAGAGCATCTCTTGGAATAGATTCAATAATATGGTTTACTTTTTTAGCATTATAGCCAGAAGGGGCGAAATTAAGATCATCATTCACCAAAGAGTTGTAATGGTTTAACATTGGTATTTCTGAGATTGAATGAAAATACATAGATCCTGTATAAAGACCTAATATTAAGTAACCAGATTTTTTTATATCTTTTGTTTTTAAATCTCTTATTAAAATATAATCTAAGAAACTATTCCTATGAATTTTAGATAATATGTTGATTTTTCCAAATAATGTTTCTTTAATAGCATTATGTTGAAAAGATTTGATGATAATATCTTTTAATTCAGTTAAATTTTCATCTTCTACCATTCCTTTTACTATTATTTGTTCATCTATTGATAGTTCAGAAGAATAAGTAAATTTTATAGAAGCTAAAAATGTAAAATTATTGTTTAAAATCCATTTTAGAACATTATTAGTAAAATTATCAAAATAGTTAAGATCTAAAATTTTTTGTACTGAATTTGATAATATATTCCACAAACTTAGAGTGGTTTTAGATAAATGAATTATATTATGTATTTCTGATTTTAAAGAGGTAATTTCTTTTTGAGAAAAAGATCCTTCAAATCTTAAAAAAATCAGATGTTCTTTGTTTATTGTTGATTTATTTAAATCATTTTCGTTATTTTCTAAACACACATCTTTTAGATGTAATTTTGAATCTCTAATTGAGTATATAACTGGATGTAAAAAAAGAGAATTATTTAGATTGAATCTTGCCATTAAATTATGTAAAGAATCAACAAGAAAAGGAGTATATTCACATAATATGAAAATGTCTAAAAGATTTTCTCCGGCAGAAAAAAAATCTTCTATCTTTTCATATCCATCTTTTTTCTTAGCAAACTCATATAAAGGTTCAAAAATTTTAGAGAAGGTTTGAAAATTAATATCAGTTTGATAATCTATTGGAATGTATTGAATAACTCTAGTAACAAATTTTTGATATAATTTATTATTTTCATATTTAGGGTTTAGGAATATTGTTTTTTCCAAATCTAAGTTAACAACTTTAAATTGTGAAAGATAATTTTTGTTAGACATTATATTTAGGAGTTGTAATTTAATTTTTAATATATTTCACTGATGTAGATTAGTGTGATAAAAATTTTCTTATTTGTAATAGCATTCTTATTTATAATAGCATTTTTCTTTCTAATAAATAAAATTTTTTAAATCAATGAAAGTTATAATATAATATATTATTACAAAAAAGATAAAAATTTCAAAAGATTTTATATGAGTAAAAATTTTGTAAAAGATACAATTTTTGCTAAAAGTTCTGGTTTTGGCAAATCTGGTATAGCTGTTTTTAGAATATCTGGTATTAAGGCTATGTCTATATTAGAAATGCTTACTAAAAATACTAAAGTAAAGGATATTTCTCCTAGAGAAACAGTTTTATGTAATTTATATGATCCCGTAGAAAATTTTATTATAGATAAAGCCATAGTAATTTTTTTTAAAAATCCTAAAAGCTATACAGGGGAAGATATGTTAGAGATACATGCTCATGGTAGTATAGCAATAGAAAAGATGATTTTTGAAATATTAAATAAGATTCCAGATGTTAGGATAGCTGAAGCAGGAGAATTTACTAAAAGGGCTTTTATCAATAACAAATTGGATTTACTAAAAGTAGAAGCAATATCAGATTTAATAGAATCTGAGACAAAGGAACAACATAAACAAGCTATAAAACAAGCTACAGGAAATTTATCAGAATTATATAGAGGTTGGAGAAATATTTTAATGCAAATAATATTTCAGATAGAAGCCATTTTAGATTTTCCTGATGAAGAAATACCACCAAATATAAAAAATGGTATTTTTGATAGTATAAAGCAGTTGAGACATAAAATGGAAAAACATTTAGTCACAGCTAATCAAGGAGAAATATTAAGAACAGGAGTCAAATTATGTATTATTGGTCCCCCTAATGCCGGTAAATCTAGTTTAATGAATTTTCTTTTAAGTAGAGATGTAGCTATTACATCAGATATTGCAGGCACCACAAGAGACATTATAGAGGCTCATTTAGATATCAATGGATTTCCTATAATTCTTTATGATACAGCAGGAATACATTCTAATCCTAAAGATGTTATAGAAAAAAAGGGCATTCAAAAAGCTCTAGAGTTGATTTCAGATGTCCATATTAAAATTTTATTAATAGAATATGGAGATATTGATAATATTAGGTATTTTAAAAAAATTATAAATAACTCTGATTATATTTTAGCTATTAGTAAAAATGACTTGTTTAAAGAAGAGAACAAAATTTTTGAGCAAGAAATTCTTAATTATAGTCAAAAATTTTTAAAAATTTCCATTAAAGAAAAAAACACTATAAGTAGATTAATTGATACTATAGGAGAAAAAGCTGCTATTATTATTAATAATAATTCTGAACCTAAAATTTCTAGAGCCAGACATAAACTAGAGATTGAAAAATCACTATTGTCTGTTATTAAAATTTCTCATCAAGATGATTTGGTGCTAATATCAGAAAAAATTAGGATTGCAAAAAATCATTTAAGTGGCATAATAGGAGATATTACAACCGAGGATATATTAGAAAAAATTTTCTATAATTTTTGTATAGGAAAATAGTTAATAAAATTTAATAAATTATGTATCAAATAAAATACAAAGATATTTTAGAAAAATTTGAATCTTTTGGCGTAAAAATTAATCGTGAATTGGTTGATAGAGCTTTAGATATGTCTATTAAAGCTCATCATAATCAGATTAGGGCTTCTAAAATGCCCTATTATTTTCATCCTATAGAAGTGGCTGAGATTGTATCTTATATGAGGCTTGATACCAAAACAATTATAGCTGCGATTTTACATGATACTGTTGAGGACACAGATGTTTCCCTGTTAGAAATAGAATCTTTTTTTGGAATAGAAGTTGCAAATTTAGTAGATGGAGTTACAAAATTAACAAAAATAAAATTTGTGCCAGAAAATGTTAAGCAGGCAGAAAATTTTAGAAAATTACTTTTATCAATGAGTAACGATATTAGAATATTATTAATTAAATTGGCTGATAAATTGCATAATATGCGTACTATAGATTTTATTCAGTCTATGAGCAAAAAGAATAAAAAAGCTATAGAAACGATGGAAATATATGCTCCTTTAGCAGAAAGGCTTGGTATGCAGAAAATCAAAAATGAGTTACAAGATATATGTTTTAAGATATTATCTCCAACGGAAAGGCAAACTATACAATCTAAGATATTGCTCTTTTCAAAAAATAACAATTCTCTTATAAAAGATACGTTATCTGAATTAAGGTCATTATTACAGGAAGATTTAAAAGATGTACAGATATTTGGTAGAACAAAAACTCCTTATTCTATATGGAAAAAAATGCATACAAAAAAAATCCAATTAGAGCAGCTATCTGATATATTAGCATTCAGAATTATAGTTAATTCTTCAATAGATTGTTATCACGCATTAGGTAAAATACATCAAAAATATACTATGATTTATAATCAATTTCACGATTTTATTAGTAATCCTAAAGAAAATGGTTATAAATCTCTACATACAGTTGTAATAGGACCTTTTGCGCATAAGATTGAAATCCAAATACGAGATAAACAAATGAATGATTTAGCAGAAACAGGAATAGCGGCGCATTGGATTTATAAACAAAATCAATCTGTAGGAAACAATCTTAAGCAAAAATATTCTTGGTTACAGGAATTGTTAAGAATATTAAAACAAAATAGAAATCCTATTGAATTTTTTCAAAACACAAAATTATCAATGTACTATGACAAAATTTTTTGTTTTACTCCTAAGGGAAAGATAATATCTTTACCTAAAAAATCTACAGTAGTAGATTTTGCTTATATGGTACATACTGATATAGGAAATAGTTGTATAGGTTCTAAAGTTAATGGTGAAAATGTACCTTTAAGAACTATCTTAAAAACAGCAGATACTGTAGAAATAATAACGTCTCCGCATCATTATATCTCAACATCATGTTTAGATTTTGTTGTAACTGGTAATGCTAGAAGTGCAATAAAAAATGTTTATCGTATACAAGAAAGAGAAAGAACAGTTTCTATAGGTAAAGGAATGCTTATAAGTAAATTGCACAGTTTAAAATCTTCAAATATTTCTTTGTTATTGAAGATTATAGAAAAAAATTATGATAAAAAAATGGAAAATATGTATTACCTTATAGGTACAAAAAATCTTTCTATTCAATATGTTATATCTAACTATCTTTTTAATACGTTAAATTCAATTTTTCCATTTTATGTACAAAGTAAAAAAAACGATTTTCAAACAGATCGTTTTGTAATGAGTTTTGATCTACAGATTAAATGCTGTAAGATTGATAAAAATACTCGATCAGTGCTTGCTATCTTTAATCAAAAAACAGAAATTGAGTATCATAATATTTATTGTTCTAAAATCAAGGATCTTTTTTATATATCTTCCTATAAAATATTAGAAAATCAATCCAAGATTATGTCGTATTTAGTAAAAATCCTAGCTACTTGGGTAGGTGATAAACCAAATTTGGATTTTATAGAAAATATTGCAAGAAATGAAAAATGCTATATCCTAAATATAGGGTTGAGAGATATTACAATAGATAATTTTATGACTATGGAAATAGTTGCCAATTCTAATTTTAAGGATAATTTATTAAATTTTATAGCTCAAATTTTTAAACATAGTAAAAAAAGCTTTATTTTATAAAATGATAATAGGGGCTGGAATTGACCTAGTACAAATTACTAGAATAGAAAAAATTTTACAAAAATATCCTAAAAATTTTCCAAAAAAAATACTTGGGAATCAGGAATTAAAAATTTATCAAAAAATTATTGAAAAGAACAAATCTAATTATCTTGCTAAAAGATTTTCTGCTAAAGAATCTTTAATCAAAGCAGTTTCTGCTCTAGATATTGATGTAGGTTTTATAGAGGTGAATTTACTTAACACATTGCAAGGAAAGCCTTTTTTTGTGTTTAATAAAAATTCAATCTTAAATCAGTACAAAGTTGACATTTCATTATCTGACGATTATCCTTGCGCTGTATCATTTGTGATAATAAGTTCTTTAAATTAAAAGCTCTAAAAAAATATCAATATGTTGCTGATGGAAAAAATTATGCCTAAAAAATTAGGCGTGTTTCATATAGTTGGCATAGGAGGTATTGGAATGAGTGCAATAGCAAAAATCATGCTAAATATGGGCTATAATGTACAAGGATCAAATTTAGATGCTAATTTCAATACTAAAAGTTTACAAAAGCTTGGTATAAATGTTTTTATAGGGCATAGTGAAAATAATGTACAAAATATTAATTGCCTGATCATCTCATCTATAATATTATCAGATAATGTGGAAGTAAGATATGCAAAAAAAAATCAGATTCCTGTATTGAAAAAAGGCGATATATTATCTCATCTTACAAAAGGAAAAGATGTGATATCAATATCTGGATCACATGGTAAAACCACTACATCTGCTCTATTAACTTATATCTTGAAGCAAGCAGATCTAAGTCATATTTCTCTCGTAGGAGGTATTATGAATGGTGAGCAAACTAATGTGAATATGTTAGGGCAAGGAAAGCATTTTATACTTGAGTCAGATGAGTCAGATGGCACGTTTAATATGGTAAGGAATCATTCTGTAGTAGTTACTAATATAGATAGAGAACATTTAGAATATTTTCATTCTTATCAGGACTTATTGAATGGTTTTAAAAAATTTATAGCCCAAAAAGATTCAAAGGGTTTTGCTTTAGTGTGCATTGACAGTCCAGGTGTTATTCAGATTTTGCAAGAACTATCATGTGAAAAAATTAAAAAATATAATATCATAAGTTACGGTATAACAAATCTTGAAGCTGATATTGTAGCTTATAATATTAGATATTTTGATTATTATTCAATTTTTGATATTAAGTCCAATTCAGATATTTTACCAATAAATGTGAGAGATATAAAAATTCCTTTACCTGGGGCTCACAATGTTTTGAATGGTTTAGCAGCTATAATTTCTGCTTTAAAAATGGATATAACAATTAACTCTTTAATATTAGAAAATTTCAAAGGAGTGAAACGTAGATTTAACAAAATTTTAGAATACAAAGAGTCCATAATAATAGATGATTATGCTCATCACCCAACAGAAGTGAAAGCAATTTTAAAGACGGCTAGAAATATCTCTGATAAAAATTCAGGAAGAGTTATATTGTTTTTTCAACCACATAAAATTTCAAGAGTTAAGGAATTATTCCAAGAATTTGTAGAATCTTTGTCTAAAGCTGATATAGTTTTTATAACTGAAATTTTTGATGTAGGAGAAAGTTTGTTATCAAGTAAATCTTCTAGAGACTTAGTGAAATATATCAAAAAGATAAATTCTAACTGTTTTTTTCTAGAGGATATGCAGCAAATACCGGATTTTATAAAATCCTACTATCAAAAACATGATATATTTATAATCATGGGAGCAGGAGATATTTCTTGCATGAGAGATATGATAGAACATAAATTGTACCAATATTAAATAATCAAATTATTTTATTTCTTAAGTAAATATGTCAGATTCTGCATTCAGAGATTTACTAGATAAGTTTCAGATTTTTTATAAAACTCAATATTATTTGTCGAGTTTAACATGGTTAAAAACAGGAGGTAAAGCAGAATTTTATATAAGAGTTATAAATTTAGAAACATTAAAAAATATTATATTATCTAATAAAAATCATTTTAGTATCCATATTATAGGTGCGGGTTCTAATGTGATTGTTAGTGATTTAGGAGTCAAGGGAATAACAATAAAGTTAATTGGAGATTTTACTCAGATTCAGTTAGAATATGATAGGATTATAGTAGGTGCAGGTTGTTTAAATTTCAATTTGGTAAAATTTGCTCAGGCAAATAGCTTATCGGGTTTTGAATTTTTATCTGGTATTCCAGGAACATTAGGAGGAGCCATTTCTACCAATGCAGGAGCTTATGGTTCTGAAATAAAGGATTTAATATTATGTGTAGAAGCTATAGATAATATTGAAGGTAAGCTTTATAAATTTGAAAAAGATGAATGTCAATTTTCTTATAGATCAAATAATTTGCCTAAAAATCTTATATTTACAAAATTACATCTAAGGGCTGTAAAAGGAGATAGATTAAAAATTAATAGTAAAATCCAAGATTTCAATAATTTTCGTTCTCGAAAACAGCCTAAAAACAAAACTTGTGGTAGTGTGTTTTTAAATCCTCCAAATATGAAAGCTTGGGAATTGATAGATTCTCTTGGTCTTAGAAATAAGATCATAGGAGGTGCAAAAATATCCGATATTCATTGTAATTTTATACAAAATTTTCATAATGCTAAATCTCAGGATGTTTTTGATTTAATCAAATTAGTAAAAAATATGGTAAAGAAACATCATAAAATAAATTTAGATCTAGAAGTAAAAATTTTAGGGAATCACAATATTAACTAAGAAAAGATCATTTTCTAATTGTTTTTGATGAAAATCTTTGTTAAAAACAATATTCAATAGATTGCTAATTTATCGAGAATTATTTTACTAAATGTCAAATTCACTTAAAACCTCTGTAGCACTGGAAGAAGAGGTAAAAACTAGCGATAGTGTTTTCAATGCAATAATTGGTTATTTTATACCGAATTATAATGCTACTAATGTAGCAGTATTAAGATTGGAAGGTTTGATAGGGGATGTATCAAGATTTAAATCTTCATTAAAATTTAGTCATATAAATCAATTAATAGAAAAAACTTTTAAGGTCAGAAATTTACAGGCAGTTTTTCTTGTAATAAATTCACCAGGTGGTTCTCCGGTTCAATCTGAACTTATAGCTTCGAGGATTATTAATTTATCAAAAGAGAAAAACATACCTGTTTATAGTTTTGTAGAAGATATTGCCGCTTCAGGAGGATATTGGCTTGCATGTGCAGGAGAACAAATTTTTGCAAGTAAAAATTCTATTATAGGGAGTATAGGAGTCACATATACTGGTTTTGGATTTACTAAATTGATAGATAAATTAGGGGTAGAGAGAAGAATTTTTACTCAAGGAAAGAATAAGTCAGTATTAGATCCATTTGTTCCAACTAAAGAGTCTGATATAGAATTGATACAAGATATTCAAAAAGACATTCACAAGAACTTTATAGAATATATTATGTCAAGGAGAGGAGGTAAAATCAATCAATCTAAAGGAGATCTTTTTCAAGGAAATTTTTGGAGTGGAGAGAGATCTTTGTCTCTAGGACTAATAGATGGTATTGAGGATATTTTCTCATTTATAAAGAAGAAATATCCTAGTTCTAATATTAAATATATGGAGGGAAAAAAATCTTGGTTTAAAGATAAATTGGGCTTACAATATCAAAATTTGGATCCTTTATCTTTAAATTTAATTAAACTACTTGAAAATCAAGAGCAGGATAATAGGTTTAAATTTTTTTGATTATGAAAATATTAGAAGCTTTAAAAAAAGCACATAAAAATCTTCATCTGTTAAGTTCTAAATCTTTAGATGCTAATTTGTTATTATCTTCTGTTCTCAAAAAGAGTCTAGAATTTTTAGTAGCACATGAAAATTATGTGCTCAATTTGGAAGAAAAGAAAATTTTTTTTGATTTAATAAAGAGAAGAGCTAAAAATGAACCTATAGCTTATATTTTAAAACAAAAAGAGTTTTTTTCTAGAAAATTTTTTATTGATCGGAATGTATTGATTCCTAGACCAGACACAGAAATTTTAGTTGAACAAATCATAAAAAAATGTAATTTTTTAAAAAAAAAATCTCTTAATATTTTAGAGATAGGAACAGGTTCTGGTATTATAGCTATTACTTTAGCTTTGGAGCTGAAGGATCTTGATATTAAAGTTGTTGCAACTGATGTTGACAGTAAAATTTTGAAAATAGCTCAAAAAAATGCTAAAAAATTTTTATTAGAAAATATTACTTTTATAAAAAGCAATATATTTCAAAGGTTAGATCAATATAAAGAATTTTTTGATATCATAGTTAGTAATCCTCCTTATATTGATAAAAAATCTGAAAAGCATTTACTTTCTCCAGATATCAAACAATATGAACCTAAAAAAGCTCTTTTTGCCATTAATAAAGGCTTATTTTTTTTCCAGAAAATTTCTGATAATGCTAAATATTTTCTCAAAACACATGGTTCATTATTTTTAGAGATTAATCCTTACAAGAAAAAATCTATAGAAAAAATTATTCAAAACGCAAAATTGAAATTTATTGATGCATATTATGATTTACAAAATTTACCAAGAGTTATTCAAGCTGAAAAGCTTTAATATATGATCTTCCTCTTTTATACTATATTTACTTTGAGTATAGGGTTCAATTTATATTTTTTTTATAAAATAATATCATTAAGAGCTGCTTTACTATTTTCTAATCAAAAATTATCTGAAAGTGAATTTTCAAGATCAAATTTAGAAAAATTTCGTTTAGAAGATTTACAAAAAATTGAAAGATTTTCTTCTCAGTTAGAACTTAAAGATAAAATGATTTCTGAATATCAAACAAGTAAAGAACAATTTTTAGAAGAAAGTAAAAAAACTCTTGCAGATCTGGGTAATAAATTAGGTAAAGAACTTATAGATATACATAGACAAGAAACTAAAGAATCTAGAGAATTATCTGAGAATAACATAAGCAAAGCATCAGAAAAATTTAATCAAGAATTTATCAAAATAGCAAATATGGTAAGTAATTTAGATAAAGATGTGAATGAGTCTAAAAATTCTGTGAACTTTATTAAGACATCTCTTTTATCTCCTTCTTCATTTGGACAATTAGCAGAAATCACATTAGAAAATATTTTGAAATCCTCTGGGTTAAAAAGAGGAGTAGATTTTGTTGTGCAATATAGCATTATGGGAGATGGTTTAAATAAGTTAAGACCAGATGCAGTAGTATTTTTACCAGGTAATAATATTATGTTGATAGATGCTAAATCTTCGACATTTTTAATTAAAGAAGAGAATCAGAAGTTTTTGCTTAAATCTATAAATAATCATCTAAAGTCTCTTGTCAAAAAAGATTATGCGGAAGTTGCTTTTCAAGAATTGTCTAAAAAATCTTTCAAAGTTAACAATATTATGACTATAATGTTTTTACCTACTGAACAATCTATAGAAAAAATCTCTAATCTAGATCAAGAATTTTTAAGGAAATCTTGGGAAATGAATATTTTTCCTGTAGGCCCTGTAGGATTGATGAATATGCTGTCCTTAACAAAATTTCATATATCTGAACAAAAAATGTTAGATAATTATGATCAAATTATTTCAGAAATTAAAAAATTGCTTTCTTCTATAACAATACTTAGCGGACATATCGATAAATTAGAAAGTAATCTAACTAATATGAATAATAATTTTCAAAAATTTCTAGGATCATTTAATGGTAATTTTTTACGCAGAGTTGACAAGATATCAATTCTTGGTCTTAGTAAATCTCAATCTGTACAAACAAATCTCACTGAAGTCATATGATATATGTTATTTATAGAATATGAATCTAATTTATTGACAGGTATTTTTAGATTGATTTATTGATTGGAAATTAATAGCATAAAGTGCTTATTTGATAATGTTTTGTGGATAAATATTTTGTAATTTCAATGTTTATATCTAAAGATACCAATGTTTTGCTTTCCAATCCACAAGATTGGAAAGATTTTTTTAATATACTTCAACAACAAACCAAAAATTATTTGACAATCTCCTATAGATTTAAAAAAATTATTAAATTTTTTCTTTTGGCTGAAATAGACAATTCATACGATATTAAATTATTCAATAAAATTTTCAAATATTTAGAAAATCTTAATCAAGAAACTAAATGTATTTTACAAAAGATATTAATATCTTGTAAAGAAGAAAAAGATATTGTTCAAGAAAAACATACTAAATCTTTAATTAATAAATTATCAAAAATTTCTACTTCAATAGAGTCTTCTATGTTTTTATCAGAAGAGATATTGGAAGCATCATTTCAGATTTTTTCTCAAAATGCTCTTCAAGAAGTTTATAAAGCAAAAAAATCACATATGGATTCTTTATTATATATTCATAAAAAAATTATAGGGAATTTATATGATTTTAAAATCTGTGTACAGGATATTATCATTTCTACATCGGAAGCTAATATACAAGATGTAAAAGAAAAAAAATTTTCTGTTTTTGCTATTCAGGATAAAATTTTTGATATCCCATTAATATCACCATTACCATCTTCTATATCAGAAAAGATTGATTTATCTGAAGAAGAATTAATATAGTGATATAATTTATCTATGTTAGTTAGATAGTTCTATTTAGGAAAATTGCATTTTAATATTTCTTCATCTAGAAGATCTAGTTATTTATATAATGTCTTATCTTTTATTTCTGAAGGATATATAAAAGATTTATATAGATAAAAATTTTTTAACTCTAATTTATTAGAGGCTGAGTAGAAAAAATAAATATCAAAAATATCAAAGATCAAATATTAATGATATCTAATTTTTAATATATTCTATAAAATTTTGAAAATCATTTGGTAATTTTTGTTGAAAAGACAACCATTCTTTTGTTATAGGATGAGTAAAAGCTATTTTATAGGAATGCAGCATTTGGGATTTTATTTTTTTTATCATATTTTTGACTTTTATGTCTAAGTTTTTTTCATAGAATTTTTTATGCTTTAAATATTTTTTATCTCCTATTATAGGATGTTTTATATGTTCCATATGAACTCTTATTTGATGAGTTCTGCCAGTTTCTAATTTACATTTAATAAAACTGATATCATATTTTGAAAATATTTCTAGAATTTTATATCGAGTAAGAGCGTATTTTCCATTTTTTTGGTCTATGATCATTTTTTCTCTATGGATTTTGTCTCTGGCAATTGGTAAAGATATTTCATTAGAGATTCTTGTTAACATATTACCCCATACAATAGTTTTATATTCACGTAATACTTCTCTTTTATAAATTTGTTCTGCAAGATTTTGATGAGCATCATTAGTTTTAGCGATTAACATAAGACCAGTTGTATCTTTATCCAACCTATGAACTATTCCAGCTCTTGTAATGCCTTGTAAATTAGATAATCCATTTTCTCCGCAATGATGCAATAAACCACTAACTAAAGTGTCATCAACTAAGGATCCATTACCAGGATGTACAACCATGTTTTTTGGTTTATTCAAAACTAAAATTTGTTCATCTTCATATAAGATATCCAAATCGATTGCTTTAGATAAAATTTTGTTAGATTCTCTTTCAAATTCTGATATTAAAACTTCTTCTCCTAACTTTAATAAATATGAGGAGTTTTTACAGATTTTTTGATTAATTAATATCTTGCCATTTTTAATAAAATTTTGAATCTGATTTCTTGAGAAGCCATTACTATGATTAAGTACAAATTTATCTAGTCTCAACCCAGATTCTTTTACAATTAGAGAATCTGCTTTTTGAGTTTCCAATCTATACATTTACTTGGATTAAAAATTATTATGGATATTTTTCATTTAATTTTTATTTCCATTATAAGATGTTATCCACTCAATAATTTGTGCTTTATTGTTAAATCCAAATTTCATATCTAAAGGAAGATTATTTTTGTATAATATCATAGTAGGAACACCTTTAATTCCTATCTTTTCTGAAACTTTAGGACTTTTTTCTATATTTAATTTACCTATTGGAATTATCTCATCTTTAGAAATTTGTTCTAAAATTGGTTTGAGCATTTTACAAGGAACACACCAATCTGCATAAAAATCTACTAATACAAGTTGATCTTTTTGATTAACAAAAGATTCAAAATTTTCATCTGTAATTATATCTACCATATTTATTTACCATTATTTATTTACCAAAAATTGAGTTTTATGTTATGCAAATACATAAGTTATTTTAGTACAATATCTATTTATCATCATTTTGTCATCAAAATATTTTGATAGAAAAAGAAAAAAATTCTAAAGAATTTTGTATCCGAAATCATTTAAGTTAATAACATAGGGATTACATATTCACTAAGAATTATACGATAGTAAATTTTGAACGAATTCTTCTTTTTTAAATTTTGATATATTGTTCAATTGTTCTCCGTATGTTATAAAATAGATTGGTATATTGAGGCTTTTTTGAAGCGAAAAGATTGCTCCAGCTTTAGAGCTACTATCCATTTTTGTTAAGATCATAGCATTAACATCAGTCATTTGTTTAAAAATTTCTATCTGCTTGATAGAATTTTGTCCTATAGTACTATCTATAATTATAAAATTATATAACAAAATATCTTTTTCAAATTTTTTAACAACTTTTATCATTTTTTGTAATTCAGACATCAAGTTGGAATTATTTTGAAGTCTACCTGCTGTATCAATTAATAATATATCAACAGCATTTTTCAGAGATTCTGATATTGAATGAAATGCTATTGAAGAAGGATCTTTATATTTATCTGATGCTTTATATAACAAAATTTCTTTATAAGAGTTAGATCTATCTATTGATATTTTAAGTTGTTCAAGAGCAGCTGCTCTGAATGTATCACATGCAGCTATGGCTACTTTATAATTTTTGTGAAACATATAAAATATTTTAGCTAAACTGCTAGTTTTGCCACTGCCGTTAATTCCAGAAAAAATTAATATATTTAGCTTATCTTTTGAAAGATAGAAATCATCATTAATATGTTTTAATTTATCAAGTAATATTTCTGAAATAGATATTTTGATTTCATCTAAACTTATCTCGTTAGATTCTTTGCTAATTTTTTTTATAATATCCTGAGATATGCTGTTAGAAAGATCAGCTCCTATTAACAATTTTTCTAATTTTTTTAAGGAGATTTTATCTATTTTTTGCTTTTTTTGAGGAAAGATAGAAATTAATTTTGATGATAAAGAATTAGTGAAGGTTTTTTTAAATTTTGATATAATACCCATTTTATTTTAACTCTATTTTTATTTCTTGTGAGATTTGATTTAACAGATTTTGTAATTTTACAGTATCTTTTGTTTCGGAATTTTGAATTGATAAATATGTAGAGAAAAGCTCTAGAAATTTTGTTTTTAAAGTAGAATTATTTATTATATCTTGATATAAGGCATCTAACTTATCTTGTTTTTCTAAATTGAAATATGCTATAGCAAGTTTTATTTGATCTTGAGCATCAATATCAGGATTTTTTGATTTATGATTTTCCATTAAATTTATGAAAGATTCATATTTTTTATCAAAAAAATATATATCTTTTTTTAGTTTTATTGCTTTATTTGAGTCTATTCCTTCTAAAATTGAAATTGCCCTATCATAGTTTTGTAGAGAAAAAAAATTTCTGGCTTTAAGCAATAAAATTTTTTGATGATTTTTAAATTCTTGAGATGGTATTTCTATATTATTTAGTAAATTAATGGCATCTTTAAATCTTTTTTGCTTACTGTATATTTTAGAAAGTTTTAGTTCATTTAAAAATTTAAATCGTCCTTTTAGTTTAAATTTTATTTGATGTTCTAGTAATTCTATAGCATCATCTAGTAAATTAAGATTTATAAGGGAATCTGTGATTTCAGAAATTATCACATTTCCTATATCTCCTAGAGGTAGCATCTCTGAAAACCTATTAAAAAATGATAATTTATTCCAATTTGACATATCTTGTTTTGATAATATTTTTATAGCATCTTCTGAAGAATTTTTGTAAAGAGATATTTCATGAGATAAATGTTCAAAATTATTGTTTAAATATTGATAAATGCTTAGTGATTTTGCAAGCTCATCATTTTTTCTATAATATATAGCGAGCATATCGAGTAAGTAAAACCTCATGTTAGTGTCTAATAATTGGTAATTCAAGTTATTTAGTAAATCGATTGCGTCTTGCAAAGAGATTTGATTATTTTCTAAATTAATCTCTATAAGCTTCATTTTTGCTTTAGTAGACCATTGGAGTGAATCTTGTAAAGATAACTTACTTAACTTCTTTTTCAAAATTTCTAGATCTTTTCCTAATTTGTATTCAGCAATTGATGTGTAAAAATCAGAAGCTATATCATCCAATTTATTCATTGATAATATTTTTTGAAATTGTCCGGTGTTAAATAATTGCTTTAAGAAGCTTTCTTGTAACATTTTATAAATTTTTTCTGGATAATCTTGTAAGATTTCATTTTGAAGCTTTAGAAAATAACTAATATTTGTTTTTATATTATCTTGTAAAGATAGATTGTAATTTTTCCACATTAATATTTCATCTAAGAAATTTGATTCTTCTTTTTCAATTTTTTCAAATTCCTTTTTTGCATCAAAATATTTACCAGTTAATGTTAGAGAAACTGCAACGAAGAAGATTGTTTTCTTATCAAGATTTGTAATGTCTACATAATTATTTACTATGAATTCATACATATCAAGAGTTTCTTGATATAAAGAATTTTGAAATAAATGCTCTAATAATGACAAATATAAGATGTATTTTTCTTCTTTATTTTCTACTAAAGCTAATTTTTGTATGATTTTTTCTTTAATATCACGAAAATTTTTTTGATTTATTTTATATATCAGAAATTGATTTTTTATAGAATTTGTTGCTGAAATTTTTTGAAAATGAAAAAAGCATGAAAAAAATCCTAAAATTATAAAAATAGAGAAAAATTTTATATGCTGTGTCATATCAATATTATATGTATTAAATCTTTTTTTACGAAATCATCTTGTTCTAGAATAATTCAATAAATGCCTCTTTTTTTAGTGTTTTGTTGAATTCTTCTATAGCATTAGGCATTATGTTCATCATAACTTTATTGAAAAGCATATCAGTTTTTTGTTGATCAAAATAAGATTCTTTATTGCAAATAAGTACAAATTCAAATTGTTGAGAATCATTTAGAAATATACTTGAAACTTTATTTTTATCAAAGTCATGTACTATAGATCTTTCTCTTGCAGGTAAAAATAATGAGTTGGTATTAATTTTTTTAATATCTGTTAAATCAGCATAATTTTTAAAAAAATTTAAAAATTGCTTTTTTTGTCTAGAATTTAATTGAGATATTTTTTTGTTTAATGCTTGAAATTTTTTGAATGATTTTTTGGTATAATCTTTTAATTTGAAAGACCAAAATTCTACTTCAAGACCGCTTTTTGACGTTTGCATGTCAAATAACAGATTAGATGTTAAGGGTTTGTTTTGAAATATTAGCATTTGTTCAATTTGAGATTTAGCTATTAAACCTTTAGAGTATCTATGAATAGATTTTTCAGATATTATTATTTCAGAATTAGACGATTTGTTATATTGATCTATTATTGATATAATTTTTTTCATCTCTTCTAAAATTTCTGATTCTGAAATAAAAATACTTCTATTAGTTAGGAATTCTATGTATAATTCTTCAAGTATCAAATGATCCAAGATTTGTTTTTTTTGCAAATTCGTATCATTTTTTTTTATTGAAAGTATTTTTTTTCTCTGTTCTAGGTCATATCTTGTGAATATTGTTTCATTTACAGTTGCAATAACATTTTTTTTGTTATCGCTTTGAGCAAAATTTATATTGATACAAAGATTTGATAATAAAAGAATAAATATTGAAAATCTTAACATGTTTTTTTAATAATTTAATTTGAAAATTTAGAATAAAACTTTTATTCTAAATCTGCGTAATTATATCTTATTAAATTTCTTAATGGAAGTTTATATAATATATTACTAAGCCTATAACAAAAATCATTTATATATTTTTAATGAAAGGCCATTGTTTTTCTGTATCTGAATTGTCATCCAATATTAGAAAATTGCTTGAAGAAAAATTTTCTTTTATCAAAGTTAAAGGAGAAATTTCTGGATTATCTATTTCAAATCTAGGCCATTGTTATTTTAATTTAAAAGATTCCTCTAGTTTAATATCAGTTATATTATGGAAATATAAGTTTAAGGCAGTAAATTTTGAACTTGTAGATGGTATGGAAGTCATAATATATGGAAAAATCACTTCTTATGTTTTGCAATCTAAATATCAAATATTAGCTGATAAAGTAGAAAATAGTGGAGTTGGTTCTTATCTTCAAATGCTAGAAAAAAGAAAAGAATCTTTAAGAAAAGAAGGAATTTTTGATTTAAAATATAAGAAAAAAATCACCTTTTTACCTAAAAAAATAGCTATCATTACATCTCTTAAAGGTTCTGTTATTCAAGATATTTTACATAGAGTAAAGGATAGATGCCCTCTTCATGTTATGCTCTATTCAGTTCCGGTACAGGGTGAGGGAGCTGATATAGCGATCTGCCAAGCTCTTGATAAATTAGAATTATTAGAAAATCTACAAAAACCTGACGCAATAATTATTGCAAGAGGAGGAGGGTCGATAGAAGATTTAATGGCTTTCAATAGTGAATTGTTAGTTAGAAAAGTTTTTCAAACAACAATTCCTGTTGTGTCTGCTATAGGTCATGAAACTGATTATTCTTTATTAGATCTTGTAGCTGATTTAAGGGCTCCAACTCCAACTGCTGCTGTAGAATTAGTTTTGCCAGTGCTTTCAGAATTAAAACATTACCTTCAGAAAGATTTGCAAAACATCCAACAAAAAATTAAACTTTTATTTCAATATAAAAATTCTATCATTTTACAATTTCAAAATCTTAGCAAATATCTTTGGACTTTAAATAATAATATGCAAAAATTTGATCATCTTGTTAAAGAAATTAATGGATTTTTTTATAATTCCATTCAATTAAGAGAAAATCAGATAGAAAATTGTAAAATATCTTATTCTAATTTTTTTTACTTTATAGAAACATTTTTAGATAAACTAGATTACACAAATATTCATATATATCAAAATGTTCAAAAATTTCTTAATCTAAATGATAATATATTAACAAATATTGAAATTTTTTTAGAGCAGATCAATATAGACAAAACACTAAAAAGAGGATTTATATTAGCAAAAAATTTTAAAGGAGAATTAGTAGAATCTGTAAAACATTTAACTGTAGGTCAGACAGTTAATTTAGAATTTATAGATGGAATAGCTAACACTACCATTAAAACGTTTTCATCGAAAAAAAAAGATATTTAAAGTTTTTTTAATTTTTTACTATAAAACCAAAAACTAGATATTAATATGAAGATTAATATTAGTAAGGTAACAAAAGCAGAAATATTAATAAAATGGGATAGGATGATTTTTGTTCCTATAAAAATCATCACAATGGATAATGCTGGTTTAATAAATGAATATTTAGCAATCGTATCTTTCAATAGAAAAAATATAGATCTTAGCCCCATAATAGCAAATATATTGGATGTGTATACTACATACATATCTTGAGTTATTCCTAAAATAGTTGGAATGCTGTCTATAGCAAATACTAAATCTACAAATTCTATTGATAAAAGAGCTAAAAGAGAATTTGTAACAATATATTTACCATTTTTTTTCACTATAAAATTATTATTTTCTTTATTTATATGTATATTTATATGCATTTTTTTTTTAAGGAATCTATAGATAAATATCTCTTCTAATTTTAAATTTTTTTGTTCATTATTCTTATGTGTTTTTTGGTAAAGAGCTTTAAATCCTTTAAAGATCAATATTGTTCCAAATATATATAATACCCAACCAAAATTCTCTATTATAGAAATACCAAACCAAATTGCACATCCTCTTAAAATTATTACGCCTAAAATTCCGTATATTACAATTTTGTTTTGGAATTTAGAAGGAATTGAAAAATGATTTAATATCATAACCATGAGAAAAATATTATCAATTGACATTATTTTTTCTAAAATGAAGCATGCCATATATTCATGAAATGCTTTTGTATCTTTTAGAAATAATATGTAAAAACTAAATAATATTCCTACAGACAAGTATAAAATGCTTAGATGTAAATAGCGTTTGAATTCAGTAAATTTTTGAGTAGAATTATATGTTCTATCTACAATTAAAAGCATTGTTAATATGAAAGCAAAAAATCCCCAAGATTCCATTTTTTTATTTTTTTGTTACAAGTAGAAACTTCATATATAAGTGAAAATTATTTGCGAGTAAAGCTTTTTTCTAGAGTTTTTTATATTTTTAAGTGTTTAGTAGTATTTATCATATAGATTGTAATAAAAAACATTTTAAGATCATGAAGAAATTTTAGTTGCAACTTTTAGTGTTTAATGATATAAGTGTTTGTGTAGACTTTTGTGTAATTCTTCTCTGCATTATTTTTTTACATAAATGTTTATATTATGCACTTCTTAATATTAATTTAAAATCTAAGGAGTGCAAGTATAGATTTATCATATCAAAGAATAACCATGAGAACGAAAAGTGACTATTTTGATCTGATTTTTATCTTCCTGAGAAATAGCTTTTAGAGTTTTTCTAATTCTATTGATATGTACATCTATTGTTCTTAGCTCTATTTTGCGATCAATTCCCCAAACAAAATTCTTAATTTGTTCTTTTTTTACTATTATTTGAGGAGTTTTAAGTAAAAATTGTAGAATTTTATATTCTTTAGTTCCTAAGTTGGATACTAAAATATCTTTGTAAAAAATTTTATATGATAAAAGATCTATTTTTAAATTTTTGTAATTTATTATTCTATTTTCTGAAGGAATTTTAGAGGATCTTATTAAGTTTTTTATACACAGCATTAGATCATTTGAATCAAATTTTTCATATAAAAATTCAGTAAATTTTTCTGATTGTAGTTTTTGGTAAATTTTATGAAACATCAAAGATTTATTTTCTAATAATAATAGAAATGGTAAATTTTGATTCTTAGCCCTTACATCTTCAAAAAACTTCTCTAATGTTTCCTTTTTTATTGAATTTTCTGTATCTACTACCAGACAGATATGAAATTGTTCTAAAAAGATATGTTCTTTTGCTTTTTTAAAGTTTTGAACTTTTACTGCATTAAACCAGTATCTCTCTATTATTTGTTTTAGATAAGAAGATTTCTGTTCTTCAATATCTATTATTAAAACTTTAAAAGGCATTCTTTCTGACATAATTACAAAAATATTAATTTTTTAATAAATTATATTTTATAATCATATCAATTTTTACTAAATCAAAAAATGTTTTATATTGAAAGTTTTTAAATTTTTATTAAACATGTGTTAAAAATTATTTATTTGATGACAACTAATATTGAACTATCAGATTCATAATATGATCCATAAAGATATTCATTTTCGTAAAAATATATTCTCCACTAATTACTAATGTGATCAGTGTAGCTATGATTTTAGGTACAAATGTTAAAGTATTTTCTTGTATTTGAGTGAGAGTTTGTAATAAAGAAACCAATATTCCTAATATTAAAGCTACTAATAATGGAGGAGCAGATACTGAAAGAAGAACATGAATTGCTTCTTTATTAATTGCTCCTATGGTTCCTATATCCATCTTATTTATAATAATTTTTTATAAAATTATTAATAGAATCTCTCTTGGGTTTATTTTGTATATATTCAAATTCTGTCCAGAATTTTTTTGTATATTCTTCTAGAGTCATCATTTCTATAATATGTTGATCAGTAACTTTTCCTAAAACAATATCATCTTGAATTTGAAGCATTTGCAATTCATTTTTAACAAAAAGAGTTAAATCTTTTTCTAAAACAGTATTTTCAATTAATGATAATTCTTGATTAGTCGAAACATCTATTTTTGGTTTATCTTTTTTATTTGAAGAAGATTTTTCAATCTTTTGTTTATTTTTATCTTTTTTCAAAGAATTTGATGTTTGATTTTTCAGATTATTTCTTTGAGAATCTTTTAATTTTTTTTCATCGGATTGTTCTTGTACATTTTTATCTGAACTTATATTTTTTTCCGATTTTATTTTTTGATTTTGTTTATTTATTTTTGGTTTTTGTTCAAAAATAAATGTTTTATCAGATTCTAATAAAGAATCATTTTTTACTTTTTCCTGATTTATATTGTGAGAAAGATCATTAGATAATTTTGTATCTTCATTTTTTTCATATGTAGAAAGAATCATTAGATATTTGTATCTTCATTTTTTCATAGCCAATATTTTATCAGATTCTAATAAAGAATCATTTTTACTTTTCTTGATTATATTGTGAGAAAGATCATTAGATATTTTGTATTTCATTTTTTTCATAGCCAATATTTTGTCAGATTCTAATAAAGAATCATTTTCTACTTTTTCTTGATTTTATGTGAGAAAGATCATTAGATAATTTTGTATCTTCATTTTTTCATAGCCAAATATTTTATCAGATTCTAATAAAGAATCATTTTCTACTTTTTCTGATTTATATTGTGAGAAAGATCATTAGATAATTTTGTATCTTCATTTTTTTTATATCCAAATGTCTTTTCTGTTCCTGGATTATCTGAAGAATTTTTGCAAAATTAGAGTTTTGCTTTCGGTTTTCATTATTAGATAATGGTAAGGGAGCAAGATTAGTATCTGATTTAGGATCTTTTCAGGATCTTGATTTTTGTTTTCCGGATTTTTAAGAGATTCTATGTAATCAAATATGTCCTGAGATTGTTTCTTTAGAGGAATTATAAGACATTTTTGTTGAATACATTTCTACAAGATATTTAAAATCTTTTATTTTTGTATTTTGAAACAAAATAAACAAAATATAACTATATTTGCATTTATATTAGTACTAAAATAGTAGCTTTGTAGTAGTGATCAAAAACATAACAACTATCAAGTAAATTATAGTATTGATTTTGCTAATTGATCACTTATAACACTAATTATAATAACATTATTCTCAAATGTGTCTATTGGATCAAAATATTGAGATTTATTTTCTTGGTCATTTCTTTCATCAAAATTTTCCATCTAATATTTAACTTATAAAATGATAAAAGTCAGATTTTTTGTCAATTTATATCTTCTAAAAAATTGATTAATTTTTCTTGTTCATCTAGCACACAACTAATGTTCTGGTTCCAATTAAATATTCCTGATTCATTGTTTCATGAGCAATTTTTTGAAGAAGTTATAGCTTTATCATTAGTTTTAATTTGCTCAGTCAAATTATTAAATTCTTCTAGTGAAAATTTTAACGATCAGATATTTCTTGAAATATCTTAAGATATTGTGCTTTCTTAATTAAATAATCCTTATGAGCAACTCTTATTTGAATAAGATCCTTACCTTAAAGTATTAAAGAAGTAGCTTTGCATCATGATAATGAACATCAATAACTCACTAAGCAAAATTATAGTACTGATTTTGCTAATTGATCACTTATAAGCAATTAATATACACAACATTATCTGTTAAATGTGTCTATTGGGATCAAAATATTGAGATTTATTTTCTTGGTCTATTTCTTTCATCAAAAGTTTTCCGTCTAATATTTTAATCTTATAAAATGATAAAGCCAGATTTTTTCGTAAATTTATATCTTCAATAAGAAATTGATTCAATTTTTCTTGTTCATTTAGCACATCAACTAATGTTCTAGTTCCAATTAAATACTCTTGATTCATTGCTTCATGAGCAATTTTTGAAGAAGTTATAGCTTTATCATTAGCTTTAATTTGTTCAATCAAATTATTAAATTCTTCTAGTGAAAATTTTATACGATCAGATATTTCTTGAAATATCTTAAGATATTGTGCTTTCTTAATTAAATAATCCTTATGAGCAACTCTTATTTGAATAAGATCCTTACCTCCCTGATTCAAAATAGGTACATCCAATCTTATTTCTAATTTTGATTTAGCAGAAAAATATGTTTCATTGCTTCTAGAAAGCTTCAAATCTACTTGAGGTAAAAAACTTGCTCTTGCCTTGTATAATTCAGACTTTGCAATATATGTTTCCCTTAAAGCCAATTTGACTTGAAAATTATTTTTTAAGATTTGAGACGATAATTCATTGACATTTTCTAATGATTTCAATTCAAAATTTGTTAATTCTAAATTATCTGGTAAAAATCTTAAATATAAGAAAAATTTTGATTCAGAATCTTTTAAATGTCTTACTGCAGAATGTCTTTCTTTTTCAGCCCTTGCAAGAGATGCTTTGGATATTTCTAATTCTACTGATGTAGCTTCTCCATGAATATATTTTGCTTTTACATATTCTAATTTTGTTTTATATACCTGGAGATTATTTTCACTTATTTTAAGAATTTTATGTGCATGTATATTTTCAATATATGCAGATATCATTTTGAATAAAATGTCCTGCTCAAAATTTTGATATTCAAAAAGTGCTTTTTGGGATGTAAATCTTTTAGATTTCACGTCTATTAAATCAATACCTTTATTAAAAAGATTTTGTGTAGCTTGTATTTGCCAGCTAGCATCATTTAATTCCTTAAATTTCTTATCTGCATCAAAGTCTATTTGCCAAGGTTGACTGTAAGAAAACCTAATATCTGGTAAAAAGCGAGAATAACTAAAATGTTTCAGATGCATTTGATTCAAAAAATTGATTCTAATTATTTCAAGCTCTTCAGATTCAGTGTAAGCTTTTCTCAGAGCCTCATTCAATGTTATACAATATGTAATTGGTGTATAAAAAAAACATAAGAACAACAATATTCGTAATAAACTGAAATACATATTTTATAAAATGCTCAGGGTTATAAATCATATTTTAATGGTATAAAAGAGACTTTTAGTGTAACAAATATTTTAGCATAAGTAAAATATTTTGAATTTTTAACATTTCAATTGGTTAAGAAATTGATAAAATATGCTGTTATGAATCTGAAGAAGATATTTTTTTAAATTTTAAATATTTTATCTGTGCAAAAAAAAATAAAAATAGAAAAATTTTTAGCTCTGTCAGGTGCTTGTTCTAGAAGAGAAGCAAATAATTTTATTAAACAGGGTAGAGTTCTTCTGGAAAGTAAAATTTTGACTAATGTTGCAGAAAGAGTCAATTTGGATTCTTTAGTGCATCTTGATGGTAAAGTAATAAGACCTAAACAAGTATTAAAAATATGGAAATATTATAAGCCTTTAGATATTATTTGTACTAGAAAAGATCATAAGGGAAGAATTACAATTTTTGATAAATTATCTCAATATTTACCTGAAGAAAATTATCTTATTTCTGTTGGGAGATTGGATATAAATAGTGAGGGCCTTATTTTGATTACAAATCATGGAGAATTTGCAAGAAAAATGGAACTACCCTCTAATGGTTTTAAAAGAGTTTATAAAGTCAGAGTCTATGGAGATATCAAAAAATTTCTTTCTATGAATATATTAGATATTCAAAAATATTTAGGATATGAAATCTTTAGTTTGAGACTTTCAAAAGAAAAGCAAAATACAAAAAATCATTGGTTTTATGTTACACTTACTGAAGGAAAAAATAGAGAAGTGAGAAATATTTTTAAATTTTTAGATCTACAAGTTAGTAGACTGATAAGAATTCAATTTGGGGAATTTAAACTAGATTCTATGAATCCTGGAGATTTAATATTGGTAAAATCTGAAAAAATTATATTTTCAAATGACTAATAGCATAAAATATTTTTTTATTAATTAACTAAATTTAAATAAATTTAAATTGATGGACAGAGCTACATTTAATCAAAAATATAATTTTATTAATCTACCCCAAGTTATGCAACAATATTTGGATATCAAATATCTTCATTTAGACTCCTTATTGTTATATCGTATGGGTGATTTTTATGAACTCTTTTTTGAAGATGCATTAAAGGCTTCTCAATTATTAGGAATTACTCTCACTTACAGAAATAAAAATGACCATAAAAATAAAATACATATGTGTGGTATGCCTTATCATTCAGTCAAAAATTATATTGGAAAACTTTTAAATGAAGGTTTTAAAGTTGCTTTGTGTGATCAATTAGAAACCGCAGATCAAGCTAAGCAAAGAGGAGGATATAAAGCGATCGTTAAAAGAGAAGTTACAAGAATTATAACTCCAGGTACAATTCTTGATGAAGATATGTTAGAAGATCATTTACCTAATTATTTAGGAGCTGTTTTTGTTCAAGCTACAGAAGCTTCTATTTGTTATGTGGATCTATCAACGGCCAAAATATATCTTTTATCTTTGCATCTTGATCATTTATTACATGAAATTAGAAAATTAAATCTCAAGGAATTAATTATTAGTGAGAAGCATAAAAATTTAGATCTTGTATATAAGCTTAGAGAAAATAATATATACATCAATTTTTTGCCAGCAAATATTTTTGACTATGATAAATCAGAAAAAATTATTCTGGATTTTTACAAAATCTTTTCTCTAGAGTCAATTGCAAATTTTAAATTTTCTGAGGTTATAGTACTTGGTAGCATTTTAGAATATATTTCTCTTACTCAAAAATCCTCTATTCCGAATATTAGTAAGCCCAATATTATTAATTCTAAAGATTTTATGTATATAGATTCTTTTTCAAGAGAAAAATTAGAATTGACAGAATCAGTTGTTAATAAAAAAAACACTGTTTTTTATCATATAGATAAAACTGTCTCTAGATCTGGGAGCAGATTGCTCCATAGATATTTATCTATGCCTCTTCAAAATAAAAATTGGATACTTCATAGATTAGAATTAGTTGAATATTTTTACAATAATATTGATATTATGTCTAAGATTAGGGAGATTTTAAAAAATGCTCCAGATCTTGAAAGGTCAATTACAAAAATAAGTTCAGGTAGAAGTAATGTTCAAGATTTAATATCCACTAAAAATATTTTATCAATTGCATTTAATTTAAGAAAAATATTATTAGAAGAACAAAAAGACAATTTTTTACCTAAATTTATTGCTGATGGGATAGATAAATTTTTACATCTAGAATCTATTTATCAACTCATAGAAGATTCTATTGATGAAAATTTGCTATCAGAAAGGAAAATCAAATTATCTTATCACCCCAAAGTAGAAGATTTGCGTAACTCTTTGTTAATTTTTGAAGAAGAAATAAATCTTTTACAAATGAAATATCGAGATTTAACTTTTATAGATAATTTAAAAATATCCAATAATAATATTTTAGGATTTTTTGTTGAAGTAAATAATAAGAATGTTCATAAAGTGAAAGATAACATTTTTATTCATAAACAAACTAATGTAAATAATGCAAGATTTATTACGGATGAGTTAAAAGCTTTGGAATATAAAATAGAAAATAACAAATCTATGCTTGTTGGGCTTGAAGAAGAAATTTATTTGGAAATATGTCAAAAGATTTTAAAATGGGAAAATGATTTAAGGCAATTAAGTACTTATTTAAATAAATTAGATGTTTTTACAGCTTTTGCTTATCTTGCATATCAAAATGATTACATTAAACCCTCTATAATAGAAGATAATATCATAAATATAGAATCTGGAAGGCATCTTGTAGTAGAACAAAATTTAAAAACTAAAAATTTAACTTTTATTTCAAATGATTCATATTTAGATGATAAAAATCAAATTTTACTAATTACAGGTCCTAATATGTCTGGGAAGAGCACTTTTTTAAAACAAACTGCTATTATTACAATACTTGCGCATATTGGATGTTTTGTTCCAGCTCAAAAAGCTACGATAGGAATAATAGATAAAATTTTTACTCGCATAGGTGCAGGAGATAATTTAGCAAAGGGAGAATCAACTTTTATGGTAGAAATGATAGAAACTTCTATGATTTTAAATCAAGCTACTGAGAAATCATTGATCATTCTAGACGAGGTAGGTAGAGGAACTTCAACTTATGATGGAGTAGCGATTGCTTGGTCAATTTTAGAATATATTCACAATAAATTATTTACAAGATGTTTATTTACAACTCATTACCATGAATTAATTGATATGCAAAATTCTTTTCCTAAAATAATAAATTACAAAACAGAAATCCATGAAGAAGAAAAAGTAATTACTTTTTTACATAAGATAGTAAAAGGAAGTAGTAATAAATCTTATGGAATACATGTTGCAGAACTAGCAGGTTTACCTAAAGAAGTAACACAAGGCGCATATAATATTTTAAAAAATTTTTCCTCTAATTGACAAGATAATGTTGAATCCTATTGTTATAAACAAAATTTTTCTTTTTATTTATTTAATATGGTTCAGTGAAAAAAATTAAGAAGAATTAAAATATGTTATTAAATGTTATAGCATTATAATTTAAGTAAGATACTCGCCCAAAAAGAATTTTTTGGGCGAAAGTAATTTACATTTAAAGATCAAAATTAATTGCACAATTTACTGAAAGTAGAGTTCCATTATTTTTACAAAATAGATCACTTGCCTCTAAAGAGCCCTTTATTTTTAAATTGTTAAGCAAATATCCTCCTATTTCTAATTTAGCGCCTAGTTGTAAATTTTCAGTCTCTAGATATCTTTTTTCTGTCATTCTTAAATGTTTTAATATTTCATGATTTTCATTATCATTTAAAGACTGAAGCATTTGTTTTATGCATAAATCATTTTTTTGTTTAGAACTCTTAATTGATTTTTTTAATAAAAATGTTTCTGATACATAAAATGCTTTATGATTCAAAAAGTCTAAATCTTGTTTAAAATTCATTTTTGCTAATAAAGACAATCTATTCATATCTAAACCTTCTTTACAATGTTCATTTTTTTTACAAATTATATCAGATGTAAAATATGGTATTAACAATAGTTCTGCTCCAGCAGTGATGAGAATATTATTTTTCCAAGCAGTGTAATTATTCAATAAATTAAAATTAAAATTATAATTTAATGTAAATTGTTCAAAAAATGAAATTGCTGTGTGTTTACTAAAGTCTTTATCATCGAATTGAAATATTAATAAATTTGGAATCTTTGGAATTACATAATTTTCTGTTTTTACAAAATTTTGTGTCAAAGACAGATGGTTGCTGATAGCAAGATTATCGGTTATTTTGTAATTTACATAGTTTGACAAGGATATGCTGTTATTATGAAAGTTTTTAGGATCTATTAATTGTTCTGTTTTGTGCGTGTTACAATATTGAGTGTGAAAATAAGATATTGTTCCTCCTATTAGTAGATTTTTCATAAAAGAAGGTAAAAACTCTACTCCTAATGTTATAATAGGTGCAGAGAAATTTTCAATCCAATCTTGAGAATTAAAACAATTTTTTTGTTTTAAATATGATAAATTTCCCCAAATAGAAAAATTTTCTTTATCCGTTGAATAATGAGAGAAATTTTCATTAAATAGTTGCTCCACTCTGCTATTTGTAATAAATGCAATTTTAGGCAGTATTTGTCCTAAAGATGTAAATAAATCCAATTTTGCTTTCGTTAATTTCAAATTTAAATAAATATTTTTTTTAAATCTTTCTCTTTCTAATCTTTCTTTTTCTAATCTTTCTTTTTCTAATCTTTCTTTTTCTAATCTTTCTTTTTCTAATCTTTCTTTTTCTAATCTTTCTTTTTCTAATCTTTCTTTTTCTAATCTTTCTTTTTCTAATCTTTCTTTTTCTAATCTTTCTTTTTCTAATCTTTCTTTTTCTAATCTTTCTCTTTCTAATCTTTCTCTTTCTAATATTCCTACTCCTGCTAGTCCCGCTGTTTTTACTGTTTTTGGTCTTTCTGTTTCTAGTATTTCTGCTGTTTTTACTGTTTCTGTTCTTTCTGCTGCTCTTTTTATTTCTGCTGTTTTTGCTGTTTCTGTTCTTTCTGCTGCTCTTTTTATTTCTGCTGTTTTTGCTGTTTCTGTTCTTTCTGCTGCTCTTTTTATTTCTGCTGTTTTTACTGCTTCTATTCTTTCTGCTGCTGTTTTTACTGCTTCTGTTCTTTCTGCTGCTCTTTTTATTTTTGCTGTTTTATTTCTCATATTTTTGAAAATTTCGTAAAATTTGTCATGAGTTTCTTGGACTTTATTACCAATATTGGGATATCGAGCATTGATTTTATGTTCTTGTGAAGGA
This sequence comes from Rickettsia sp., assembly GCA_015657545.1. GTDB lineage: Bacteria > Pseudomonadota > Alphaproteobacteria > Rickettsiales > Rickettsiaceae > JADHZC01. Next base: position 218,708 of record JADHZC010000011.1, read on the forward strand.
TGAATGCTCTTAATTGAACTTTTTAAAGTCTGTATCATCTCCCTTTGTATTTCAACATCTGAGTGTGCTGACATATTACAAGCACGGAGCATTGTACAATCTTGTACTAAGTATTCATTATTTAATAAATTAAACAAGTGTTCTGCCTCCTCTAAGTTTATATCTAAAATTGCTAAACTTATAACATAAGGAAATTCATCAAATAATGTTTGACTTTCTTTGTCAATTATTCTTTCCCAAAGCATACATTTTGCGTATTCTTCTATTTCATCTTTTTTTAATTTTTCAATGTTGAGTGACGGGTTATGCGCTATAGCGTATTCTGCTATATTTGAGCTAATAAAATATCTTAAATTGTCTAATGTTTTTTTTGACTTAATATCATTATCACTTTTTTTATATAAATCAAGCAAATATTGCATTTCTTCTATATTAGGTTTTAATGACATTTTGTTGTTGGGTTCCATTTCTATGATATTTTCTTTTTTAAAATATAAATCTTTTATTAGATCGGTGTTTTGAAATTTGTCCCTCAATGTTTTAAAATCATTTCCTCTTATTTTTTTATCAAAAGCTTTAATTTTTGCATTTGATTTCTCATCAAGAGCTTCAAATTCTAAATTTGAGTTGGTGTTAAATAGGAAAGTGTTTTTCCAATTTTGGCAACAAAAATCTTCAAGATCTAGATTTTCGTTAAGGTCTGTAGCTGACCAAACAGTATTTATTGTGAATTGTACAATTATGAAAATAATTAATATTATTGTTTTGAAAATGAAAGTAAACATGTTTTATTATCCTTTTTTAATAAACAACCATATTAAAGTATGAATGAATATTAATAAATTTACAAGCAAAAGAATAAAAGAATTTAAAATAAATTAGTATTTTTTTATAAAAAATTAAAAATTTATCAAACAAAAAATGATTAAGAACTAATTAAGCAATAAAAATATTATTAATTTTTATGTGTTTTTGTTATACTAAAAGTATAAAACATTATGTAAAAATGATACAAATTAATGAAAATAGTAAGATTTATAGCAAGACTAATTTATATATCAGACATTCTGAATCAATGGGTGGGTTGTACTAAATTTATTTGGAATGCATAATGCTATAAAGGAAAATATTATAGGGCTTTTGCTAATAAATACTACTCCATGAACATATGTTCCTATGGATGTCAGTAATTCTCAATTTGAATTTAGCGATTTTTAAATTTATTTTTGTTCGATTTGTCCTCAATTATACAAAGAAATTTAGCAAGTAATTGGTATTTTACTTATAAGGACTTTATAGAAAGATAAATGGGATAGACCTAGATTCAAAAAAGATCTAATATTGGAAATGTATATTTAACAAAAGAAATTTTTAGTTTTTGTAAGAATAAAAATTGCAACGCAGAATTATTTATAGAATTTTCAAAAGACAATATAAGATATTTATCCTTTACAGCACATGGAAAATTAGAAATTTCAAACTCTATATACGATCAAGAGAGAATATGGCTATTATTACGTGAATTTTTGATATAAGAAAAAGGGAAATGAGAAGTTAAATAATATCTTCAGAGAGTAGACTAAGTGATTTTAGAAGTAAATCTGTATTTTATTTAAATAGATATGTTGTTGGTATAGATATAGGTATTAGAATATCAGGCCAAACAGAAGATGTAAGTTTATAACATGAAATGAGTATCTGTTATGCAATTAAAAAAGAAAAATAACAAACTCAAGTTTTTACAAAAAAAATTAGCAAAATTTTGAAAATTGTTATCGGATTTTTTATTTTTACCAGTCAAAAGAAGAATCAAAGATTTTTAAAAAAAATTCTAGATATTAAATTGTTTAAATGGTAGATAATAAGTGTAATAGGTAAGCTAGATATTAAATCTAAAGGAAAATGTAAAGCTAAACTTATTCTGGATAAAGATGCTAAAAATATTGTAATAATAATGATAAATTTTTGCCATATCTGAGCATATTTCCAGCATTGTATTCCTAGCAAAAATGCAAGTCCAGTATGTGCGCTTGGAAAGGATTGATAACAAATTGAATGGTCTAAATTATGCAAAATTGTTTGAACATTATTTAAAATACAAAAAGGCCTAGGAACTTTTGATAATTTCTTAATGATGTAAAAAATTATTACAAATAAGAAATAACATTGAGTGGATTTAATAAAATAAAAAAAAGTTTTTTTATTAATTTTTGATTTTAGTTGTGATTTTTTATGAAAATAAAATATATAACTTACATAAAATATCAGAAAAATCTTTATTTCAAAAAAGATAGAAAATATAGATAAAAAATAGGGTATTATGCTATAATTTAGAGCTTTGTTTAATATTATAAAATATTGAATATTAATTTGACTGATTTTATTGAAAAAATTTTCTAAATCCATAAAGAAATTCTATGCTAAAAATTGTAATAATGGGATGCGGTTCATCTTTAGGTACTCCCGTAATAGGTTGTGATTGTAATGTTTGTATGTCTAATAATATATTTAATAAAAGAAGCAGAACATCAATTTTAGTTCAGACAGATACATTTAATTTACTAATAGATTCTGGATATGATATCAGAAACCAAATATTAAGGGAAGATATATCTAAATTAGATGCTGTAATATTGACTCATCCTCATTCAGATCATATAGGAGGTTTAGATGATTTAAGAAGTTTTTACTATATAAATCAGGTTGCTTTACCAATATTTGCAAATAAAGCAACTGCTGATATTGTTTTTCAAAATTTTCATTATCTTTTTGAATCTAAAAAAATGCAGCTTCAAATAATAGAGGATAATTGTCAATTCAGAATATTTGATTTGGATTTTACAATTTTCAAACATTTACATGGCAAGATTGGTAATATTAGTATCAAAATTAAAGATTTTGTTTATTCTTGTGATGTAAGTGCATTTTTGCCTGAAAATGAAGAAAATTTAAAAAATTTAGATCATTGGATTCTTGATTGTATAAATTATGAGGGTACTTCTTCTCATATAGGTTTTAAGCATATATTGGAGCTGAACAAAAAATTCCAACCCAAAAAAATTTATTTAACAGGTTTATCTCATATTATAGAATATTCAGAACTTTCTAGCAAAATTCCTAAAAATTGTACAGTTCTACATGATGGCTATCAAATTTATATTTAATTTTTAAAGATAATTTGCACTTATTGCAAAACACTAATCACCGTGATATTGTTTTTGTAATGAAAGAAAGTTTTTGACTTTTGGTACTGAAAATTTTAGAAAATTTTTTATGTCACAAGAAGCTATCAGTGAATTAGATATACAAATACCAGAAAGCAAGCTTCTTAAGCCTAATATTGTGATATTAGGTATTGGAGGTGCTGGATGTAATGCTGTTAACAATATGATAGACAGTAAACTTTCAGGAGTGCATTTTGTAGTCACTAACACAGATTCTCAATCTTTGAATTTTGCTCAATGTCCTAACAAAATACAGTTAGGAGCTAATGCTACTAAAGGACTTGGTGCTGGATCTTCTCCAGAATTAGGAAAAATTTCTGCAGAAGAATCTATCGATGAGATTAAAAAAATTCTTGAAGGAAGCAATATGCTTTTCATAACAGCAGGTATGGGAGGAGGTACTGGTACTGGAGCCTCTCCAGTTGTGGCTAAAGTAGCAAAAGAATTAAATATCCTGACTATAGCAGTTATAACCAAACCATTTGATTTTGAAGGGAAAAAACGTATGCACACTGCTGAAGAAGGAATCAAAGAATTACAAAAACATGTAGATACATTAGTTGTTATACCAAATCAAAATTTATTTAGAATTGTAGACGAAAAAACTAGTTTGCAAAATGCATTCAAAATTGCAGATGATATCTTATATTCAGGTGTAAGAAGTATTACAGATCTTATAACAATGCCAGGTTTGATTAATTTAGATTTTGCAGATATTAAAACTATTATGCAGGAGAGTGGAAGTGCAATGATGGGGACAGGAGAAGCAAGCGGAGAAAATAGAGCTATACAAGCAGCTGAAGCAGCTATTACAAATCCTCTTCTAGATAATAGTTTTATGACAGGTGCTAAAGGAGTATTGATCAATATTACTGGAGGGGCTGATATGACTCTTTATGAAGTTGATACTTCTGCTAATAGAGTAGTTTCTGAAATTAACAATGAATCAGTACATATTATTTTTGGATCTACTTTTGATGCTGAATTAGAAGGTAAATTAAGAGTTTCTGTTGTAGCTACTGGAATGAAGAAATTTTTAGATGCAAAAGAAGAATTTTCAAAGTCTTCTTTGAGCACTAAAGCTACATTTAGAGATGAACAAGAAATAGGATTAAAATTAAATAATTTTCATGATCAAAACTTTAAGACTCCTGGTAATATAAATCAGAAATTTACTTATGATCAAGAAAAATCTTTTCCATATACAGAAAATAAAGAGAATTCTTCAGCTCAAGTGGAAAATTATGCAAATTCTAAAAATATAGAAATTGATAAGGGTAATGTTATATTTGAAAATCTAGAACAGCAGAACCCTCCTAGTTCTTTTGATACAGATTCAGATGGTAATAATCAGTCATCAAATTATGACAATATAAAAGATAATTTTGATAAAATAAAGTTGGGTTATCAATATAATAGTAGTCACAATCAGCTTTTATATGATGAAAATGAGAAAATCCATAATATACAATCTGAACAAGCAGGTGTTTTTCAAGATACAAATATAGAAAAACCTTCTTTTTTTAGGAGATTATTTTCTAAATCTAAAAAACCCCATAAACAGGATTTAAGTTTATCTTCTAATTACAATAAAAGTAAGATACATCACGACGAGGAGCTGAATTCCTATAATAATGATAGGAATATTCAAGAATTTCCAGAATTTTTTGATAAAAATGCAAAAAATTGATGCTCATTCAAATAAGATTTTCTTCTTTTAAGATTTTTTGAGCATTCTGATACCAAAACCCTCCTGAATATTTGGATTGTAAAATTATAAAATACATTTTTGCTTCTTCCTTTAACCCTAAACACAAAAAGCATTCTATCATACGATATATAGACTCTTCATGTCTGGAAGTATGAGTAAATTTTTCATAAGCATTTTTAAATCTTTTAAGAGCAGCAATAGGATTTAAATGTTTTAGATAATATATTCCTATTAAAATTTCTTTTTCTGCTAGTAGCTCTTCTATTAATTTTATTCTGAGTTTGCTGGATTCTTTATATATGCTATTAGGAAAATCTGTGATTATTTTTATAAATTTGATTTTAGCCTTTGAAGCATAAGAGAGGTCAAATAAAGTTCCAGTTACTAGAGACTGAAGACATATTCCCTGTAAATAATATATATAGTCTAAATATTGTGACTTTGGATCTATTAAAATGCAATTATCAAGCACATCTTCTGCTTCTTCAAATTTTTTATCTAAAAACAAGCTATATGCTTGCATTATTTGAGCATTAGAAGACAATGTACTATTTTTTCCATATAAAAAAACTTCTTCAAAAATTTCTGAAGCTTCAAAATAATTTTGTTGGTACAGTTTTGTAACAGCAAGATTATATTCCTTTTCTTGCTGAAAATTATCTAACTTTTTTTCTAGATCTAAAGAATTTTTATTTGTACATGAAATCAACATTCCTAAAATGAAGATAGAAAAAAAATTCCTATAAAAAATCATGAAAAATAAAGTGATTGAATTAGAGATTCTTATTTTTTTTATAAAAATTTTTCTTATTTTTTTTAGACATTTCTGATCTGAAAAGTTTTATGCCTTTACTTAAGTCTGCTATTACTTGAGGTAATCTACCAGCACCAAATAAAACTAATATGATTAGCAAAATAATTAATAATTGTCCTAAACTAACTCCCATAAATAAAACCTCATTCATTGCTATTTTAATATAATATGTGACCCCTACGGGGATCAAACCCGTGTTTCCACCGTGAAAGGGTGATGTCCTGATCATCTAGACGAAGGGGCCTAAAATATCTATAATCAATCAGAAAATGAGAATTTTATCACGAATTAATTTTAGTTTCAAGGGACTCAATGTTACAGAGATTTTTATATATTATTTTTTGATAAATAAAAGTCTTTTAACATATCTTGTTCTAAATATTCCATTAAATCCGCTTCTTCTTCCTGTAAATGATTGTAACCGATAAGATGTAATACACTATGGACAAATAAATGTTTAAAATGTTCAAAAAATTCTTTCTTTAACAATATGGATTCCTGCAAAATATACTCATATGCAAATGCTATGTCACCTAGATATAAATAACCGTTATTTGTTTTTAATGCATTAATGTTTTTCCAAGATATATGATTGTCTGGAAAAGATAGTACGTTGGTAGTTTTATTAATATTTCTGAATTGGAAATTCAATTTTTTTATCTCAGCATTATCAGTCAATAATAGAGATAATTCTATCTGTTGAGAATTACGGAAAATATTATATCTATTTAAAATAATTTTTAAATAGATAGCTATCTTCCTTGAATTTATTTGTTCTTCACAAGTTTTCCATGAAGGATTAGGGGTAGATATCTCTATTTTACAATTCATATTGCATGTTTTTTTTAATAGGGTGGATAGTCAAATTATTGATTGGTAAAAATAAGTCCATAAATAAATTTACATGAATTTTATTTTTTTTTATTTTTATTTCTATTTCATTCAGTAAGGATAATATTTTACTCACAATAGAAACTGTATAATATTTAGAAATATCTAATAATTGGTCGAAATGAAGAGAAAATATAGTAATATTAAAATTTTTCGTAAAATTTTTAAAAGAGCAGTTTTTATAAGAAGATTTATATAATAGCATTAAATATAAAATGTAATAATTTCTTATTAAGAATCTTATAAGTATAATACTATCTTCAGATTTCAAATTTTTAGTTTCTTTTGATAAAAGATTTAAATCTTGTAAAGAAAAAAAAATTTTATTCATATTAAGTTTTGGTTTATCAGTCAAAACTATTTGTAACTGAGTTAATGTAATGGAGGATGAAGGGGGAAAAAAATTTAACAACTTTTCAAAATAACTTTCTACAGAAAACAAATCTTTTTTGTAAAAAAAATTCATCATAAAGTCCAAAGATATCTTATCATATAAGAGATTATTAGATTTGAAAAAATTCTCTAACTTGTTTCTTAATTGTGTTTTACCTAAATAATTGCATTCTACAGCAAGTAAAGTCTCTTTTTGGGAGAAAAATTCTATATCTTTTAATAAAGGCTTAGAATATTGTATGAAACAAAGTGAATTACTATTTTTGTTTAATTTAGTAATTAATTGTTTCATTTCTTCAGAAATGGTAGAAGAAATTATTATTTTTATAAAAATTCTATTATTAAAGAAATTACTATTTTTAGCTAAAACATAGAGATGTTGTGGGTCTAGATCTTCAGTGATTGTTTTGACTTCGAAATCGTGAAATTTTACAAAATCGCTTAATAAATTCTTGGAATATCCAAAATCTGTGCCATACCATAAAAAAGATACAAAATCACTTCTTTTATAAAGATTTAGAAGCTCAGACAAAGTAGGGTTGATTAGTTTCAAATATCAATTTTCAATAAAAAACAAAAACACAGATTAATTTTATAAAATTTTTTTGCTAAAAACAATAAAAATTTTATTGAGAAAATTTAACTCTTTTTTTTTTTCTAATTTCATCAGAAGGAATAATATGGCTATTCTTTTTTGTTTGTTTTATGGTCTCAGTTTGAACATTTTTTTCACTTTCGAATTCTTGTGTAACATTATCTGCTGAAGAAAGAGATAAAATTGATTCAGAAATTTCTTCTTGCTTTGCTTGGCTTTCTTTCATAATTTTTTCTATAATAAAGCTTTCAGAACTAGCTTGGTTATCTATATAAAAATTAAGCTTAACATTGTATTTTTTTTCAAAAAAAATTATTTCAGATTTCCTATAGTTCAATATGAATACTATTACTTTAGGATTTGCAAATAAATTCATTCCCCAAATTTTATCGACACAATAGCATAATTCATTTTCTATAGTTCTTAGGATCAGCATTGCATTAGATTCGTTCATTCTTACTACTCCTTTGCCCTGACAATTATTACATATAGCTGTATTTAATTCTAAAAAAGAAGGATTAAGCCTCTGTCTAGACATTTCAAGTAATCCAAAATCGCTAATTTTACTAATTTGAACTCTTGCTCTATCATGTCTAAAAAATTCCTTTAAGGATCTTTCAACAATACGTCTATTATTAGTAGAATTCATATCGATAAAATCTATTACTATAAGACCAGATAAATTTTTCAACTGTACTTGATTTGCTATAACCTTACTTGCTTCTACATTATTTTTAAGAGCCATTTCTTCTACTGATCTACTATTGGTATATTTACCAGAATTAACATCTATTGAAATTAAAGCCTCTGTAGGATTAATTACTATAGTGCCCCCAGAAGGAAGTTCAACTATAGATTGGTAAAGTTTTGTGATTTGTTCTTCTAACTTATATTCTGATAATATAGGTTTCAGTTTTTTATACTCTTTTATGACTTCAATTTTATTCGGAGATATATTTTGCGTGAATTTCAAGAAATCTCTATATGTTTTTTCACCTTGAATTACCACTTCCCTTACATTTTCATCTAAATAATCCCTTATTACTTTTAACAATATATTATCTTCATTATGTATAAAACAGGGTGCTTTTGAATTAAGAGTGATATTTCTCATTTTATTCCAAAGTTTTGTTAAATATTGATAATCTTTCATTATTTCTTCAGGAGATTTACCTATAGCAGCTGTTCTAACAATAATACTTGAAAAATGGTTATTTTCATTTATTGTGAAAGAATCTACAAGAGATCTTAATCTAGATCTTTCAGAAGGTAAGGATATTTTTTTAGAGATAAAATTATTTTTCTTATTATTAGGCATTAAAATGCAATATTTTCCTGCTAAAGAAATAAACGTACTTAAGCTTGGACCTTTGTTACCTTTTTCGTCTTTTACTACTTGTATTAATACAATATTTCCTTTTGATATCACTTCTTGTATCTTATAAATCGTGTCCGTATCTGTTTTTTTAGATGTTTCATCAAATATTTCATTTTCTGCTTCATTTTCTGAAATATTGATATTTGGTTGTGCAGAGCTGTTAACCAGGTCTTCGATTTTTTGAATATCAATTTTTTCCTGATCTATATCAAAATTTTCACTATATTTTATAGGATGATTTTTCTTTTTAAGAATATCTTCATTATTCTCATCTAATGGAGCTAGAGTTTCGTCATTAATTTTTCTGTCTCCGATTGGTATATTGTAATAATCACTGGAAATTTCAGAAAAAGGCAAAAAGCCGCTTTTACTATGTCCAAAATCTACAAAAGCAGCTTGTAAAGACGGTTCTACTCTAGTAATTTTGGCAAGATATATATTTCCTTTGAGAGATTTTTTATGTTGAGATTCAGATTCAAAAATTTTAATTTTATTAAATTTATCTAAGACACAAATTCTTGTTTCGCCAGGAAAATTTGCATCTATTATAATTTTCTTGTTCATAGTTATTGGTTAAAATATTTTTTTTATAGCTTAAAGAGTTTTTTTTACATATCCTAAATAACACCTTCAAAAATAATCCATATATTTCTATCCTATAGAAATATAGTAAAAATGGGACATGGAGCATAAAACGAAATTTTATATGAGCACAAGCTTTAGGCATCAATTATGATAAAAATTGGATAGAAATAGATATTAATAAAAATATACACAAAAGAAATTACATTATCTATGTATAAAGGTCTTAACGCTACATAGCGAAACATTTTGAGTATTAGGCTACATGAGCAAGACCTAAATTCTACATTTATGACTTACCAAAGTCAATAAAGCTAAATTAAAATTATCCGACATTAGTTGTGCTCATATCTTGAAGACAAAAAACATTTATGATATAACCCCTTCTTTAGGTCTGATAGTTTTTTTACAAATCAAAAATTGTGTTTGTTGATAAATTATTTGAATCTTATGTTTATATATTGACAAAAAAGTTATATTCCATGGATGTTATTTTAGTAAAAGATGTGAAATCTTTAGGAAAAATAGGGGATATCGTTCCTGTAGCAAGGGGATTTGCTTTACATTATTTAATTGCTAATAAATTTGCTATATATTCTACTGATCAAAATAAAAAAATAGTTCAGGAGAAAAAAAATAAACTTTTAAAAGATGATGAATTAGAAAAAAGTCAATTGCTTCAAATTTGTACAAAAATTCACAATCAGAATTTGCAGTTAGTTATGCAAGCATCAAAGGATGGAAAATTATTTGGATCAGTAAATGCAAAAAAAATTTCTCTTGAAATATCAAAAATTTTTTCAGTTGAGGTAAATTATCTTAATATCAAATTAACGGAACCCATCAAACAAACAGGAATACATGATATAGAAATTTTTTTTACTGATGAAATTAAAGCAAATATAAAGCTTTTCGTTGCAGAAAGTGAGTCTGCTATCAAAAAAATGGTATCTTTTGAAAAATAATTTTTCTATCTAAAATTATTTACTTTGTTTTGGATCTCCTCAAAAGAACCAGATATTAAATAATATATGTAACAAGTGAGGAAAATTAATTTTAGACCAAATATTTTGTAACTTATGGTGTTTTGAATTTAATTTTTGAAATGGGTAGAGAAATTATTAATCATGTTGATCAAAAGCTTGCGTAAACACACTTCTTTAGGGGCGAGTTAAGCAAGCAATTTTAGTCATTTTTGTTGCCTGATTTATTTGTTTTGCAGAAGGAGGGGTTCTTTGGTTTTCTATATATTTTTTTACTATGTCTATAGATACATCTCCGGTGGATACAACACAATAGCTAGGAGACCAAAAATGTTTTCCCCAAAGTTTTGCTTTTATCAAATTGTAAAATTCTTTTTTTAAAATATAAGAAGATTTCCCCTTTAATTTGCTTACAATGTTAGATAAAGCATGCTTAGGGTGTAAATCCAACAAAATATGTACATGGTCATCTTCCCCTCCAAATTCTAATAAATTACATTGCATTTGTTGTGCTGTTTCTGTAAGAACATCTTTTAATCTTACAAGCATTTCTTTAGTTAGGGCATTGCGTCTATATTTAGTTATAAATACTAAATGTATATAATTTTTAAAAATACAACTTCTTCCAGCTCTCCAGGGGTAATTCATATAAAAAGACTTGACGATTTAAAGCTTATATTATACTGCTATAAATATATATTTTCTACTATATAAAAAACTTTTAAATGGAAGAAATAAAATTTAGAGCAAGACCAACTAAATATCAAAAAGACATTTTGGATCAATAGCTGGGTTGTGCTAAATTTATCTGAAATGCAAAATGCTCAGAAGAAAAATATTACAGAAATTTTGCTCAAATATTATCCAATTGAAATATATGTTTCTGTAGATCAATCTATGTTTATCATTTTTATTTGATTGTCCCTCTGTTATACAAAGAAATACAGAAAGTAATTGGTATTTTACTTATAGAAATTTTATAAAAAGCAAATGTGGAAAACCAAGATTCAAAAAAATACCTAGTAACGGCAATCTGTAGATTCAAAAAAACCTAATATTGGAAGTATATATTTGATTGATAATAGAAATTTTTAATTTTCATCAAAACAAAAAAACAATTTAAGATTGTTTATAGGATCTATAAAGAACAATATAGGATATTTGTCCTTTGCAGCATATAAAAAATTTAAAATTCTAAACTCTATATACGTAAAGAGAGAAATTTGGCCAAAATATTACTTAAATTTTGGATATAAGAAAGAGTAATGGAGACAAATAATATCTCCAGAAGGTAGAATAAATGATCTTAGAAGTAAATCTATATCTTATTTTTAAATAAATATTTTGTTTGTAAGATAGAGATTCAAGATATCAAGCCAAGCAGAAGATGTAAGTTTAATATGATTATAAAAGAAAAATAACAAATTTAAGTCTCTTTTGTAATTCCTTTATTTTTTTCTTCTTATTCATCTGTATTTGAAAGTTCTAATTTTAGATTATAAGCTTCTATCCTCTACTTAGCCTGCTATTTTAATCTCTCTATTTATTGCTATTATATTTTTCTAAGTAAATTTTAACTACTAACAAGGATCATTTTTTGTAATTAATGATAGTTTAGTATAACTAAAATGCATAAAAGCATAATATCTTTATTGATTGTGCTAAACATCATCTAAAGAAGTACGAACGTTCTATTTTAAGGGTAAAGATTCTATAAAATCTAATACAGATTCTAATACTCTAGTATCTATGGAATGAGTAAGATTAGGTATGATCTTTTTTATAAATTTAATTTTTTCTTTTTTTAGTTGGTTTGCCATTAAAGAAGAAAATTTCACATCTACTACTTCATCATCTTGTCCATGAATAATGCAAAAATCTGTTTGTCTATTATGAATAATAGGAGGTAATATTAAATAAGAAGATAAACTCACGATAGCTTTAAAAGCCTTGAGTTGAGATAAAGCTAAATAATTAGCAACCATAGCTCCTTGAGAAAAACCTAATAAAATTGTTTGATGATTCCCTAACCCAAGACTCTCTTGTTTATTTTGAATAAGAGATAAAATCTCGTGCATATTTTTTTCGAGAGCATTTTGCATCTTATCTATTGTGCGATCCTGAAGACTAAACCATTGTCTACCAAAGGCTCCGCCTGCGTAAGGTTCAATACCATGAGGAGAAAAAAAATAACTATTCATTAATCTTTGTTGTAAAAATGGAACAAGACTAATCAAATCATGTCCATCAGACCCTAAACCATGTAACAAGACTATCAACTCATCTGGATTAGAAGATAAAGAGGGTAATTGAGGGTGATTCATAAACAATTATTCAAGAAAATTATAAGGCATATTCTTATATTTTATACCTAAAGAAGATTCATTTAACAAGATAATTTCTACTCTGATATTTTGGGGATGCTCTGGATCATCAATATTCATTGGATCCCTATCAGCTCTACCTATTACACTCAAAATATGATTATTAAAAAGATGATTCTTATTTACCAAAAATTTTCTTACTTGATTTGCCCTAAGAAAAGATAAAAGCCAAATATCGTTTGAATTTTTTCTTGAAGATTTACGAGTATGTCCAGCAATTGAGAAGAAATTTTTTTCATTTTGTAAAATCTCTGCTAAATAAGACAAAGTCTGTTTCATATATATCTGCATCATATCTGTATCTGGTTGAAACATAGGTCTATCTACACTATCAACTACCTGAATTCTAAGTCCATTCTTAGTTATATCTAAAAATACATTTTCTAAAAATTCTTGCAATCCTTGATGCGTCCTTAAATTATTAATAATTTTTCTAAATTTTATCTCATCTTTTCTGTCAATTTTATATCTTGCTAAAAATTCTTCTAAATTAACTTTATCTAAACTAACAGATATATTAGCATAGTGAGAAGAAGATTGTTTCAAAGATATACCTAAAGCATTTTGTGAATTTTCTGATTCCTTATTAGACATATTAAAAAAACTAGACATTTTTGCTAAATCTTCTTTAGAAGAAACACTAATCAACCACATAACTAAGAAGAAAGCCATCATAGCAGTCACAAAATCAGAATAAGCTATTTTCCAAGAACCTTTTTTTGAAGTTGTATCAGTATTTAGTGCTTTTTTTATTATAATTTTTTTTCGACTCATAAATAATTTTAAAAAAATATTTAGTTAATTGTTCTAATTACTAATAAATTCTTCTACTTCTTCAAATGAAGGTCTTATTTTTATGGGAATTGCTTTTCTAATAATTTCAATTAAAATCAGAGATGAATATCCTTCCAAATGAGCAACAAATGCTTTTTTAATTACATCTAGAAAAATTAACTCGTAATCTGAATATTTATTAAGATATTCTCCCATAGGACCGAACATCCCATAAGCAAAAAAAATTCCAGAGAAAGTGCCAACCAATGCAGCAGCTATCATTGCTCCTAAAACTTCTGGGGGTTCTGCAATACTTTTCATAGAAACAATTACACCTAAAACAGCAGCTACAATACCCAGAGCAGGAAGAGAATCAGCTAGAGTTTCAAAAATTTTGGAAGGTGATTTTAGATCTTTTTTAAAAAGCAAAATTTCTGTATCTAATAAATCTTCAAAAGCATATCTTTCTTTTACTCCTATAATAAGCAATCTTAGAGCATCTGTTATAAAATCTTTAACACTTTTATCTTGAATAAATTCTATTTCTTGAACAATAATTCCATCATCTAGTTCCTTTTCAAGCGCAATTACTCCTTCTGCTTTAATTTTTTTAAATACTTTTCCCAAAAATTTTAAAATATTTAGATATGCTCTTTTATCATAAGGAGCATTTTTAAATAAAAATCTCAGAGATTTAAGCATTGTAACAATATTACTAAATGGATTACTTAGCATAATGCTTGCAACACCAGAACCTAAAATGATAAGATATTCGCTTGGTTGCCAAAGCAAAATAAGACTGCCATGACCCCAAACATATCCAAAACCAACAGAAAAAAATAATACGAAAATGCCTAAAAAAAATAACATGTAAGAAAAATTACCATCTATTTATCTAATAAATCGAAAAAACTCCTCTAAAATAAGCTCTGACTCCTCACGCATGATATCACAATAAATTTCTGGAATATAATTAAAAATCTTCTGACCAAGCAATAAATTTCTACTAAGTACACCTTTTGCTTCATCTGAGGCTGCGTAATATATTTTCTTAATTCTATGTTTTACTATAGCATCAAGACACATCAAGCAAGGTTCTAGAGTTATATATATACTACATTCTGTTAGATATTTGCTTCGCAAAAATTTAGTAGCTCTAAACAAAGCTATAATCTCTGCATGTAATAAAGGATTATTAAATTTATGTACTAAATTATAAGCTGAAGAAATAATATTTCCTGCAGAGTCTGCAATAACAGAACCAACAGGTACATCTATTTTAGATTTAAGAGCAATTTTAGCTTGCTTTAAAGCCAAAGCCATAAATCTGTTATAAAAAATAGTCACATTAAATTTTTTTTCTTTCCTGATTAAAAAAATGAAAGATATTTTTTCTATTTTGAATATTAAAAACAGTTCAAATATGAAGAAACATATTTAATTTTTGGATTTTACACTATTTTCTTTCAAATAAGCTATCATAGCAGCTAATTCAGAATTTTTTTTGAGGCCAATAAAAGACATTTTAGTTCCAGGAACAAATTTAGATGGCTTTTTTAAAAATTCAAACAAAGATTCTTCATCCCAAATACCTTCTAAATTTTGGAATGCTTTTGAATAATTAAAACCCTCTTGTCCAGCTTTTTTAGAATAAAATATATCATAAAGATTAGGGCCTATTTTATGATCACCATCTTTAGTAATTGAATGGCAAGAGACACATTTTTTAAATATATTTTTTCCTTCCTGAGCTGAAGCTTGATCTACTAACAACTTTATATTTACATATTCTTCTTTTTGAATAACATCTTGTTCTGTACCTCCTTCAACAAAAATTGTGAAACCGCGTTCAACCACTGTATTGGGTTTATATAAAATATCTGCAAAAAAACCTGCAAGCATAGCAATTAAGCTGGACAGTAAAATAGATGCAAATATTTTATTGGATTCTAAGTTATTAGACATAATATTTATTATGAAATATTTACTTCTTCCAAATTCCACCTAGGCTTAGGCTCAAAGAAAATATCACTAAATTTCCTTAATTTCAATCTTTCCATTCCAGCAAAAGCTATCATAGCAGCATTGTCCCTGCATAAAACTTTACTTGGCACTATAAGACAGTACCCATAATTTTTTACAAAAGAAGATAATTCGTTTTTTATATAAGAATTACAAGCAACACCTCCCGCTATAACTAAATTTTTTTCCTTTAGTTCAATATTATATTTTTTTACATAATTTTCAAAAATCTTTATAGCATTTTGAGTTTTTTTACAAAGAATTTCAGTTACAGTATGTTGAAAACTAGCAGAAAGATCTTTAACAAATTTTTGATCTACACAAGATGTTTGATTTATCAAAATACTAATATTAGTTTTCAAACCAGAAAAAGACATATTACAATCATCTCTGTTGAACAAGGGTTTAGAAAGTACAAATCTAAATCTATCTCCCAATTTAGCATTTTTTTCAATCTCTGGACCTCCAGGAAAAGGAAGTTTTAACATTTTAGCAACTTTATCAAAACATTCTCCCAAAGCATCATCTAATGTTTTGCCTAAAATTTGGTAGTTACCAAAATTCTTGACTAACACAAATTGACTATGTCCACCACTAATTAATAAAACAAGATATGGATAGGAAATTTTTTTTTCAATTTGAGGGCTTAAAATATGCCCTTCTAAATGATTAATTTCTATTATAGGTTTTTTCAAAATAGAAGCAATTGATTTTGCATAAGTAATACCTACAATTAAACTTCCTACAAGACCAGGACCAGAACAAACAGAAACAGCATCAATCAATTTCCAGTTAATTTCAGAAATTTTTAAAGAATCTACAATCGCATTTTGCAAATTTTCAAGATGAGAACGCGAAGCTATTTCAGGTACAATACCCGAGAATTTTGAATGAAACTCATCTTGAGAAATGATAACATTAGATAACACTCCTAAATCAGAATCAAAAATAGAGACTGCGCTATCATCACAACTAGATTCAATAGCTATAATCTTTTTAGCATTTTCAATCACTGCTTTTTTATTCCTTTTTTTTCATGAGTTTTTTTTGACCATCCATATAAGGAATCAAAACAGACGGAATTGATATTGAGTGATTTAAATCCTGGTAATTTTCTGCTATAGCTATAATGGTCCTCCCAATAGCTGTTGACGAAGCATTTAAACTATGAGCAAGAACATTTTTATTATTGGCATCTTTATATCTAATATTAGCTCTCCTAGACTGAAAATCCCTACAGTTAGAAATACTAGAAATTTCTTTATAAATCTTACTAGCTGGTAACCATATTTCGATATCAAACGTCTTAGAAGCTGTAAATCCTGTATCTCCTCCACATAGAACTACAACTCTATAAGGAATTTCTAATTTCTTTAATAAATTTTCAACAACATGCAATAAGAACTCATGTTCTTCTTTAGAATTTAGCTCATCAGTAATACTAACAAGTTCTACCTTACCAAATTGATGATTTCTTATTAAACCTTTGTTTTCAACCCCTGCGCTACCAGCTTCTCTTCTGAAACAGGAAGTGAAGGCAACAAATCTTTTAGGTAATTCTTCTAACTTTAAAATACTGTCTGCAACCATATTAACTAAAGGAACTTCTCCAGTTGGAATTAAGCCAAGCTTATCTTCTGATAAAAGATAAAGATCATTGTGAAACTTATACAATTGTCCAGTATTATAAAGAGCGGATTCTCTTACAATATAAGGAGGGTAAAGCTCTTCAAAACCATAATTAGTATTATGATCTATCATGAAATTTATCAAAGCTCTATTAAATTTAGCTAAATCACCTTTTAAAGTTACAAATTTGCTTCCAGAGAATTTAGAAGTATTTATAAAATCTATCATTTGTAAATCATTGAGGATCTTATCATGTGTCTGAATCTCAAAAGAAAATTTTTTATCAGAAGCATCATAAGTTTTTAACACTTGATTCATATCCTCTCCGATACCTTCTGGTACATCTTCATCTAGTAAATTTGGGACCTCGCTCAACATTTTATGTAACTTCTCTTCAACTATTGACCTATTATCTAATTCAGATAATTTTTCATCAATATGGTCTATATCCCTTTTAAGATTGATTACATCCCTATTAGAAACACCTCGAAATTTTGCTAACAAAGCAGATTTTTTACTTTTGGACTGTTTAAAACTTTGTATTAAAGTAGTAATTTGCCTTACTTCTTCATCTAAAGTTAATAATGTTTCTAAATCAAAATCTGGAATATTTCTCTTTTTTAAAAATTTACTAAAACTCTCCTTGTTATTTCTTATCCATTTTATACTTAACATTTTATATCCATTTTCTTATTTTCTAAATATTTGATAATTTTTATAGAAATTTCATACAAAAAAATCATAGGTAAAGCCAAACAAAATTGACTTAAAATATCTGGCGGAGTCAAAAAAGCTCCAATAACAAAACTAGAAACAACAGCTAATTTTCTAAATTTGATCAAAGATAGAGAATTCACAAAATTTAGAATGCTCAGAATAATGATTATTATTGGTAATTGAAACACCATGCCAAATGCAAAAATAAATTGAATTACTAAATTCACATATTCACCAATTTTGGCCTGCAAAACAAGAGGAATATTATATTGTAGATTTTCAAAACTTAAAAAAAAATACCATACTTTAGGCATTACAAAGAAGAACACAAAAAAAAACCCCATCAAAAATAGAAAAGGAGATAAAATGAGGATTATAATAGCAATTTTTTTTTCTCTAGTAAATAAAGCTGGAGAAATAAAGCAATAAATATGCCAATTAATTATAGGTATAATTAATAAGAACGCAAAAAATCCTGACAATTTTAAATAACTAAAAAAAGCTTCAGCAAGACCTGTATATATTATATTTTCAACATTACTAAAAAAGTCACTTGATAAAGGGGAAAGAGTAAAAATATATAACTTTTCTTTGTAAAAATACAATAGTACGAAGAAAAATATGTAAAAAAAAATTATGAACCTTAATCTGCGTTTAATTTCTCCTAAATGAGAAGTAAAAGCTTGTTTTTCACTTTTCATTTTTACTAAAGAAATCCAAATTTTTAATTTTTTCTATGATATAATCAGGAACATAAATTATAAGACCTTTCATATAAAAGTCTAACAAAGAAAAAACCTGGGCTTCTTTTAAAATCACTGGATAAGACTTTTCATCTAAACAAGATATTTTGTCTTTTATATATTCTGTTTTGTATAGATTGAAATAGAATATTACAAAAATAGTAAAAGCAACCAACAATAATATACAACCCTTAGTAAATCCTATGCAGGCTCCTAAAAAATTATTCATAAATCCAAGACGAAAATTATCTATAACTGGTTTCATAGCCGATTTTGTCATAACGTTAAAAATTACAAATACAATATATAATAATATTAAATTAAACAAAAATAACATAAAATCACTTTCTATATATAATCTTAAAAAATTTTTACAATAAGGGTACATTAAAGTTAATAAAATTAAAGAGACAAAAAACACAAGATTATCAAACAAGGTTCTTACAAATCCAAAATAAAAACCTGATAAAGTATAAATAGATATCAAAAAAAAACTTACAATATCTAAAATGTGATAATTATTTAATATGTCTAAATTCATAATTTTAATATAATTTTATTTGTAATCACAAAATGAAATTTAAAGTCCCAAGAATTTTGTATAAAATTTTCAATCAAAAATTGATGAAAGCACACGCCTATGGAAAAAAAATTAGCTTTTTGGTTGCTGATTCTTGATAAATACTGATCATAATATCCATGACCGAAACCAATGCGATATCCGTCAATACTAAAAGCAACTCCAGGCACTATCATTACATCTGGCATTAATTCTTCATTACTAATTGGTTCTAAAATGCCCAAATCCCCTTTGGTTAAATTATTTTGATCCAAATTCCATGAAATCATCTTGATAAATTTTCTATCATAAATCTTAGGTAGAGCTATTTTCCAAGACATATTAAACATAATTTTCGTAAGATCAGGTTCTCCTTGTAATGAACAATACATACCCAATAATTTTTTTTTACCTTCTTTATAAAAGCCACTTTCTATAGATTTTAAGACTGCAATCAAATTCTGATTTAACAATAAATTCGATTTCACATAATCAAATTTATCAGATTTTTTTCGCATCTTTTTTGTCTCAGTTCTTATAAAGTTTTTACTAGAAAACATTTAAAATATCTGTAATATTTTATTATAACATATCTTTATTGCTAGTAAATAAACTGAAAATGCATTTTGTTACTTAATGAATGAATAATTTGTGTCAAATTATTTCTAAAAATTTAACAAAGAAATTTTTTAAATAGTAAAAAATACCAGAATTACTCATGGCAGTAAAAGTTTCTGCAGCAATCAGTAAAATAATTACCATTTCAAGTCTAGCAGATTGTATATGATTAAGCTCATTAGATAAAGCCTGATAAACTTCATATATAATATCTACCCTTCTATTTAAAGTATCTTGGCGAATTTTAATATCTTCAAATTCAGCGATTTTAAGATATAATTCCTCATAAATTGGCCTTTTCCAAAAAAATTCTGGTAAATCTAAAACATCACTATATAAATTAATTAAATATCTGGCTCCAAATAAAACTCCTAATTTCTGAGATATTTCCTTCTTAGAAAGGGATATCTTTCCTGTTTTTGAAAGATTTAAATATATAGATTTTGTGTTATTTAAAAGGTCAAGCACTAAAATCTCTAGCATTTCTAATTTAACTGATTGAGCCAATGCGTAAGAGATAGATAATTTTGTAAAACTATAATCATCTTTTAAAATCAACATGTTGTTTTGAGCATCAACATAAGTGGATTCATTGTTTTTCTTATAATTAAAGGAAATAAAATCATAGATGTATTTTTTTTCTAAATCTATAGCAAAATCCTTGATTTGGTCAATAATGAATTGTTCTTTTTCCTTTTCTTCTATCCCCCACATAACAATAGATCCAAATTTAAATATGAAAACTTCTGTAGAACCTATAAAAGTACATATGGAATCTTCATAAGAAGAAAATTTATAATTTTTATCTTTTAAATAAAAAATATAACTCTCAAAATCAATTTCTTTTGATATACAGTAAAAACTACATCTCATTTATTTAATATTCAATAAATTCTAATATCTGATACTAAAACAAAAAAATAAAATATAATCAATAAAAATTTTTTACAAAGGAGATGTTAAATAAATATATATAGCTAATCCTATGTGTCTATAAATTTCTTTCTTTTCCCTTTTTGTGATGTTCGTAAAGCTTTTCTTTATTGATAGCAGAATTTAATTCAGCTTCAACAACATGAACATATTTAACCCCATTTTTTTTAAAAATAATTCCTACTTTTTCAACTATATCTTTATCTTCTTTGGAAAAAAAATTTCTTACATATTCAATAATATCAGTTAAGAATTGCCAAGAGATTTTGAGTTTTTCTTTAGAATTTAATTTATCTAAATCTGCTTTTTTTTTGTGTAACAATTGAGATTTTGTAAAATAAGTACTATTTTCTAGATCTTTAAACGAATTTTTTGAATTATTTTTACGAAATATTTTCGTATCCCAAAATATAAATATCAATACCAAAAAAATCGCTGCTAGAAAAATATAGTCTATGTTTTCTAACACAAGAAATTTAATTTTTTCTCCAAAATGTTGAAAAGAAGCTAAGCTATTTTGCATAATCAATATATCCTTTACTTAATTTTATAATCTTCTCTATAATAGTAACATATTAATTATTAATTTTTAATTATGTAAATGTTTTTCAAATTTATAAAAATTTTCCTGCTTGCAATATTAACAATAAATTTATCTGTTGAAAAAATAGACAAAATTACAGATATAAAAACGCTTTCTTGTAAAAATATAGTGATCTTGGTTTCAGAAAATGAATCCGCAAGGTCAATTTCTAAAATATTGGAAAAACATGGTATTATATCTTGTCCAAAATTATTTGTTTTACTAAATTATATTTCAAATAAGTTATTAGGATCAAAACTAAAAACTGGAGAATATTGTTTTTTAAAAGGAGAAGGAAGTATCAAATCTCTTAAAAAGATTTATAAAGGAAAATCCTTGATAAGAAAAATTACAATTCCAGAAGGTTTTTCTGTACTGAATATATTAACAATATTAAACGAAAATCCTTATCTAAAAGGAGAAATCGAAGAAAATATAGAAGAAGGTTCTCTTTTTCCATCCACATATTATTATTTTTATGGCACAAAAAGACAATCTCTAATAGACCAAATGAAATCCAAAATGGATGATCTTTTAGAAAATTTAGAAAAATCATTAAACAAAAATCTTCCTATCAAAAGTAAAAGAGAGATATTAATTCTTGCGTCTATTATAGAAAGAGAATCAAAATATGAAAAAGATAAGCCTCAAATTGCTTCTATATTAATTAAGAGATTAAAATTAAATATGAGATTACAAGTAGATTCTACATTAACATATTTTCTTTCTGAAGGAAGATATAATATAACTCGTAACCTTAATTTTCAAGATTTAAAAATAGAATCTAAATTTAACAGTTATAAATATTATGGATTACCTCCAACAGCAATTTCTTGTCCAGGATTATTATCATTAAAATCTGTACTAAACCCTCCCGAAACTGATTTTTTATATTTTCTTTCTACTCCAGAAGGGGAGATGATATATAATAAAGATTTCCAGAACCACGTAAGATCAAAAAATTTACAAAAATATCTTTCTCAAAAAAAATTTGAAAAATAAATTATAATTTCATTGCTAAATTAACTAAGTTTTATATAATTTTGAATTTGGACTATAAATACTTACAATCACTTAATTTTTTGTTATGAAAAATTTACATATATTAGAATATATTTGGTTAGATGGATCTGAACCTTTATCACAATTAAGATCTCAAACAAAAATATCAAATTTACCTAAAAATCCTAATATTACAGATTTTCCTGAAACACATTTTGATGGTTCTTCTACTAATCAATCTAATATTGAAAATTCAGATTGTATCCTAAAACCAGTTAATTTCATAAAAAATCCTTTAATATCAGAAGGTAACGGATATTTAATCTTATGTGAGGTATTAGATTCAAATCACAAATATCATATTTCCAATAATCGTTATAAATTAAGGAAATTTTTAGATGAATATTCCAAAAAATTGGATCCTTGGGTAGGTTTTGAACAGGAATACGTAATAATTAAAGATAAAAGACCTGTTGGATGGCCGTCTACCGGATTTCCAGAACCTCAAGGACCATATTATTGCGGTGTTGGTAAAGACAATACAGCTGGTCAAGAGATTGCTCATTTGCATATGAAATACTGTCTTGAATCTGGCATTATTTATCATGGAATGAATTCTGAAGTAATGCTAGGCCAGTGGGAATTCCAAATAGGTTATAGAGGGCGAGAGGGAGAAAGAGTAGATCCTTTAAATATATGTGATCATTTATGGTTTGCTCGTTGGCTACTTTTTAAGGCTGGAGAATGTTTTGATAGTCATATTTCTTTTAAAAGTAAATATATCAAAAGCAGTGATTGGAATGGTTCTGGGTTACACACTAATTTTTCTACAAAACAAACAAGATCAAAAGAAGGCTTTACTGAATTTAAAGATTTAATATTGAAATCACTTTTAGCCACTCATAAAGAGGATCTTAAATATTTTGGTTGTGACTTAGCTGATAGACTAACTGGTAAAAATGAAACTTCTAATATAGATAATTTTTCTTATGAAAATCCTTCAAATAGAAATAGTTCTGTTCGTATTCCTCCATCTACTTTAAAGAACAAAAGTGGTTATTTAGAAGATAGAAGGCCAGGAGCTGATGCTGATCCATATTCTGTATGTTTAGCTATATTTTCTAGCATAAGTAAAAATTTATAAAAAATAATTAGCTAATAAATGATATTAATGGTAATATGTGAAAGAATTTTCTGAACCTAGTAATTCAGTATGGATAAATGCTTCTGCTGGAAATGGCAAAACAAAAATTCTCACAGATCGTGTATTAAGACTCATTCTCAGTTCTAATAATTTTTCTAAGATATTATGCATAACTTTCACGCAAAATGCAGCTTCTGAAATAGAAAGCAGGATTTTAGCAAAAATTTTAGCTTGGTCTTCGCAAGATTTAAAAGAAATAGAGCAAGATATAGAAAAAAATTTTAAATATACCCCCTCAAAACAAGAAATAAAGAGAGCAAAAGACTTGTATCTAGAATATCTAAATAGTGCAACCAAACTCAATATACAAACCATACATAGTTTTTGCCAAAAAATGCTTTCTCTTTTCACTCTAGAAACGAATATAAGCTATGAATTTAAGATAATTTCTGAATATCAAAAAACAGAAGTCATAAAAAAAGTAAAGAAAAAATTATTCTTATCTAAAGACTACAAGAACATTGGAAAATATATATTCAGTAACATACATGAAACTCAGATAGATAAAATGCTTCTAGAAGCAATAGAAAAAATATATTTATTTCAAAATATTGAATCCTCTAGTGACAAAGATACCACAAAATTAATAGGTGAAAAATTCGAAATAACATCTTCATTTGATTATCAAAAAAAAAAACTGATTGAAGACAAAATTTTGAATAAATATATTAATAATATAGATATAGAAGAAATACACTCATTGTTTTTAACAAAATCAGGGGAAAAGAAATATATTTCTGAAAAAAAATTCAATGCTGATACATGTTATATAAAAGAATTACAAGAAAAATTTTTTCAACTTGAAAATGCATTACAAAATAAATTGTTTTTAATTCATTCCAAAATTATAAAAATCTTTTTAGAATCTTTTATAAAATTATACGAAAAAGAAAAAAATAACCTCGGATTCCTAGATTACCAAGATTTAATCATCAAAACTCTAGATTTACTCAATAAACCCAATATAAAGGATTGGATGTTATATAAATTAGACAATTTTATAGACCATATTTTAGTAGATGAAGCTCAAGATACTAACCCATATCAATGGCAAATCATAGATAGTTTAATTAGAGAATATTATTCGAATTATAATTATAATAATCAATCAGAAAAAAAATCAATTTTCATAGTAGGAGACTTAAAGCAATCAATATTCAGCTTTCAATCAGTAGATTTAAATTATTATCTTCAATTTATAAAAACTTTAGAAAAAAATTTCATATCAGCAAATTGTAAATTTATATCTCAAGAATTATTTACGTCATATCGTTCTGCAAAAGAAATTAACAATTTTGTTTTTGCAGTGTTTAGTAATATACAAGAGAAATATCCTGATATTGCTTTACCTATATCTGAAATCGAAAGTAAAAAATCTTTTGAGGGTAAAATAGAAATTTGGCCATTATATAAAAATCAAAAAGACATTATTAAATCTTTGTCAATTGTAGGAAATGATAATATAGAAAAATTAACTGAAGAAAAATTCCTCTCTTTAGCAAATGATATTTATAATTTCATAGAAGATAAGATTAATTCTAAAATTACTCTAAAATCTCAAAACAGGATTGTAGAAGAATCTGATTTTTTAATATTATGTAGAAAAAGAAGTCAGCTAACAGAAGCTCTACAAAAAAGATTTTCTAAATCTAAAATAAAATTATCTAGTTTTGGAAAGACTAAAATAAAAGAAAATATTATAGGACAAGACTTCATGTCAATAGCAAAGTTCTTACTCAATCCATATGATGAACTAAATCTAGCATCAGTGCTAAAAATACCTTCAATAAACTTAACAGAGGATGAGCTACAAAAATTAATATTATGTAAAACAGAAAATTTGTCATTATGGGAATGCATTAAAAATAACTATTACAATTCTAATGAGCTGTCTGAATTATCCCAAAAAATACATAACCAATTATCACAAATGATCAAACTTCATCAAGAATTTGAGTCAAATAATATTTTTCTATTCATAGCAGATAATTTAGGAATAAGAAAATTATACGAAAAGAAATTTGAGAAAAATAAATTAAATATAATAATAGACGAACTAATATATTTAAATTATGAATATATAAATAACCAAAACCAATCTTTAAATCAATTTGTAACTTGGATTGAAAATGATAATCCTTCATTAAATATAGAAAATCCTATAGACAATAATGTAAAATTAATGACGATACATGCATCCAAGGGTTTAGAAGCGCCTATAGTAATATTATGCGATGCACATAGCGTACCATCTAATACAATGAACTTATTTTACAAAGAAGGAGAATTATTCGTAAAGAATCCTGGCAAAAATTCTTTTTCTTCTTTACATCAAGAAATAGTGGAAAAAGAACATTTAAAAATGTTACAAGAATATATTCGCCTGTTATATGTAGCTCTTACTAGAGCATCTGAATATCTAGTGATATGCGATGTACAAAGCAATGTAAATTCTCAATATTCTTGGATAAAACTCATAAAGGAAAGTTTAAAAAATATTGATGATAAAATAAGTGATAAAAAAATTATATTAGGAAGACAGAATGAAGTGATAAAATGTCAGAGCTTGAAATAATTTTAATAAAATTCTTATTAATACTAATTAGGGTAATTTCTGCTTTGGTGAATTTTCCTATTATTTCTAACAAATATTTATATAAAAAAGAAATAGTTGCGATAGCTTTCGTATTAACTTGTGTAATTTTTCCTTCAATAGAAAAACAACTGTTGATAAATAGTACCAATCCAATATTGCTTACATATTATGCAGTTATAGAAATTTTAATTGGAATGATCATTTCAATATCCAGTAAAATTTTCTCTTTCGCAATTTACGTGGTTGATCATTTTATATCTAACCAATCTTCCTTAGGAATAGCATCTAATTTTGATCCAAGTCAAAAAATAAATATTTCTGTTTTTAGCAATTTCTTCATGTTGAATATAATTGTAGCGATTTTTGCGTTTGATTTAGAGCACATGTTTATCCTTTCGTTCATTAATAGTTATCAAAAATTTCCATTTGGTATGATTTTTCATATAGAAGATTTTACTAAATTTTTTGTTTTAGTACTTAGTGAAAGTTTTAAATTAGTTTTTCATATATCTGCTCCTTTTATTTTAATTAATCTTTTTTCTTTATCTGCAAGTGCAATTTTATCTAGATTAATGCCTAATTTACAAATTTTCTTTATCATTTCTCCTGCTCAAATATTATTATTGATTATTATATTATTGTTTGTTGTAAACAATTCTATATATAAAATCATTGAACAAATCCGATATTTTTTATTATACTAATTATATATAATTTATTTTGTGGGTAGAAACTTAAGTGAGATTTAGAGATAAAGGAATAATTTTAAGCAAAAAATTATATGCAGAAAAATCTTATATTTTGAGAGTATTCACAGAAAATCACGGTATATATTCAGCATTGTTATATGGGAAAAAGAATGCTAACATATTACATGAGGGATCACTAATAGACGTAATTTGGACAGCAAGACTAGAAGAGCATTTAGGAGTATTTAAATGTGATTTAATAAAATCATTTCTGGAAAGAATATATTTCGATCAATCAAAAATTTTAGCTCTGAGATCAGCATTAAATTTGACCAAGATAGCTTTTAAGGAAAGGGAGCCTCAAATAAAATTTTTTCACATATTACATGAATTTCTAAATATCATCACAAAAATCCAAATCTACCCAATAGATTACATCTTTTTTGAAATAAATCTTCTAGAGGCTGCAGGTTATGGTATAGATACAACAAAATGTGTAGTTACTGGTAAAAAGGAAAATTTGAAATTTCTTTCGCCTAAATCTGGAAAAGCTGTTTGTAGGGAAATAGGTCAAGAATACAGCAAAAAACTATTTTTATTACCAGAATGCTTAATTTATCCCCCCCAAAAAAAACAAATCTCTTTGCAAGAATTATTACAATCTCTGAAAATATTATCATATTTCATAAATAGATATGTATTCCCTAATGTAGATTCCTGCAGTTACAGAAAATTACTGTTTAACTCCTTTTTAAGTCAATAAATGATTTTCAAAAAAATGAAATTTTCTCATAATTTTATAAAATCTTTCGCTAGAAGAAAATTCAAACAAATTTCTAATTCTAAATATCATGTATTAGAAAAAAATAAATCAAATTTTTTTACTAATATAAATCTAGATCAATTACTTGAAAAAGGGAAATCTATAGAATTAGAAATAGGATTTGGTAATGGAGAATATCTAATTAGTAGAATGATTAATAATCCAGATACATTATTCTTAGCATGCGAGGTATTCTTAAACGGAATTATAAATTTTCTTAACTTGATTGAAAAATATGAATTAAAAAACTATATTTTATTCCAAGACGATATATATAATTTGCTGCCAAATCTACCTAATCACATCTTAACAGAAGTTTTTATTTTATTTCCTGATCCTTGGCCTAAAACTAGGCAAAAAAAAAGAAGATTAGTCAATTACTTTTTTTTAAATAAGATTATCCCTAAATTATCGAAATCTTCTCTAATTCACTTTATTTCTGATGATGAAAATTATATTTCTCATACAGAAGAATTATTTCAAGATTGTGAATATTTTTCTGTAAACAAATATGATAATCCGTCTGAAATATTAAAAAATTATTCTCCTACAAAATATCACAGAAAAGCTTTGACAAAAAATAAAAAAGTTCAATATCTGTTAGTGCAATTCAGTTAGTAAATTGAATCAGAAAAATTATTTACATTGTTACTTCTCATTAGAAGGATAATTATTAGATAAGCTTAAAAAACTTTTTATTTGTTTAGATCTTGTAGGATGTTTAAGTTTTCGTAATGCTTTTGCTTCTATTTGTCTGATTCTTTCTCTTGTAACTTGGAATTGTTTACCAACTTCTTCTAATGTGAAATCTGTTGGCATACCTATGCCAAAACGCATTCTTAAAACTCTTTCTTCTCTTGCGCTTAGTGTTGATAATATACTAGTAGTGGTTTCTTTTAGATTAGATTGGATAGCAGCTTCTATTGGTTGAGTAGCATTTTTATCTTCTATAAAATCTCCTAAAAATCCTCCATCTTCTTCTCCTATAGGGCTTTCAAGACTTACAGGTTCTTTAGCAATTTTTAGTACTTTACGTACTTTTTCTATTGGAATAGAAAGTTTTTTTGCGATTTCTTCAGAGGTCGGTTCATAACCTAGCTCTATGTTCATCTGTCTAGAAGTTCTGATAATTTTATTGATAGTTTCTATCATATGAACAGGAATTCTGATAGTTCTTGCTTGATCCGCAATAGATCTTGTAATAGATTGTCTAATCCACCAAGTAGCATATGTAGAAAACTTAAATCCTCTACTATATTCAAACTTATCTACAGCCTTCATCAAACCAATATTGCCTTCTTGAATTAAATCTAAAAATTGTAATCCTCTATTAGAATATTTTTTTGCTATAGAGATTACTAGTCTTAAATTAGCCTCTATCATTTCTTTTTTAGCTGTATGTGTTAGCCTTTCGGATGCTTTAATATTTTTTACAATATCTTTAAACATTTTAAATGCTATACCGATTTTTTTCCTAAATGATAAAAACATTTCTACTGTTTCTTGAGCGTATTTGTAATTTTTATCATAAAATTCAGGATAATAATTTTTGATACAAGCAAGCATAGATTTTTGAGTATTTTCAAAATCAAAAATTTTTTCATAATTTTGTAAAAAAATCTCTTTAGAAACGTTGTATTTGGAAATTACATTAAACAATTCACTTTCTTTTTTAAGAAGTTCTTTATTTTCAGTATAAATTTCTTCTTTTACCTTATTAATTTGAGAAGGATATAAAGCGCAGGAATTAATTTTATTAGCTAGCAAATCAATTTTTTCTTGCAAAGATTGATTTTGGAGATGAAAATTATCCAAAATTTCATTTGCTAATAAATTAATCTCATCTAATTTGTTACACATTTCTTCTTTAATTTCTGCTTCTGGCTTGTTAGGGCTTTCTGTAATAACTTCATCAATAATTTCTTCTTCATCATCAGGGGTATCAATATCTTCTTTTTCGAATTGGACTGAAGCAGATTTATCTATCATACTGTCAAGATCTATAAAATCTCTTAATTGAATTTTTTCATTCAAAAAATCTTCATATAATTTGATGAAATATTTTATACCTAAAGGATTTGAGCAAATTGCTCTTAACATTCTAAATTTACCACTTTGAATTCTTTTAGCAATGTCCATTTCATTTTCTTTAGAAAGAAGAGTAACAATTCCCATATCTTTTAAATATAACCTTACTGGATCATCAGTAGTACCTGTTTCATCTTCTTGAACATTTTCTGCATCCTCTTCTCTGAAGTCAATATTAGCATCTGATTCTGATTCTGAAGCATTTTCAATATTCTTTTCTTTTTTTTTTATGTTCAAAATATTTTCTGCAGAATAATTTTCGTCATCTTCTATTATACTGATATTTTCTTCTTCTAGATCAGATAATGTTTGATTTATAGTATTAACTGATATCTTTTCTCTTCCTAAAGCATCGTTTATTTGAGAATAAGTCACAATGCCTGTTTTTTTAGCATCTTGGATAAATTTTTCTGATACAGTTGTAGTGGAGGATTTATTTTCAAAATTTTTCATATAATTGTTTATAGATTAACTTAAAAAGCTTCTTCATTAAAGATACTAAGTTCTTGATCGATTTTATGTATTTCTGATACATAATGTAATATTCTTTTATCTTGAAAATTACTGACATTTTGTACTATATAAGAATATTCTTTGCGCAACAGCACTAAATATTTTTTTTTGATAAAAAATTCAAAATAGATATTAGAATTTTGAGAATTAATCTGTGAAAAAAGCACAGCAAAATCTTCCTTCACAATACCAGATATTAACATAATTAAGGATTCAAAACCAGTTTTTTTAGATTTAGAATCAATTTTTTCAAAATTAATATCATTTTCTTGTAAAAAAATTTCGCAGATAAAAAATTTAAAATCTCCTAATAAATCTTTTTTAAATTCAGTTTCATAAAATTTGTTAAATAAATCTTTATTTTGTAAAATGCTAGGATAAAAAATGACTAATGATAATATAATATATTCTAGTAATTCTAGCTCTGAATAATTTTTAATGTCAGCAATATTAAATAAATTTTGTTTTTTTTCTAAAATATTATTGTTTTTGAGTAACTTCCAAGATTTGGATCTAAAAAAATACTCGAAATTATTTTTTACTATTTTATCCTTAATTAACAATATATATTTTTTTAACCTATATTCTAAAAAAGCTTTATCTTCAGCAGTAGATATTTTATGTTTATGAAATTCTAAATCCCATATCATTTCAGATAAACTATTTCTTTTTTTCAGTAAAAAAGAAAACATGTCAGGATTATTAACATTTTGTAAGTCTCCAGGATCAGAATTTTCAGGTAATATTACAAAGCTTATTTTTTTTTGGGGAGAAATATAAGGAAGAACAATATCTATTAGTCTAACAATAGCTCTCTTACCAGCCAAATCTCTATCAAAACATATGACTAATTCATTTGTATATCCAAAAATTTTTTCAAGATGTTTATTTGAAAGAGCAGTACCTAAAATTCCTCCTGTATTGTTAAATCCCATTTTATGTAAAATAATAAGGTCTAAATATCCTTCTACTAATATTATAAATCCATTTTTAGTGGATTGTGGTAATGCAATATGCTCTCCGTATATGATTTCTTTTTTTTTAAATAGATCTGTTTCTGGAGAATTTAAATATTTAGCAGTTTTTTTATTAGAATCTGTAATTCTTCCTCCAAAAGCTATTATATGATGATATATATTCCTTATTGGAAATATAATCCTATTTTGAAAAATACAGGTATTATTTTCACTTTGTTTAGATATCAAACCAAATTTGATGAGATCTTGAGATTTTATATTATGAGTTTTCACAAAATTTCTGAAAACTATATTATTAGGTAAATATCCTATTTCAAATTTAGATATTAAGTCTTGGTTAAGGCCTCTCTTTTTAAGATAAGTTATGACATTTTGCGTTAAATTTGATTGAAAAAATTTAACGAAAATTTCTGGATCAAAATTATTTTCTATAACTGAAATTTGATTTTTTTCCTTTCTAATAGGCAATATAATGTTATATTCCTGTGCTAATTTGATTGCTGAATCATGATATTTTAGAGAATTCATCTTTGAGTAAAATTCAATCAAATCACCATGTGCTCCGCAACCAAAACAATGATAGAATCTTTTTTCTGTGCTGACAGTAAAAGAAGGAGTTCTTTCTTTATGAAAAGGGCATAATCCTATAAATTCTTTACCTTTAAATGTAATTTTAGTGAATCTAGATATTATATCAGCAATACTGACCTGAATTCTAATTTTTTCGTAAAAATCCAATATTTCCATATATGCCTATTTTATATTTTAGAAAAAATTCTTTCAACAAAAAGCACTCGACCGGATTTGAACCGATAACAGCTACCTTCGGAGGGTAGTACTCTATCCAATTAAGTTACGAGTGCAAACTATAACATTAAAATCATCACATTTTAGATAATTTCTTCTAAAAAACATTATATCAGTAATTATTATGTTTTTGTTAAAAAATCTTCTTGTAGATACAGTCAATTTTTGTTAAAATTTTCATTCATGGTTAATTGTTATTTTATATTCAAAATTAAATATGGCTTATAGTAAAGAAGTAATAGATCATTATCAAAATCCTAGAAATGTAGGTAGTTTGGATGAATCTAATCAAAATGTTGGTACAGGCCTTGTAGGTGCTCCTGCTTGTGGTGATGTAATGAGGTTGCAAATTCAGGTGAATGAGGACTCTATTATTACAGATGCAAAATTTAAAACTTTTGGCTGTGGTTCAGCCATTGCCTCCAGTTCTCTTGCTAGTGAGTGGATAAAAGGTAAAAAAATTGAAGATGCTTTCAAGATAAAAAATATAGATATATCAGAGCATTTATCATTGCCACCAGTAAAATTACATTGTTCTTTACTTGCAGAAGATGCAATCAAAGAAGCTATTAATAATTATAAAAGTAAAAATCCTTTGTAAAGAATTAGATCAAGAGTCTATTTCTTTATTTGATTTCCTAAAAATTTTGATTTAGTATTTGTTTTTTTATACTTTGTTTTGTAATGAAGTAATAAAACAGTTATATGGAGAGATGGCCGAGTGGTTAAAGGCATCAGACTGTAAATCTGACCGCATTGCGTACGAAGGTTCGAATCCTTCTCTCTCCACATCATATTTATGTATTTTGCGGGTGTAGCTCAATGGTAGAGCCCTAGCCTTCCAAGCTAGTCATGTGAGTTCGATTCTCATCACCCGCTCTTTTTAAAAAATTTTTTTTTCAAAAAAAATCATGATGTGAATTTTTTAACAGATCACTAATTTTACAATGTTTGAATTGTTTAGTTCGGATAATAATATAGAGTTAGTATAGTGTGTAGGTTAATAATTACATATTAGAGTGTTTGCATTGGTGAATTAAGATAGTGCAATAATATATTAATAGTATTTTAGAATTATTAATAAAGTGCTTAGTGGTAATATAATCGAAATGACCAAAGCGTTTTTAGTCAATAATTTGGACATTTGTGATCAAGAAATAACAAAATGTTCAGGTGATACATTTTCTGGTTTAGAAAAAAAATCTATTTTAGATAAATAAAATTTGTTGAAATTTTATTTATAAATAGTAATGGGGAAATTTTTTTCTAGATAGATTTAGATCAAAACCAATAAATTTAGATGTAATTTATTGAGAAACGCAGATTTATATATCTTGTACTGTGGTATAGATCAAAAATAGAGTAAAATAAGAGACAAGCAAAAATTATAAAACTAATAAGATTGGTAGATATTTGAGAAATAATTCTCAAATATAAGAGCATAAGATGTGAGTATAAATAATATATTAGATAGTAAAAGCGTAACTAAAAATATCATATTTTTTCTAGAAAAAGCTATTATTATGTTATGATTTATGAAGAAGGTTTATAAAAAAATCGAATAATTTTAAAGAGTAAGCAAAATCTAGAGGTTTTTATCATAAAAAATCTCAGTGATTACAAAAAAATCATATGCTTTAATATAGATATAGAAATAGCAATTTGCTATTTTATATCTAATTTAGCTTCTTCTAATTTTTGCTGACTTAATATATTCATAATTTTTTCTTGAACTAAAGGGGTCAAACTTGCTTTCTTTTCTTCTTTACTTAATATATTTGCAGGTCTTTTATCTAATAATTTTATTATAAGCCATCCTCCTCCAGTATCTATCTTAAATGGTTTAGAAAAGGAGTTAATACTCATGTTCAGTAAAATATCTTTCAATTTTTTATCCAATTCGGATTCTTCAGAGTAACCTTTGTTTAGAGAATGATGTTTAACAGTTTTAGAATTTTTTACTAAAGATACAAATTCTTCAGGTTTTTTAGAGATTTTTTGATAAAATTCTTGTGCATGTTTTTCCTCTTCAAAATAGACAAATTGTATTTTCCACTCAGAAGATTTTTTTGTATTGCTTACGTAAGCATCATATGTTTCTTGCATTATTCTTTCAAAATCTGGATGCTGCATTAACTCGTAACTTATGTACATGTTTGTTAAAATGCTATCTAAGACATTTTTTGTAATTTTTTTATATTCTTGTGAATCTTTTAAAGAACTTTTTTGTGCTTCATCTGTCATTATATTTCCAAAAACGAAACTTTGTATTAAAGTTTTTTGTGTATTAGAATCGAAGTCATCATACATTTTTTCTAATGCAGAAAGATCAAAATTACCATTTTGAGAAATTTGACTAAATTGATCATTGGGCTGTAGATGCAATTGAAGATCTTTTATTCTAAATTCTATTAATTTTTTATTTCTATCATAATAAGTTGCTAAAAGCCTATTACTGTCTTTTTTTTCAACATTTTTATTTACCTCAGGATTTTTACTTAAAGTAGGATTTTTCTTATGTTCTTTTGAACTTATAGTCTCAAGTTGTGGCGTAGAGATCTTATCAGTACTAGTTTGCTGAGGTTTCGAGAAAATTATTTCAGAATTAGCAAAAACAGCTAAACCTAATAATATAAAAAATACTAAAAATGAATGTTTTACAAAATTTTTGAGAATGTACATTATATAAAAATATCTAAATTTAATAAAATAAACTGTAAACAGACGGAATGTTATAATATAAATATTTGTAAAGCAAATAAAAATAATCATTTAAAATGATATAATGGACAAATAATTGGCATTTTTGTCTATTAAATCATATTTTCTAAAAAGATATAAATTTACAGCTCTTTACATATGAGTATAATTGAGAATTTGATGTATAAAACTTATCACACAATAAAAAGTGACAAAATTACATTTTTTAAAATAGATTTATATTTATCACTTATTTAATAAAAAATTGAAATGTTTAAAATTTTATCCAAAGTTTTTGGAACAGAAAATGATAGAAAAATAAAAAAAATATTATTTGAAGTAGAAAAAATAAATAGCTTAGAATCTTCATTCAGAGAGAAAACTACAGAAGAGCTAGCAAATATGACTAACATTTTGAAAAAAAATTTTTCTCAAAATTTTGATACAAAAGAAATTCTATATAAAAGTTTTGCAACTATAAGAGAAGTGTCTAAGAGAATTTTGAATCAGAGACATTTCGATTCTCAAATAATAGGTGGAATAGTATTAAATAGCTCTTCAATAGCCGAAATGCAGACAGGAGAAGGAAAAACTCTAGCAGCTACTCTTCCAGCTTATTTTAATGCAATATTAGGTTCAAAGGTACATATTGTAACTGTGAATGATTATTTAGCAGTGAGAGATTCAAGCAATATGCAGAAAATTTTTGAATTTTTAGGTATCAAAACAGGCTGTATAGTAAATAATTCTTCTCCAGAAGAAAGAAAATTAGCTTATAATTCTGATATTTTATACGCTACAAACAATGAACTTGGATTTGACTATCTGAAGGATAATATGAGATATTTTACAGAAAACAAAATTCAATCCAATTTAGATTATGCAATTATAGATGAAGTAGATTCAATATTGATCGATGAAGCAAGGACTCCTCTTATTATCTCTGGACCAGTAGAAGAAAAATTGCATCTTTATAACAAAATAAATAATGTCATATCTTTATTAGAAAATAAAGATTATGAAATAGATTTTAAAGCTAAAACAGTTCATATAACAGATTTGGGCATTAATCACATAGATCAAATTTTGGTAGAAAAAAAAATTATATCTCCTGCCTCTAGTATATATGATGTAGAAAATATATTTTTGATGAATTATTTGAATCAATCCCTTAAAGCTCAGCATTTATTCAAAAAGGATGTAGATTATCTAGTCAAAGAAGGAAAGGCTCTTATTATAGATGAATTCACAGGAAGAGTTCTTGAAGGTAGAAGATATTCAGAGGGTTTACATCAAGCAATTGAAGCAAAAGAAAAAATTCAAATACAAAATGAAAGTCAAACCTTAGCCTCTATTACCTTACAAAATTATTTTAGATTATATAAAAAATTATCTGGTATGACAGGTACAGCAATGACTGAAGCTACAGAATTAAAAGATATTTATAATTTAAATGTATTATCTATACCCACTAATAAGAAAAATATAAGAAAAGATACAGAGGACCAAATTTATGGTACTTTAGAGGAAAAATACGAAGCTATTATAAAAAAGATTCAAGAATTGTACCAAAAAGGACAACCAGTTTTGGTAGGTACTATAAGCATAGAAAAATCAGAAATTTTGTCTAGGAAGCTTAAAAAATTAAAAATCAGGCATAATGTATTAAATGCAAAAAAGCATGAAAAAGAAGCATATATAATAGCTCAAGCTGGTAGATATAAATCAGTAACTATTTCAACTAACATGGCTGGAAGAGGTACAGATATAATGTTAGGAGGAAATCCTGAAATGATGCTTAATGAGAATTCTAGTTTATCAGAAGAGGATTTTTATAAAAAATTTGCAGAAGAAAAACAAAAAATATTGGAACAAGGAGGTCTTTATGTAATAGGAACAGAAAGGCATGAAACAAGAAGAATAGACAATCAGCTTAGAGGGAGATCTGGAAGGCAAGGAGACCCTGGAGAGACAAAATTTTTTTTATCTCTTGAAGATGATTTAGTTAAAATTTTTGCTCCTAAAACTATAACTTCAGTACTCAGAAAAATGGGATTAAAAAATGGAGAAGCAATAGATCATCCTCTAATTTCGAGATCTATTGAAAAAGCTCAGAGAAAAGTTGAAAGTAATTATTATGAAATTAGGAAATTATTATTAAAATTTGATGATGTAATAAATGATCAGAGAAAAATATTTTATGAGCAAAGAGAGGATGTTATAGAAGCTGACAAAATGGAGGAATTTATAAGTAATCTTGCTGAGCAACTTATTATTAAAGTTAAACAAAATTTCATCAAAGGAGAATTTAAAGAGGAATGGCTAGTTGATCCTTTTATTGAAAAAATTTCTAACATATTAAATCAAAAAATAAATAAAGAAGAATTTTTAGATTTTTGTAATTCTCAAGAAGATGTACCTAAATATTTCATTTCTTTAATTGTTTCTTCTTATAAAAATAGAAGAGAGTTATATCCAGAAAATTTTTTAGAAAAAGCTAATAAATATATTTTATTAAATATATTAGATAATCTTTGGAAAGATCATCTATATACAATAGACCAATTAAGACAGGGTATATCATTAAGAGCTTATGGGCAAAAGGATCCTTTAAGTGAGTATAAATTTGAAGCTTATAAATTATTCGAAAATTTCATGAATAAAATTCCAGATCTTTTTATACATCAAATCTCTCATATAAAGATTGATTCTAAATCAAAAAGTCTTGGAAAAAATGAAGAATCAACATCAAAAAATAGCACTGAAAAAATATCTAGAAACCAACTTTGTCCTTGTGGATCACAAAAAAAATATAAACATTGTCATGGAAAATTTATTTAACATGATTATGAAATTATGTAGATAAAAAAGATATAGAGATTCAAATTTATAGTACTTCACGGAGCGCAGATAAATGAATGTAATTCTCTAGGATAAACCCCTTTAATCGTTCAATCTATGAATGCACCTAATACAGAAAAAATTCTCGCAATGATTAGAGTTGGGGCTAATGTTACCGCAAAAAGATAATAAAAATAAATCTGCTTTAGGTTATGCTTTAGAAGTGCAAAAACAATCAGACCCTTAAACAAAAGAAGAACAATATTTACTCTCTTTGACAATCGAGGGTCGATTTTTCTCCCTTTTTTTAAAAAAAAATTTCACTATTTTTTTTCGAGCGACTAAAAACCTCTTATATACAGTCTTTAAGGGCTCTAATTTTTTTTCGAAATTTCACTAATGGTTAAAGTTTTTAAATCCTCTATCAACTGTTTTTCTTTGTGGAGAGATGCTCAATTGCTTTTTCTAGATCTTGGTATTCTATTTCAGGCGGAATTTTTGTTTCTTCCACAACTTCTTCGATTTGTGTGTGACACATGCTTTTGTTCTAGAATCAGTTTTCTTTGTAAGTCTTTGTATTTGTTTTCTAGGACTTTTCGGAAAAACGCTTTTGGATTTTTTGGGGGAAAATTTGTCTTTTTCTACGCTAACAGGAGAGTTAATATTAGTTCTTGACGGAAATCTTCTAATTCCCAGCTGGATGTAAGATTTTGCTTAACGAGCTTGTGCGCCCAAAAGTCCAGGGTTTTCCCCAGGTTTCTTCTAAGTTTTCTAAAATTCTACTCTTACCTAAAGAAAAATCCTATCTATAGCAGAACAATATATACATAGACTCATAGGGCTTAGATGTACTATCCTGATGATAGAGTAATTGAGCTTAGACTTGCTTCTAGATGCCGTTCTCTTCGGGAATTGAGAGTATCACATACTAATATGACTTAGATGTTCTATCTTGAAGAATGTGTAATTAACTCAGGCTTGCTTCTTAGATGCTTATTCACTAGGGGATTAAGAGTATCTCCATGTTAGATTATTGTAAAAAAACAACAAGGAGATTTTTATATATTAGATTGTTAATTTTTTATGTAGGGTAAGATACAAGCCTTGATTTAAGATTGTAAGTTAATATTGTATATTTGGAATTTAGATGAGCAGTTTTTTGGATGTCTCTTTTAAAAAATAGGAAAAAAGAAATTTTATATATCATAATATCTGTTATCTTGGTTATTTTATGTTCCATTTTTTCCTATGTGTTTTTCAAAAATAAGAATATTAATGAAGTAGTTAATGCAGATAATTTTTATATAGATCTTGACCCTATAATTGTTGAATTAAAAACTCCTATTGCGCAAGATAAAAAAGAATATTTAAAAATGAATCTGACGTTGCTTATTTCTTCTTCAACTCTTAATAAAAAGGAAAAAAAGGATTATATCCTTAAACATCTTCCTCTTATTCAGGATGCCATAATTGTATTTTTCTCTTCTTTAAGTATTTTTGATTTTAGAGATAAGAGGAATTTTTTTTATTTAAAATCAGAATTGTTATCTAGAATTAATCAGATAATAGATCCTTATTTCATAGATGATGTGTTATTTAAAGAATTTTTATCAGGGAACTAAAAATATTTTGGACCACAAATTTAATTAATTTATGCAACCTAATATAAAGAAAAAAAATACAGAAGAGAAATCTTTAAATGGTATAGAGTTACTACTTAACAGATTTTACCATGAATATAGTAAATTACCTATGTTGGAGGTGATTTTACAAAAATTTACTCATGAATTATCTAATAAATTAAGAAATGTTGTACAAGGCATAGTAGAGGTTAATTTACAATCTTTTAAATCTATAAAATTTCAAAAATTTTTTAACAATTTAGGTAAATATTATACAATAATTGTTTTTAAAGCTGTAGAATGGAATACGTCAAGTATATTGGTTTTTAACAATAAAACAGTCTTATCATTTTTGAATATAATTTTTGGAGGAAAAAAATGTATCAATTTAGAAAATGCTTCTAACTTAGAAAAAAATTTAACCTCTATAGAACAGAATATAGCAAAATTTCTAGGAGAGGTAATTTTAAGTTCGTTATCAGATAGTTTTAAAGAAGTAGTGGTGAGCAATTTTCAAATAGATCATTTAGAGAATAATTATAAGTTCTTAAATGTTTCTAATTCAGAAGAATATGGAGTTTTAATGAGTTTAGAGATGAAAATTGAGAATATTTCTACTGATCATTTTGATCTTATTTTTCCTTATAAATCCTTAGAGCCTATTAAGTCTAAATTGCAACGTAGCTTCATATCTGAAGAAAATATGTCTTCGCAGATAGATGAAAGTGCTATGATTGAAAATTTAGATAATTTAGAAATATTATTAGAATGCAAAATTTGTACAAATGATAAGAATTTATCAGATATAACAAATTTGAAAAAAAATGACATCCTTATTTTTGATCAAGGAAAAGATGACCCTGTAGAATTATATCATCAAGATGTGAAGATAGCATCCGGTAAATTAGGAAAAATAGGAGATAAGGTAGCTTTAGAAATATCTAATTAATCAATAATTAAGAAATTCATGTGTAAAAAATTATTTTTTTTAAGTGTATTGTTAATGTTTTGGATTAGAAACTTCTCTTTCGCAGTAAATTTTCCATTAGAAGATATCTCGAATCAAAAATTTTTGGAAAAATATAATTTAACTAGGGATCCTAACGCTAATTATCATTTATTATTCGATTTTCATCAAAATTCTACATTATGCAATGAGGATGATATAAAATTACTTACAACTTTAGAAAGGCGTGATTTAGAACTAGATACAAAAGAAGAAAAATTACTTTTATCTACAAGAGCTTTACAGGAATATTTGAACAAGATAGAGGAAGAACAAAATATTATTTTAGGATATTATAAAAAATTAGAGGAATTAATTAAATTAGATAATGAAATTGTGGATCAAAAAATATCTAAATTGGCTAAAATCTATTCATCTATGGAAGCAAAAGATGTTGCAAAAATATTTAATGACCTTGAAAATAAAGATCTTTTGCCTATAATGAGACTCATGAAGGATTCTGATTTAACTCAAATATTTGCTGTTATGAGAGTTGAAAAGGTAAAGTCTATAACACTCCAGATGATGAAGCCTAAAGTCTCTGAAATAAATTAAATCTTTTTTGTCTTTTATGAAATTTGTTTATTTAGCTTATATTATCACCTTTTTATCTCTATGTTCCTTGTTTTTGATATTTTATGTTGAAAGTAGGAAGCTAAATGATTATCACAAAAAAAAATAATATTTATGTAATATTAAGTTGTGTCTTTCTTATCTTCTTAGGTATTATTTCCCTTCTTTATTTTATGAGAAATTATATGGTGTTTTTTTATACTCCTGCAGAAGTTTTAAACATGTCTTCAATGCCTGAAAGGTTCAAAATAGGAGGTGTTGTAGAATCTTCTTATTCAACAGAAGATTTTGCTATGCATTTTTATATTTCAGATCAAAAAGATATTAATACTAAGATTGCAGTAAAATTTTATGGAGATTTACCTTTTATGTTTAGAGATAATCAGTCTGTTATTGTTGAAGGTAGAATGTCTCAAAATGTCTTCCTTGCTTCTAAGTTACTAGTAAAACATGATGAAGTTTATTATCCTCCTAAATGATATTTTTTAAAATCTAGGATAAAATGCTCTTTAAAGTAATATTACAAATTTTTTATTTTTTAAAATTTCTATGCAAAAAAATTTTATAATCAAAATTTGCCTTTTGGTCTTTTTAGGAATATTTATTGTTTCTCAATTTATGATTGGTTCTGTACAAAAAAAAGACGAAATAGCTAGCTTTGATAGAGCTTCTGCTGTTAGTATCAAGGATTTTCAAGATCATTTAATGTTTCAAGTGGATAATATAGAGAATTATCTAAAAAAGAAACTTACCAGGAAAGAAATTGAAGAGTTAGGATTAATGAAATATGTATTGGATGATTTGACGCATAAATCTTTATTACATAAATTTTCAGAGGATTTAAAATTACAATTTAGTGAAGATTATTTAATAAAACAGATGAAAAAGATACCTGCATTTCTTAACAAAGAAAATGTTTTTGATATAAGTCTCTTTCAAAAAATACTAGAAAATCAAGGGAAAAATGAGTCTGATTTTTTAAATATCATAGATAAAAATTTAAAATGTCAAACAGTTGTTTCCTTGATTTCGAAACCTCTATTTTTTCCTGATATGTTAGTTAAAAATACATCCTTAGCTATGTTAGAATCAAGAATTGTAGATGTATTTTCCTTAGATTTAAATCAAAAGATTTTTCCCGATTTTGTGTTTGGAGAATATTCTCAGGAAGATTTAAAGAAATTCTATAATTCTCATAAGGATAATTTTTTATTAAAAGAAAGAAGAAGCGTTAATTATATCGTCTTACCACGTAAAAGATCTGAATTCAAAATTACCGATAAAATGATTAGTGATTATTATTATAGTAATCAAGAAGATTTTTTGGATAAAAAACTGGAAGATGTAAAAAAAGATATAAAATCTATTTTAGATAAGCAATTTGTAGATATTTACCAAGATGATTTTTTTGAAAATTTAAGAAGCGAAATATTTGATTTGCCAGAAGAACAACAAAATATTGATTTTTTATCTAACAAATATAGCTTGGCTAAGCAAAATATAGCTAGTAAAACTTTTGAAGAATTTTCAGTTGATCAAAATCCAATGATTAGAAATTTAACAGAACAAATATTTGAATTAGAATCAGAAAATGTCATCAATACTATAGATTTAAAAGATAAAATAGTGATTTTTGAAATTTATGATATTAAGAGAGAAAATTATAAAAATTTTGATGATGTAGAACAAGAAATTTTAGATAATTTCAAAAAAAATTTCCTTATTAATTTTAATCTTAATAGATTCAAACAAATACATTCTAAAAATTTAGAGGATCAAATTTGGATTAAAAATCTTAATGTTGATAAAAATGTTAAGTTATTTAGAATTTATAAAGATACAGATAACAAAGATTTATTGAAATATCCAAAAGAATTAGTGAGAGAGATTTTTTCTGTATATGATGCCAATCAATATACAAAGATCATTAAAAAATCTTCCTATGTGTATTTTGCGCATGTTCGATCTATACAATATGACAATACTCATCAAGAACAATTTAATTATAATGACTTATCAAAAAATATAGAGTCATTATTTAATCAAGCTTTGCTTGAAGAGTTAATGACAATTCTCACAAAGCAAGATAATATAATTTTCAACTATAAAGCTATGCAGAAGGTTCTAGATCAGTATTCTTAGTTTGATATTTGAAATTGTTTATTTTTAATATTTAATTTACTTTATTCAGCAGGGATTTAGATTAATAAAATCAATTTTTCCTATAAAAAGAGGATTTTTTGGATAAAAATTTGTACATCGTAACACAGAGGTACATTAACAAAAAATGAAAATCTATGTAAAGAATAGGAATTTGTTATCTAATTTATAATATGATATAAGAAGTCCTGAGCGGAAAAATTTTTTATTTTACTATTCTTTTCTAAGAAATTAAGAAGACAAACATTTTACGAGTTTTTCTTTTATATTTTGCAAATTTTTTTTATGCATTTGACTAAATTCTAATAATTTTTTATTCTGCTCTTCTAGCATAAAAGTTTTTTCTTCTAATTTTAAGGCTAATATTACGAGTGCTAAATCCAAAGGAGCCAAAGAGTTTTGTTTGAGAATGTGTTTTAATTTTGTATCTAGAATTTTTACCATTTCTAATAATTTTCTTTGATCTTTAGAATTATTAGAGATTTTAAATTCTTTATTCGCAAGACTGATTGTTACTATTGACATAATTTCTTATTTCTTCAAGTTCCTGTAAATAATCTTTCACTTTAGAATGTAATGTTTCATATTTTCTTTCAGTTAAGATCTTAGAGGTTTCTAAATCAGCAATTTTCTGACCTTGCTCTTCAATCTCTGTTGCAAGATCTAAAATTTTATTTTCTACATTTTTTAGTAATGAAAATATCTCTTTATAAAAATCTTCACTATTATCATCCATCAAATTGTAATTTTTATAACTTTCTTAACTGTTTTACCTATATTAGCTACAGAATCAGATGCTATGGCTCCAGCATCTTGTAAGCTCTTT
Source organism: Rickettsia sp. (assembly GCA_015657545.1). Classification (GTDB taxonomy): domain Bacteria; phylum Pseudomonadota; class Alphaproteobacteria; order Rickettsiales; family Rickettsiaceae; genus JADHZC01. The sequence goes on from JADHZC010000011.1 coordinate 262,668, forward strand.
ATTTTAGCTTGAGCAGTACCTTTACCAGAATCAATAATAGCTCCTGCATGTCCCATTCTTTTACCAGGAGGTGCTGTAGTACCTGCAATAAAGAATATCACAGGTTTAGAAATATTTGATTTAATAAACTCTGCTGCTTGTTCTTCAGCATCTCCTCCAATTTCTCCTATAAGAACAATTGCTGAAGTTTCATCATCTTTTTCAAAAAGATCTAATGCATCTATAAAATTAGTACCATTTATCGGATCTCCTCCTATTCCAATACAAGTTGATTGTCCTAAACCCAACTGAGTTAATTGATTTACAGCTTCATAAGTTAATGTACCAGATCTAGAAACAACTCCTATGTTACCTTTTTTATGTATATAATAAGGCATAATTCCTATTTTGCATTCTCCTGGTGTAATAATGCCAGGACAATTAGGCCCTATCAATCTAGATTTACGATAAGATTTTAGTGCTTTCCTTACTCTCATCATGTCTAAAATGGGTATCCCTTCAGTAATACAAACTATAAGTTCGATACCAGCATCTAAAGATTCAAATATAGAATCTGCGGCAAAAGCAGGGGGAACATAAATAACAGATGCATTGGCTGATGTTTCTTTTCTTGCCTCTACAACTGTATTAAATACAGGCAATCCAATATGTTTCGTGCCACCCTTGCCAGGAGTCACACCACCTACCATTTGAGTCCCACTTTCTATAGCTTGTTGAGAATGAAAACTACCGTGTTTTCCGGTAATTCCTTGACAAATCACCCTCGTGTTTTTATCAACCAATACAGACATATCAATACCTAAAAAATAATTTTCTATTGAGAATTTTTACTAGCTTTTACAACTTCTCTAGCAGCTTCAGATAAATCATCTATAGCTTGTAATTTAATATTTGAAGAATCTAATATTTTTTTACCTAATTCAAAATTAGTACCTGCTAATCTTACTATTAAAGGAATTTTTAGACCTACTTCTTTCACTGCAGTTATTATACCTTCTGCAATAATATTGCATTTCATAATACCTCCAAATATATTAACTAATATTGCTTTTACAGAATCATCTGCAGAAATAATCCTAAAAGCCTCTGTTACTTTTACAACGTCAGCACCACCACCCACATCTAAAAAATTTGCAGGATTCCCTCCATAAAATTTTATAATGTCCATTGTAGCCATAGCAAGGCCAGCACCATTCACCATACAACCAATATCTCCTTCCATTTTAATATAACTTAAACCAGAAGAAGATGCTCTTATCTCGGATGCATCATATTGTTCTGTATCCAATAAATTTCTAATTTCAGGATGCTTAAACAATGCATTATCATCGAAATCCATTTTTGCATCAAGAGCTATAAACTCTTCCTGATCATCTAAAGACAATGGGTTAATCTCAATTTGTGTAGCATCCAAATCCAAAAACATTTTATACATCGCATTTGCAACTTTTGTAAATGATCTAAGAGATTTGTAAGATTTGATACCCAACTCATTAGCAAATTTTACTATTTGAAAGTTATGCAATCCAAAAAATGGACAAATATGTAATTTTTTTATTTTACTAGGATCATTAATAGCTACTTCTTCTATATCTACACCTCCACTAGATGAAGCTATAAAAATTATCATAGATGATTTTTTATCAACTAAAATACTCAAATAATACTGTTGAGAGATATTAAAGCCTTCTTCTATATATATCCTTTTGATTGGTAATCCCTGTTGTGTAGTTTGAGGAGTTACAAGAAATTTACCATACATATCTTTAGCAAAATCACAGGCTTGTTTTTTACTATCAGTAATTTTAATTCCTCCTCCTTTGCCTCTAGAACCACTATGAACTTGAGCTTTTACAACATATTTATCAGCTGAAAAATTTTCAATGACATCTTCTATCTCAGATTCTTGTAAAATTATAGATCCTTGCAATATTTTTATGCCATATTTAGCAAATAAATTCTTGGCTTGATATTCATGAATATTCATATTCAAACAAATAATTTGTTGTTAAAAACTAATAATTATCTCACAGGACAATTTTCTAGGAGAAATCTAGCAAATCCTCCACTTGTTGTCAAATTTAAATAGCAACATAATAACATAAAGATTAAGCAAAAATAACTTTAAAGATATAATCAGATTCTCAAACATTATTAGCGGCTTCTTTGATTGCTTCATTCAAACTAGGATGAGCATGTATTGTTAATGCTATATCTTCTGTAGAAGCACCAAATTCCATATATGCCACTATTTCTGATATCAAAGTACCAGACTCCTCTCCTATAATACATGCTCCAAGTATCTTATGAGAATCTTTAGATGCAAAAATTTTCACCATACCATCTTTAGAAAGCATTGTATGGGCTTTAGCATTTGCTTTGAAATATGATTTTCCGATTTTATATGGAATTGCAAGACGATTTAGCTCATCTTCATTATATCCTACAGATGCAACTTCTGGATTTGTATAAATAACTGTTGGTATCAATTTCTCTTTCTTATCTCTTTTATGAGAATTTTTTTTACCTACAATACAATCTATAACCTCTAAAGCTTCATGTTCAGCTTTATGTGCTAACATCAATCCTCCGATAACATCTCCTATAGCATAGATATTTTTTATATTAGTTTGATAATCTTCATTCACAGAAATAAAACCGAATTTGTTAATTTCTAACTCTATGCTGCTATTTTTCAGAAAATCTAAATTACTTGATCTACCAATTGCTACTAGTAATTGCTCAGATTTTATTGTTTTTTCTTCTCCTTCAAGACCTAATATAAGAGTTTCAACATTTGAACCATTTGTTTTGATTTTTTGTACTTGAGAATTAAAAATAAAATTAATACCTTGAGAAGAAAGGGATTTATGAAGAATATTTCCAATATCACTATCCAAAGATTGAATAATTCTCTCATTAGATTCCACAACAGTAACTTTTGCACCAAGACGCGCATAAACTGATCCAAGTTCTAATCCTATATATCCTCCTCCTACTACAAGAATATCAGAAGGAATTTTCTTCATAGACAAAGCTTCTGAGGAACTAATGATAGATTTACCATCTATTGGTATATTTTCTATAGTTTTGACCTTTGACCCTGTAGCTAGTAAAATATTTTTAGCATTTACATTGATAGTATTTTTTATATTCTCAATTTTTATTGTATTTTGATCCAAAATACAAGCTTCCCCTTTTAAAACCTCTATTTTATTTTGTTTAAAAAGAAATCTAATCCCTTTTTCTAAATCATTGATTATAGTATTTTTTTGATTGATCATTTCTGATAAATTGAAAGTCACTTTTTCTGCCTTAATGCCTATATTTTCAAATTTACTATTTTTTATCTCATAATATTTTTTAGAAAAATTGAGTAAAGATTTAGAAGGTATGCATCCTTCATTTAAACATGTTCCTCCTAAATGATCATTTTTTTCTATACAACATGTTTTTAATCCTGCTTTACTAGCCTTAACAGCTGCAATATAACCAGCGCTACCACCTCCTATGATAGCTAAATCAAAATATTGAGTTTCCATAATTAAACAATTTCAAAATTACTTCCAAATTATAGGAAGATCATAACAGTCTCGATATATAAAAATCAATAATTTGACCATAATATGTTGTATACTCCATCAGTTTTTTTTATTATCGAGTATTTTCTAACAGCTATTGAATTTTTAAAATTAGTTTTGCCTAAATCTAAATAGAAATTATTAGAATTTAAATGATCAAGAAAAGATTGAAGAAAGTTATTTTCTAACATAATATTGGAATTCTTTAAAAGAACCTCATTTATTAATAATGCTATATCATGAAATAAGAATTTATTATACTCATCATCATTAAAAAGATAATAATTATCGTCTTTAGCATTTAAAAGAGATGCAAGGCCTGCAAATGTGATAGAAAAATTAAGATCAAAATTGATATCAGAGTTATGTGTACCTGATATTACAGCTTTTTTTTCTAAACCAAACATAGAAGCTACACTAAAAATTTCATTAAATTGTAATTTTTTTCCTAAAATTATTATTGAAGTTTTTTCAAGATGAGAATTTTGTTTGTCAATTAAACGAGAAATTGTTTTGAAATTTCTGTTAATAGTATTTAAGTTATAATAAAAAAATCTATATCTTATTCCTGATTTAGGGCTGAGAAAAATCTGCATTTTATCTTGTATTTCTTTTGTACTGTATTCTTCTGGTAATAAGAAAAAAAATCTACTGTGATTTTTAGAGTATAAAAAATAATTTACTAATGTTTTGATAGACTCTAAGTCACTTAAACCAAAAATAAAAGAACTTTTATTAGCAAGTTCTTCAAAATTCGTGGGAGAAAAAATTGCTATTTGTTCTTTCGATAAATCAATAATTTTTTTATTATATTCATAATTGTTACTACCAATGATTATAATATTGTAATTATTTTCCAAAATATTATTTATATTTGTTTCAAGAGATTCGATTTCTGATTCAAAAAATTTTAATTTGATTTTTTTATTTAATTTTTCAGCAAGAACCTCCTGATATTCTTCTACTCTTTCTGAAGAAAATTCTTCTTTATTATACAAAAATGCCACGGAAAGAACTTTTGAGTAATTCTTAAATTCTATTTGAACTGGTTTATTTTTATCGGTACAAGATGTAAATATGAGAAAAGAGCAAAATAATAAGAAACTAAAAATTATTTTCATCAAATGTTAAATTAAGGTATTTTAATGATAAATTAAAAATTATGCATTATAACAGAATTTTTAATTTTTTTCTAATATCTCATTAACAACAAACTTTATTATGATATATTTATTATTAATAATAAATATATCATAATAATACTTACATATGACATTCATTGATGAAGCAGAAATTTTTGTAAAATCTGGAAATGGAGGCAATGGCTGCTTAAGTTTTGAAAGAAGTAAAAACATGAGAAAAGGCCCTGCAAACGGAGGTAATGGAGGTAATGGAGGAGATATTGTTTTTTTAGCAGATTCTAATTTAAGTACCCTTTACAATTTTAAAAAACATAAACATTTTAAAGCTGAGAATGGACAAAAGGGAGGAAAAGATAAAAAAACTGGAAAATCTGGAGAAAATTTAAAGATTAAATTTCCATTAGGAACACAGATTTTTGATGCTAATACTGGTCTAATGATTTGTGATCTATCAAAAAATGAACAAGAATTTTCATTTGCAAAAGGAGGGAGAAAAGGACTTGGTAATTCATGTTTTCAATCTTCTACAAATCAAAAATCTTATAAATATACAGAAGGAGACATAACTGAAGAAATCAAGCTAATCTTAAAGCTTAAAACTTTATCTGATATAGCTATTATAGGTTTGCCTAATGCTGGAAAATCTAGTTTAATATCTAAAATCACTGCAAAACAATCTATAGTGGCTGATTACCCATTTACAACAATAAATCCTCAATTAGGAGTTATAAATTTTAGGAATAATTTTTTTACAATAACAGATATTCCTGGTTTAGTAAAAGGGGCTTCTACTGGTAAAGGGTTAGGACATAAATTCTTGAAGCATATTGAAAGATGTAAAATTCTTTTACATATGGTTGATATTTCCGAAGAAAATTTTGTTGAACATTATAAAATAATTAACAAAGAGCTAGAACTATATTCAAAAGAAACAAAAAATAAAATGGAAATAATTTGTCTAAATAAAATTGATAAATTATCAAAGCATGATATTCAAATTAGAAAAAATATCCTACAAGAAATCACTAATAAAAATGATATTTTTATTTTGTCTTTATACCATAATTATGGTATAAATCACTTAGTGCGTAAGCTTTGGTACTACATAAAATCTATTAGGGGAACTTAACATTTAGTAAAATGTTTAATTTTATCTATATTATCATTTCAAAATCAAAACATATATTCCTTACTCTCAAGCGGTTACAAGCGATAATCCTTCTTTGTATATTTAATGTTACTGAAATTTTTGCAACAGCTCCTAGCCCTTGGCAAATGGGCTTTCAAAAAGCATCTAGCCCTTTAATGGTTGAGATTGAAAAATTTCATAACTTTTTACTAATAATTATTTTTTCAATCTCATTATTTATAATAGGACTTGTTTCTTACACTTGTTACAAATTTTATCATACTAGGAATAAAATCCCTAGTAAATTTTCTGATAATTTAACTTTAGAGACAATTTGGACGATAATACCAGTGATAATTCTTATTATCATATCCATTCCTTCATTTAGACTTTTAAGATTAGCTGAAAATGCACCACCTTCAGATTTCACTGTGAAAGTAATTGGGAATCAATGGTACTGGACTTACAGTTATCCTGATCATGGAGGATTTTCTTTTGATAGTTATATGATCCAAGATAATCAAATTAAAAAGAATCAATATAGACTCTTAGAAGTTGATAATAAAATCTACATACCTAAAGATTCTGTGGTTAAATTTATTATTACTGCTAGCGATGTAATACATAGTTTTGCTCTTCCAGCTCTTGGCATTAAAACAGATGCAATTCCAGGTAAAATTAACGAAACTTGGACAAAAGTTGAAAATACAGGTACTTATTACGGACAATGTAGTGAATTATGTGGTATAAATCATGGATTTATGCCTATCGTATTAGAAGTTGTAGAAAAAGAAACTTTTAATCATTGGATAGAAAATTCACGAAAGAATTTTTCCTAAGAAATTATTGCTTTATTTGTATTTAGTAAATTTATGATTCTATTTGATTAGTAAGTAGCAAAAAAGCAATGAAAATATATACTGTTTATAATTTTTTTCTAATCTGTAACTAGAAAACAACAAAAGGTTTTTTTGTTTTACGTAATTTGTCTATTAGTAAATAGGGTTTTCAATAAAATATGAGGTATAAATTATATTCATATAAAAAATATTTAAAAAAATATTATGATGTTAACTGATAAAAAATAAACTAATTATCGAAATATTAGCTAATATTTAATTAGTATTTATTTATTATTTAACCAAATATAATATTTTTATGACTGAAAAAAAAAATTTTTTACAAAAATTAGGTAATTTCAAAAAAGACTCACTAATGCCGATTTTTGCAACGGTTGCTATTTTAACAGTAACATCTGTAATATTTCCTCCATTATCTGTATTAGCTTTAGGAGGAATTGGTGCTTATTTCGGTCATAAAGAAATTGAGAAATTATTTTTTTCTAAAAATAATGCTGAAAATTCTCCTAATAATACTAAAAAGAGAAATGTAATGTCAACAATAGCTTTGAGTGCTACCGTTACAATAGGTGCAATGATGCCATTTTTAGGCATTTCTGCTGGGGCAATAGCCATTGCTACTAAGCTTCATAGAAATAAAATTATTAATTTTCCTAATAAACAAAATAATTCTTCAATAGAAAATACACAGATTGATAAAGAAGAAGGAAATACATTAAATAAAATTAATACTGAAGAAATCAATGTTAAAGATAAACAGTCTGTAATATCTCAACCATCTGTACCAAAATTTACTAATAACAAAAATGCTAGAGAAGTACAAAAAAATCAGATATCTAAGTAAAATATGATAATATAATTAGCCAGATATGAAAAAAATATGATTTTGTTTATTAATTAGATAATCTTTATAGTCTAATCATATATTTTTAGAAAAAACTAAAAGAATTGTAAAGAAGCAAAATTACAATATCAACAAAATGTAATTCATAAGTCTAAAAAATTTTACAAAAAATTATAATAACTCAAAATTCACTAAAAAGGCTAAAAGAGATTAATATTATTTCAAATACATAAAGAGTTTCTATAATGTAACCAGAAATTTCTATATGTTGCTGATCAAGATAATTGAAAAAAGTTCTCTATTATTGATAATTCAAATAGGAAATTTTCTCAAAAATATAAGTTATTATTTATAATGATATAAATGTGTTTTAGAATTATTAATAAAATATCTTAAATAAATCTCCATTTTGAAATATGCTATAGGACATAGATAAAAAAGCCTAACTACGATATATACTAAAAGAAAAATTACTTATAAAATATTTTTTTGTTTATAAGACAATTATCTATTTCAGGATAACTATCTTTTAACATTTGTTTAGTATAATGAAGCCTATAAGGTAAATAAAAACTTCCTCCTAAATTTTGACAATGTTTCATTAATTCCTTAATAAAAAATCTCATAACCAGTTCATATCTAGTGTTTTGTTTTTGTGAAAAAAAACATACTAATGCAAAAATATCTTCTTTAGCATAAGGTAAAAGAGATTCTTTATCTGCTAAAATCTCTCTTATGGTAATTCTTATTAGAATCATCTAAGCAAATTTAAATTTCAAATGCCCATTGAGAGTTTCAACAATTTTTAGTTTTTTTTTGCAGTAACGTCCAATCCTTTTATATTTAGCTTAAAATGATTAATCATAGTTTCTGAAAAATTTTTATTTCAGATCTTTCATGCAAAAAAATAGAAAAATAACCTATTTTGATAAAAATTTACTGATGTAAAACAAAGATTTTAATGTTTTATGGTGGAAGCAGAGGGATTCGAACCCTCGACACCCTGCGTGCAAGGCAGGTACTCTACCAACTGAGCTATGCCCCCAATGAAGATTGAAACTCTAACAAAAAAGCTTATTTTTGTCAAATATATTTAGACTTATTAATATTTTAATTTTTATTCTTTATTCATTCAAAGATAAGTGGTTTTTAATTCCTTGCCATCTATTTAAATCTTCTTCTCTTATGTCTAATAAATCAAGCATTCTATATATAGAATAATCTATCATTTCTTGAATATTTTGAGGATTGTTGTAAAAATTTGATACCAAAGGACAAATAAATGCTCCTATGTTGCTAAGAATTAGCATATTTTTTATATGTATAGAATTTAAAGGAGTTTCTCTTATTGCAAGTAATAAAGGTCTTTTCTCTTTGATAGCTACATGAGATACTCTAGAAATTAAATTTTCTTCATATCCATTTGAAATAGCAGATAAGGTTTTCATGCTACAAGGAATTACTATTACAGAATCAAATAAAAATGACCCACTAGCAATAATAGCTCCTAAATTTTTATTTGCATGATAAACATCTGCTAATTCTATTACCTGATCTAGAGAAAATTTCGTTTCTAGTTTGATGTTAATAGCAGCAAATTTAGAGATTACTAGATGAGATTCAAGATTATATTTTGATTTTAGGGATTTTAAGATTTTAAGTAATCTTATAGCATAAATTGTTCCAGATGCTCCTGAAATACAAACTACAACTCTCTTCAACATATATATGTAAAAATTTAATGTGCCGGATGTCGGATTTGAACTGACGACCTAATGCTTACAAGGCATTTGCTCTACCACTGAGCTAATCCGGCATTTATACTATATACCCAAGCATCACAAGGAAGATAATAGAACAATTAACTTGTTATGTAAATAAATCATAATTCATTTTTATGTTATAATCTATATTAGTTTATTTTTTAGATATTTTTCTCAAAGTAAAAAATTTTTTAAGATATAAGAAATGTTTTCTTTATATTCTGAATTTGAAAATGTTTTTCCAGATTTAAAAATCAATAATGAAATAATGTTAAGGTCTTTTCAAAAAGACGATGCTTATGATTATTTTCATTATATGAGTAATCCTGTAATGAAAAACTATGTTACCTCAGACAACATACCTGGTAACTATCTTGAATCTATAAAAGAAATAGAGTATTGGCGAAGTCTTTTTCATAGAAAAATAGGTATATATTGGGCAATTGCATTGGTGAATAATAATAAGATCATCGGATCTATAGGATTTAATTCTATTTCGTTTATTTTTTCTACAGCTGATATCAGTTATGATTTAAATCCAAAATATTGGAAAAAAGGTATTATGTGTCTTTCCATGAGTAAAATTGTAAAATATGCTAAGAGCATTCTTGGTTTAAAGGAAATAACAGCTACTGTAGTACAATGGAATTACCCTTCTATTAAATTGCTTCATAAGTTAGGATTCTATAAATTAAAAATAATTAAAAATTATACAATGTTAGAAGGAGAAAATGCAGATTGTGTTTTATATAGTAAAAAATTGAATAATAGGCCGATATAGCTCAGTTGGTAGAGCAATGTATTCGTAATACAGTGGTCAAGGGTTCAATTCCCTTTATCGGCACCTAGGTAACTATCTTTTATAACCGTTTAATTACATTTTACTAGATAATAAATCTTCTTTAAAAAGAAGAAAATTTTAATTAAAATAAAAAATTCTAGACAATTACTTTAAGATCCCATAGTATAAGGTAATTTTATAGTAATAATAAAGTAAGAAAAATATGAATAAAGATGATTTAATTATACAAATAGCGCAAGATCAGAAAATAACAAAAACTGATGCACAATATATGTTGGAAGCATCTCTTAAAGGTATTACAAATCTCATGAAAAATGGTCAAAACCTTACCTTAGTAGGATTTGGAAGTTTTATAGTTTGGAATAGGGAAGTAAGAGAAGCAAGAAATCCAAATACTCAAGAGACAGTAACTGTACCAGAAAAAAATTATGTTTCTTTTAGAGCAGGAGAAAAATTGAGAGAGGCAGTGAATTTTAAAAAAGCGTTATCAGCCGCTAAAAAGAAAAAAATAGTAAAAAATAAACTTAAAAATATCTCTGCAACAATCAAGATTCACAAAGTATCTAGTGCAGCAAAGGTATCTTTAAAATCTTTAGAAAAGAAAAAAAGTAAAAAAAGTTAATATAAATTTACTTTTTTATAGAATCAGGTTCAAAGCTTAGTAGCTGAAAATTTATTGTTTATATAGGAAGTTCTAGCAAATATTTATATATCTTCATAGATCTTAGATATATTTTTCTATGCAGAGATTTGATATAACTTAATTATATCAAAATTTTTCCTTTTCATTCTCCTTTCTACTTCAGTACATATAGTACTATTGATATTATTTGAATTGCTATAAAGATTTGATAAATGCAAAAACCTAGTAAGGGTTAAATACATAATATAAAGATAGCTTGAAATTAGGACAGTATTAGTAAAAGCTTATCCTAAAATATTAGTTTAAAAATCTCCTTGTATTTATACTTTTCTTTTATTTCATAAGTAATAAAAGCTTTTATTTGTGTATCTAAACTTTTAGTTTTTTCCTTCTATTATGGTTTTTATTTTGGCATTTTTTCTAAAAACAATATAGCTCTACCGTGCTTTTTTTAGATTTAAACTGTATAAAAGTTGATTATTAGGGGGATTCCCTTTTGATTATGTGAATAATCCTATAATTAAAGCGTTTTTAGCTATAAGCTACAAAGAAGATTCTGCAGTAGAGAAAAAGATACTAACAGAAGTAAAATTACCTGAATGGGTTTTGCAAGAATGGGTAAGAAATCGGATATGTTCAGAAGATTTAGGTAAGTTAGAAGATATGTTCAAAAGTATCAATAAGACAACAGATTTTGAGAATTGTTTATATGAAGCTTCAATATTAAATAATTTAGAAGCGTTCAAATTTGTTTTAGGGAACTAGGTGCAAAGAGTAATTTGATCTTGACAAGATATATGTAGTTTTTAACCAATTTAAACCATTTTTTGTAAATTTATATATTGTTCAAATTCCTTCTCTGATAATAAATCTAGTTTTACAGCAGCTTCCTTCAAACTTAAATTTTCTGCAAAAGCTTTTTTTGCTATTTGAGCCGATTTATCATATCCAATATAAGGGTTTAAAGCTGTAACTTGCATTAACGATCTTGCTTTATAAATTTCTATTTGATCATGATTAATCTTCATTCCGGCAATCGCTTTTTGTGCAAAATTCATTATAGAATCTGATAAAATATTGATAGATGATAATATATTATATATTACCAAAGGTCTAAAAACATTTAACTCTAAATGTCCATTAGACCCTCCAATAACTATACTGTGATAAGATCCCATCACTTGCGCACAAACCATAGATAAAGCTTCACATTGAGTAGGATTTACTTTTCCAGGCATTATAGAAGAGCCAGGTTCATTTGAAGGTAGTATTATTTCATTTAAACCACATCTAGGTCCAGAAGATAGTAATCTTATATCGTTAGCAATTTTCATTAAACTAACAGCTAAACCATTTATGCTTCCTGCAAATTCCACTATAGAATCATTAGTTGCTAATGCTTCAAATTTATTTTTTGATGTTTGAAATTCTAATTTTGTAAATTCTGCAATAGCTTTTACAATTTTTTTGTCAAAATCTTTTGGAGCATTTAGCCCTGTACCAACAGCTGTACCTCCTTGGGGTAAAAAATGTAATTCCTCTAAAGATTTTTTAATCCTTTTTATAGAAGAGTGAATTTGGAAATAATATCCAGAAAATTCTTGTCCAAAGGTGATAGGTGTAGCATCTTGCATATGAGTTCTACCTATCTTAATAATATCTTTCCATTCTTCAGATTTATCATATAATATTTTTTTTAAATTTTCTAAAGCAGGCATTAACTTACTTTGTGTCTCTTGTACTATTGCTATATTCATAGCAGTAGGAAAAGAATCATTGGAAGACTGACTTTTATTAACGTGATCATTAGGATGTACGGGTGTTTTGCAGTTTTTATTTCCTTCCAATCTTTCATTACAAATACAGGATATTACTTCATTCACGTTCATATTGCTTTGTGTGCCAGATCCTGTTTGCCAAACTGATAAAGGAAATTTATCTTTGATATTTCTATCATGTAATAAAAAATTTCCAGCATCTAAAATTGCATCAGCTATTTTTTTATCTAATATATTTGATTCCTTATTTATGCGTGCAGCGCAAATTTTTATTATTATCAATGCTTTTATAAGAGATATAGGCATTTTTTCTTGTCCTATACTAAAATTTTCAATCGATCTTTGGGTTTGAGCTCCCCAGTAAGAATTAATATCTACCTCAATTTGTCCAATTGAATCAGATTCAAATCTAAAATTTTTCATGAAATTATATAATGTATATTTTGATTGTTTAGTAATTTAACATTGATGTTATAATCAGGAAGAAAATTGTCAATGATCTCTTGGATAAAAATTTCTCTGCAATTGTAAATAGTAATTTTTTCTTGAGAAGAAAATTTAAAATTTCTGTAAAATTTTGAATGTTTTATATCAGAGTTAGAATTACAAATGATTTGAATAATATCTTTTTTTTTTACAGTCTCTACAATAAATAATATTTTACCTACGGAACTCATAGCATCTATTGCTATTGTAAAAAGAATTATAGAAATCCTTCCTAAAAAGCCATCTAAATATGACAAACCATTCCTAATGTCTATTTCTAAACTAATTTTTTTTTTAGCAACATAATTACCTATGATCTTACAAACATAAGAAATCTCAATTTCTTTTTCTCCAGATACTATTCCATATACACTTCTGTAAAATCTGACTTTATTAATAAAATTACTAGATTCAAAACTTATAATTTCTCTTGCTCTATTTTTGATTTCTTTTTCTTCATTGTCTAGCAAACCTATACAATTATCTAAAGTTACCGCAACATCAGACATGTCATGACATAGCATTGAAATTAAACTCTGAAATAATTTTATTTTCTTATATTTCATCTAATTTTAATTAAAATAATAAATTTTCTTATCATATTCATACATGTATGGCTTTTTTTAGAGCACTTAGACTTGACTCATGCATCATCTCCGATAATGTTGGATGAGAAAATATTGTTTTCGCTAACTCTTCTTCAGTAAGTTCTGAAGTTTTAGCTATAGAGAAACCACTGATTAATTCTGTAACATAACTTCCTATCATATGAGCACCTAGTAATTCACCAGTGTCTTTATCAAAAATTGTTTTTATCATACCATCAGAATCTCCTAAAATCATTGCTTTACCATTTGCATTGAAAGGAAATTTACCTATATTAATTTTATGACCAATATCTAGTGCTTCTTTTTCTGTAAGACCTATTCTAGCAATTTCAGGAGAAGAATATATACAAAAAGGAATATTATTATAGTCCATTTTGTGAGATTTATAATTAGCAATAGTTTCAGCAGCAATAATTCCTTCATGAGATGCTTTATGAGCTAGCCAGGGTGGCTTTGTGACATCTCCTATAGCAAATATATTACTGACATTTGTTTCCATATTATCATTGGTTTTAATAATATCTCCAGATAGTTCAAGCTTGACTTTATCTAGAGCTAATTTCTCTACATTAGCTTTAACACCAGTAGCTAGCAATAAAATTTCTGACTTTAATTTTTTTTTTTCTCCATTGTAGCAAAAAAACTCTATTTCTATATCTTTATTAGAATTGTAGGATGCTTCTTCTATTTTGACATTAGTGAAAAATTTTATTCCTCTTTTTTCAAAAGAATATTTAGCAATTCTAACTATTTCTGAATCTTCAGAAGATAATATTTCTTCTCTAGATTCAAGAACAGTAACATCAACTCCAATATGATTATAAAAAGAAGCAAATTCTATGCCTATAGCTCCAGATCCTATAATTACCATTGTTTTAGGTAAAATTTTAGGAAATAATGCATCGGTATAATCCCAAATTTTATTATGGTCTGCTTGAATATTTTTGATATTTTTAGGTCTTGCTCCTGTTGCTATAATTATATTTTTCGCATAAACAAATTCTGAAGAACCATCTTCTTTTTCTACAATAAGTTTATTTTTGCTTTCAAAGCTAGATTGACCATATAAGAGATTAATCTTATGTTTTTTTACTAGTCCCTTTATTCCTCTTACTAATTTTTCAGAAATAGATCTAGCTTTATTGACTGCCTTAGTTATATTAAATGTTATATCAGAGAATTCCACCCCATAATCTGCAAAATTTTTTGACTTATAAAAAATCTCTCCAGAATGTAAAAGTGATTTAGTAGGTATACAACCTTGATTTAAACAAACTCCTCCTACTTTATTTTTCTCTATTAAAATCACATTTTGACCTAACTGTGAAGCTCTGATAGCGGCAACATACCCCCCTGGTCCAGCTCCTATTATTGCTATATCATATTGCATTTTTATTGATATTAAATTAAGTTAATAAAAGTTCTGGAAATTCTAAATATTCTTTACAAGAAGATAAAAATTCTGCAGCTAATGATCCATCCACAATTCTATGATCACAAGATATTCCTAAATTTATAATGTTTCTTATCTGGATTTCATCTCTAACTACAATAGGCTTCTTAACTAATTTCCCAACTGATAATATGCAAGATTGAGGAGGATTTATAATAGCATAAAAATTCTGAATTCCGTACATTCCAAGATTTGAAATACTAATATTTCCTCCTTGAAATTCTTCTAATTTTAGTTTATTTTCTCTTGCTTTTTGAGCTAATATTTTAATTTCTTTAGAGATTTCAACAATCTTTTTTTGATCAGCATTTTTAATAATAGGCGTCATTAAGCCTCTTTCTGTAGAAACTGCAACTGAAATATCAATATTTTGGTAAAATATGATTTTATCGTTATTCCAGCTAGAATTTATTGATGGAAACTTCTTTAACAATTTAGCAACAGCTAATATTATAAAGTCATTGATTGATATTCTAACATTTTGATCTAATAATTTCTGATTCAATCTTGATCTGAATAGTAATAAATTATCCAATTCCGCTTCTAAAGAAAGATAAAAATGTGGAATATTTTTTTTAGATTCTGATAATCTCTGAGCTGTTATTTTTTTTATATTACTAATCTTTTCTTCTCTAAATAGAAAATCTTTATCTTGAATTACATTAGATTTTTCTTGTTTTCTAGTATTAATACCAAAATTTATAACATCTTTTTTTACTATTCTTCCCCTTGGGCCAGATCCTTGAATTAGGGAATAATCTATTTTTTCAGCTTCTGCTAATTTTTTTGCAAGAGGAGTAATAAAAATCTTTTTTTTACTTTCTATTATTTCTTGAGTGATGCTATTATGTTGTTCATTTTTAGTATTTTGTTGTTCATTTTCTTCTACAAAAGCTTTTTCAACATTAATATTATCATTTTTTTGTTCTAGAGAATTGATGAAATTTTCTAAATCTTGATCTGAATCATCTTCTTCTTTTAGAACAGCTATAGCTCTATTGATTTTAATATTTTCTGCTCCCTCAGAAATTAGAATTTTAAATAAAATACCTTCTTCTAAAGCTTCCAACTCCATAACCGCTTTATCAGTTTCTATTTCTGCTAATAAATCACCTGCATTTATTTTGTCTCCTTCTTTTTTTAACCATTTTGAAATATTTCCTTCCTCCATGGTTGGGGATAATGCGGGCATTAAAATACTAATAGGCATAAATCAAATCTTATTATTTTTAGTTAAGAATTTACATAACAAATTTTTTTTGCAGATAATATTATGTCATCTATTTTAGGTAAAGCTAAAGCTTCTAGATTTTTAGCATATGGTAATGGTACATCTTTCCCGGAGATTACTTCTATAGGAGCATCTAAAAAATCAAATATATTACTATATATGATTTGAGCAATACTAGCTCCTATACCAGAAAAAAACCATCCCTCTTCTACAATGATAGCTCTACCCGTTTTTTTTACGGATTCTAAAATTAAATCTTTGTCTAAAGGTTTTATAGATCTTAAATCTATAACCTCAGCTTCTAAATTGAAATTTTTCTTAAGTATTTCAGAAGCGTCTAAAGCTAATTTTACCTGCAACGATGATGCTATTATTGTTAAATTTATACCAGATCTTAAAATATTTGCTTTACCTATCTCTATAGATTTTATATTTTCAGATACATCAAAGCTTTGACCATATAATATTTCGTTTTCTAGGAATATAACAGGATTAGGATCTTCAATTGCGCTAATTAAAAGGTCTCTACTATCCTCTGCTGTATATGGAGCTATCACCTTAAGTCCAGGAATATGAGCATAATACGCGGCTAAATTATTGCTATGTTGTGCTGCTACCCTTGCAGCAGCACCATTAGGACCTCTAAAAACTATAGGACAAGAAACATCACCTCCAGACATGTAATTAGTTTTAGCTGCAGAATTCACAATTTGATCTATTGCCTGCAGAGAAAAATTAAATGTCATAAATTCCACTATGGGTTTCAAACCTTTGAATGCGGCACCTATTGCAAGTCCAGTAAAACCATGTTCACTTATTGGAGTATCTATTATTCTATTTGCTCCGAACTGTTGCAACAAACCCTCTGTTACTTTATATGCACCCTGATATTCTCCTACCTCTTCTCCCATTAGAAAAACATTTTCGTCTTCTAACATCTTAAATTTGATCGCATCGTTTAAAGCTTCTCTAACTGTTTTTTTTATCATATAAGGTGAAATTATTAATATATATTCTTAATTGTTTTTTATCATAATTACAGGTAAATATCTTTGTATAATTCATCTTCTTGAGGTATAGAAGCTTCATTCAACACAAAATTTTCTACTCCCTTTATCTCTTCTTTTACATTTTTCTCTAAATCTTTACATTCATCTAAGGTAATAAGCTTCTTTTCTAAAATTGTAGTTTTAGCTTTTTCTATAGGATCTATTTCTCTATAATGATCTACTTCTTCTCTAGATCTGTATTTGGCTGGATCTGACATGGAGTGGCCTTTATATCTATAAGTTTTAAATTCTATTAAAAACGGCCTTTTTTCTTTCAGTATCAATTGTTTCATATTGAGGACCGTTTCGTAAACTTCCTCAACATCCATTCCATTTGCTGAAATACCATTTATACCAAAAGATTCTCCCTTTTTATGTAATTCTTTTAAAGAAGTGGATCTTGTTACTGAAGTTCCCATAGAGTACTGATTATTTTCTATTATGTATAATGCAGGTAATTTCCAAAGAGATGCTAAATTGAAAGATTCATATAATTGACCTTGATTTACAGCTCCATCTCCTAAAAATATCAGACATATATTTTCAGTTTTTTTATATTTTTCTGCGAAAGCAATTCCTGTTCCCAAAGACGTTTGAGCTCCAACTATGCCATGTCCTCCAAAAAAATTTCCATTTTTATTAAACAAATGCATAGATCCTCCTTTCCCCTTAGAACATCCTTCAGATTGACCAAATAATTCTGCCATTAATGCTTTTGGATTTGTACCACTTAAGATAGAATGCGCATGATCTCTGTAAGAAGTTATTGTAGAGTCAGATTCAGATTTAGCCGCAAAACTACCTACTGCAACTGCTTCTTGCCCTATATATAAATGACAAAAGCCTCCTATTAAACCCATACTATAAAATTGAGCAGCTTTTTCTTCAAATTTTCTTAAGAACAGCATATTTCTGTAACAATTTACGAAAAGCTCTTGGTTTAAGGTCAAATTTTTAGTTTTCATTATTTATATAATAAAATTACAATAATTCTGTACAAGTCGAATTTATAAAAATTCTATTGTCTTGTCAATCTAAATAAAGGGTAGCTTGTTGTAAATCAAAAATTATAGTAATTTTCTAAATTTTTTGATTAAATTGTCTATCTTTACCTTCCAGGCGCTGAATATAATTTCGTCTGAGGATATTTTTTTATTATTCAGAATTATTGATAGTGATTTTATATCTTCTACATTAAAATATGACCTATTGTTTAATTTGAAAAAATCTATTTTTTGAGATTTTTCCAAATATCTTATCTTGTAGCTTGGCTGATTTAATATTTTAGATATTTCTTCTAGAGAGAAATATTTTTTGATCATTTTTTATGATTCGATACTTGAATTTAAGTATTTTTTTACTTTATTAGAGGAAGAAAATTTCAAAATTTTCTTAGATTGAAGAGATAAAATCTCTTTATCTACAATATTTAAAATCTTTCTTGTTTTTGTCTTATAAATAATAAATTTACCTAAAGAATTTATAGAAAATTCATCTTGACTTTGAAGTTTATTTAGAATTTCCTCAAAATATTTATTAATAAAAATTTTGCAATATTCTTCAGGGAAGCCTGAAATTTTTTTTAAATAGGAAGACATACTAGATTTTTTTATTTTATTCATCAGTTTAGAAAATATGTTAGTAAAAATTTGCGCTATTTTATCAATTTAATCCTCTAAATTTTAAGAATAGTAATTAAGAGTTTTGACAGATTTTTTAGGTTTTTATTGTATTATTACAAAATTTTTTATTTAATGCTTAATGTATTTTTTCTAAACATATGTTAGCAAATTTTTTATATTTTATATCAAAAATCTATTCAAAAATCAATCTATAAAGCTTTTTTACAATTCATTTATGGATCTGTTTCATTACAATTCAACTGTATTAGTGGTAGCTATAATATAATTTTTAATTAAAATATGTTGAATATTAGAAAAATTCGTTTATTCTACTCATTTTTAGTTGTATAATATAATGTTAATTATATAACTATAATTAGTTTTTTGTAGAAAAAAATTATATTTTGCCTTATCATTATGTTAGAGATATAACATGAATTTCTATTTTTGTATTAATTAGTTATTCTCTTTACTAAAATTTTTATGATAATTTTAATGAAATAGAAAATGCAAAAAATTTATTAGATAGAACAGAATAAAAATTTAATTCTCATATTTTTTTCACAAAAATAAAAACTATAATCAAATCTTTATAACAAATAAATATTAGTAGCCATGCATAAAGAGGATTTTATAAAGCATTTATCAGAAGAAGAACAAATACCACAAAAAGAAGCAGCTCATGTTTTGAACATGGTATTAAATGGAATTGAATCTGCTTTGATAAAAACAAAAGAACTTTCCTTTATAGGATTTGGAAAATTTGATATAAGAGCAATGTCTAGCAGAATAGGTCGTAATCCTAAAACTGGAGAAGAAATAAAAATTCCAGCCTATAATAAATTAGGGTTTAGGCCAGGAGTTAAATTACAAAATGCTGCTAAAAAACATAAATAATCTTTGAAAGCAAAAGAATTTTATTTAATTTGTTCAAGAAATTTTATTTTGTAATAAGAAAATAGAATTTTATCAAATTTTTTGATTTTTGCTATTTATCGTATTGCTTGATTGATTTATAGATCAATATAAATTGGATTATCTAATTAAGCAATGTTAATTATTTTTAATAAAGACCTTTATTAATTTTGTTAGTGAGGAGATTTTTTTTATTTGTAGAGAGATTCAAGATATTCATTTTGAACAAAAATAGAGATTTGTAATATCGTAATTATTAGCAATAATATTTAGTTATTCTTGATATATTGACGAATTGATTTAGGTTTTGTTTTTAAGATTTTTGTCTTTTTTATATAGAAAAGATATATTTTAAGTGAATTAAATACTTTGAGTTATGATACAAAAGTTCTATGATTTAGAGAAAATTATAGTCACAGAAACAATAATCACTTAGTTTAGCTATTTACAAAATATTGTATTCTTGGATTTTTAGAGTATAAAATTATTTAAAATGAGAATTTTTCAGACTATTATCTTGCTAGATAACTATATGAATGTTAGTTTTTTTGTCTTATGAGTAAAATGAAAAAAACAAGACCGATATCCCCTCATTTATCAATCTACAAATTTCATATCAATACTATTATGTCTATTTCTCATAGAATGACAGGAGTGATTTTATTCTTATTTTTTTCTTTCTTATCTTGGGGTTTTATAGTTTGGTTTTTTTATGATTTTTCTGAAAAAATATCTTATATAATAGATAATGTTTTTTTCAAGATTTTTCTTATTATATCTATTTTTTCTTTTTATTATCATTTATTCAATGGAATTAGATATTTTTTTTGGATGATATTATTAGGATTTTCTAAATTTAGCATAGTAAATTATAGTTTTTTAATCATATTTTTATCGATATTATGCTCTGGTTTTACTTATTATGTAATATTTCTGATGTGAATAATAAAAATTATATTTAACTAATTAAAATTGAAATATGAGTTTTTTTTGGATCAATTTGCGAAAAGCTTTTAAAGATTTTATGGATTCTAATGTGCCCTATAATACAAAAGGTAGTAATGTTTTTAGACATTGGTGGCATCAGAGATTGGCAGCATTATTTATTTTATTGTTAACTGTTTTATTAACAAATTTTTTAGTAAATATACTAAATACTATATCTATTCCTATAATTGTTAAATTATTTAAGTCTCCTTCAACAGCATTTTTATTGAGTTTTTGGATCATAGCTATTTTTTATCATGCTGCACTTGGTATGCAAGTTATTATAGAAGATTATGTAAAAAATGATAAAATGAAAAGAATATTTATTTTGCTCATTAAAATATATTCATATCTTACTATGCTTACTTTTTTTGTAGTTACTGTAATTAATATCAATAAGATTTAATAAATTTCATGAAAAATCTTTCTTATAATATACAGTATCACAAACATGATGTAATAATAGTAGGAGCTGGAGGAGCTGGTCTTAGAGCGGCTCTTGGTATGTCCTCTTTGAATTTAAAAACTGCTTGCATAACCAAAGTTTTTCCTACAAGAAGCCATACAGTGGCTGCTCAAGGAGGGATTAGTGCTGCGCTTGGTAATATGTCTAAAGATGATTGGAGATGGCACATGTATGATACGGTTAAGGGTTCTGATTGGTTAGGTGATCAGGATGCTATAGAATATATGTGCAAAAATGCAGCTGAGTCTGTAATAGAATTAGAGCATTTTGGAGTACCTTTTTCGAGAACAAAAGAAGGTAAGATATATCAAAGGGCCTTTGGAGGTATGACGACCGAATACGGAAAAGGTAAATATGCTTTAAGAACATGCGCTGCAGCTGATAGAACTGGTCATGCGATATTACATAGTTTATATCAACAATGTCTTAAATACAGATCTGAATTTTTTATAGAGTATTTTGTCATAGATTTAATTATGAATGGAGATACTTGTGTTGGAGTTGTTGCCTGGAATTTATGTGAGGGATCTATACATGTATTTGAAGCGAAGATTGTAGTTATTGCAACTGGTGGATATGGGAGAGCTTATCTTTCTTGTACTTCTGCTCATAGTTGTACTGGTGATGGGGGTGGTATGTGTATAAGAGCTTCTGTGCCTATGAAGGATATGGAGTTTGTACAATTTCATCCTACTGGTATATATGGGTCCGGATGTCTTATTACTGAAGGCGCAAGAGGAGAAGGGGGATATTTGGTGAATTCTGTAGGAGAAAGATTTATGGAAAGACATGCTCCTTCAGCTAAGGATTTAGCTTCACGAGATGTAGTTTCTAGATCTATTACTTTAGAAATTATGGAAGGTAGAGGAGTAGGAGAAAAAAAAGATCATGTATTTTTGCATCTTAATCATTTACCTAAGAATGTTTTAGACCAAAGACTTCCTGGAATTACAGAAACAGCAAAAATATTTGCTGGAGTTGATGCTTCTAAAGATCCAATTCCTGTAATACCAACAGTACATTATAATATGGGAGGGATAGCAACCAATCTTGATACTCAGGTTATAACTCTTGATCAATACGGTAAGGAAAAAATCTTGCCAGGATTAATGGCTATAGGAGAAGCAGGATGCATATCCGTGCATGGAGCTAATAGATTAGGTTCAAATTCTCTTCTGGATTTGATAGTTTTTGGCAGAGCTGCTGCATTTAAAGCTTCTGAAATAATTAAAAATTCTACTTATACGAAAAAATCATTACCTCATGAATCAATAAAAAAGATTCTTGATAGATTTAATAACATAAGATTTAGTGAAGGAAGTATAAAGGTTTCGGATCTTAGATTAGAGATGCAAACTATTATGCAAAAATATGCAGCAGTTTTTAGAACAGAAAAAACTTTAGAAGAGGGAAAAAATTTAATTGCTAAAGCAAGAGCGAAGTTTCCTAATATCAGAATTTGTGATAGATCTCTGGTTTGGAATAGTGATTTAGTGGAAGCTTTGGAATTAGAAAATTTATTAGATCAGGCAGTTTTAACACTTAATGCTGCAGCTAAAAGAAAGGAATCTAGAGGTGCTCATGCGAGAGATGATTTCCCTAAAAGAGATGATAAAAATTGGATGAAACATAGTATATCTTTTTTAAGATCTGATGGATCTGTAGATATCAAATATACTGATGTATCTTTAAATACACTGACGGATCAAATACAAACTATTCAACCAGTAGATAGAGTTTATTAAATTAATTCATTGAATTGCTATGGCAGATTTTTTCTTACCCCAAAATTCTAAGGTCGTAAAGGGAAAGATTTGGAAAGAATCCAATATATCTAAAACTAATGAGAAAATATTATTTATATATAGATACGATCCAGATTCTGAACAAAATCCTAGATTGGATAGATATCATATAGATGTCTCTAAAACTGGCCCTATGATATTAGATGCTTTAATAAAAATTAAGAATGAAATAGATTCTACGTTAACCTTTAGAAGGTCTTGTAGAGAAGGAATTTGTGGAAGTTGTTCTATGAATATGAATGGAGTTAATGGTTTAGCTTGTATTGAACCTCTTAATAAAAAAGACATAATCACTATTTACCCTTTACCACATATGAGTGTGATAAAAGATCTAATTAGTGATTTATCAAATTTTTATGAACAATATAATTCTATTAAACCTTGGTTACAAGGGAAAAAAGAGCTAAAAAAAGATCAAGAACAGCTTCAATCAGAAAAAGAAAGAGAAGCTTTAGATGGATCTTATGAATGTATTTTATGTGCTTGTTGTTCTACATCATGTCCTAGTTATTGGTGGAATAGTGACAAATTTTTAGGTCCTGCTGCTCTTCTACAAGCTTCTAGATGGATTTTAGATTCAAGAGATCAGAAAACCGCTGAAAGATTAGAATTTGTTGAAGATTCTTTTAAGCTTTATAGATGTCATCACATTATGAACTGTACTCGGTCTTGTCCTAAAAATCTTAATCCTTCTAAGGCTATTGCTAATTTAAAAAAATTTGTGTTTCACAAACATAAGGCTTGATTTTTTTCAATCCTATAAGTTGGATATGAAAGTAATAATATTTTAGGAAATAAAATTTAGTAAATTAACTATCTCTGAAATTTATAAATTTCAGAGATAGACAAAAAAATATAAAAATATATTTGGGGAACAAAAATTTTAAACATTAATGTAAAAACAAATATTGCTTACTTTTTGTAAAAAAATAATATATTTAAAGCACTGAAAAAGCATTTAAAAAATAAGATTCAGTTTTAATGCTCTAGATTCTCAGAAGGAAAATTATTGTCTCCTATTATGTCTTCGATTTCACCTGTATTTTTATTAGAAATATTTATATTCGATATATCCTTACTAAGAAATTTGATTTGACCTTCATAATTAGCATAATGAGCAATTGTACAGTCATTCTTATTTTTTTGGATTAACAAATCTACACTGTCTTCGATTTCACCTGTATTTTTATTAGAAATATTTATATTCGATATACCCTTACTAAGAAATTTGATTTGACCTTTATAATCAGCATGATGAGCAATTGTAGAGTCATTCTTATTTTTTGGGGTTAACAAATCTAAACAATTTTTTTCTATCCATTCAGAACATTTTTTGTAACCTTTAGAAGAAGCACAAGAAATAATTTCTTTTTTGATTAACAAATATGGAACATTTTCTTGTATCAATTTAAGACATTCGATTTGACCTCCATAAGCAGCATGATGAGCAATTGTGTGGCCATTCTTATCTTTTTTGCAGAGCCATTCTTTATTATTTTCGTTTGCGTTTATTATCATCAATTCAAGATATTCGATGTGACCTTTATAAGCAATATAATGAGCAATTGTACGGCCATCATTATCTTCTGCGTAGAACAAATTTGGATAATTTTCTTTTATCCATTTAAGACATTCGATTTGATTTCCATAAGCAGCATGATGAGCAATTGTAAGGCCATTTTCATCTTTTCTGTAGAGCAAATTTGGCTCATTTTTTTTTATCCAATTAAGACATTCGACGTGACCTCTATCAGCAGCAAAATGAGCAATTGTAGCGCCTTGCGTATTTTCTTTTAAGAGCAAATTTGGCTCATTTTTTTTTATCCAATCAAGATATTCGATATGACCGTTATAAGCAACAAGATGAGCAATTGTAAGGCCATTCTCATTTTCTTTGTAGAGCAAATTTGGCTCATTTTTTTTTATCCAATCAAGACATTGGATGTGACCTTTCTTAATAGCATAATGAGCAATTGTATTACCATGAAAATATCCTTTTAGTAACTTTGAATACTTTGTTTTTATCCAATCAAGCACTTTCAAATTATTATATTCAATAGCAAAAAAAGCAATTGACATACCAGATATGTGTGTGTTGTCAAGTAAAGAAATTTTTTTTTCTTTTATCCAATCAAGCACTTCTAAATTATTATGCATAACAGCAAGAAAAACAATTGTAAAGCCTTGATAATCTGTGTTTAAAAGTAACTTGTCCATTTTTTCTTGTATCCAATCAAGAATTTCTATTTTGCTATTCATAACAGCAAAAAAAGCTATTTGAATAATTCCAAATTTATTTTTTACTTCGAGCAGATGTTTAATATCATCACGAGATATCATCCAATCAAGAACATCTATTCTCTCATTATTAACAGCATAAAAAGTTATTATGGTATTTTCATGTGGATCTTTTAATTCGAGCAGATGTTTAATATCATTACGAGATATTATCCAATCAAGAACATCTATTTGCCCATTATTAACAGCATGAACAACGATTGTATGGCCATTATTATCCAGTTGTTCTATAAGTTGGTTATCTTTGACTTTCTTAAGAACATCTAATTTACCATGTATAGCAGCATGATGAGCGATTGTAAGGCCATTATAGTCTGTTTGTATTATAAATGTAGGGTCACCAATTTGTATTTGCTCAAGAACATCTAATCTACCATGTATAGCAGCATGATGAGCGATTGTAAGGCCATTATAGTCTGTTTGTCTTATAAATGCAGGGTCATCAGTTTGTATTTGCTCAAGAATATCTAATCTACCATATATAGCAGCATAATGAGCGATTGTAAGGCCATTCTTGTCTAGTTGTTTTATAAATACAGGATCATCAGTTTGTATTTGCTTAAAAATATCTAATCTACCATATAGAACAGCATAATGAGCAATTGTAAGGCCATTTTTGTTTTCGTATTTATAGCAATGAGTTTTTAAATTATTCCATATGTGTTGAAAAATTTCTAAAGGAAAGTGATTTATGATAGAATAAAGAACAAAAGTTTGTTTTTTGGAATCCTCTTCTTTTAAAATAGTTGAGAAGTTTTGCTCAACCCAGTTAAGTAATTTGATTTCAGAGTTCTTGTGATAAAAATTTATGTTAAGTGGAGATAGAAGATGTTTTATATTTTCCAAAAATTTGTTTTTTTTCAAAATATAATGAACAATTGTACAGTCATCATTGTCCTTTTTTACAAAAGATCTTGGGTTGTGTAATTTTATAAAATTAAATCCATGATCACTAGATGACATAGCAGCATAATGAGCTAATGTTCTACCATTATTATAATTTTCTTTAAATATATTTTCTCCATTAATTTGATAAATCATATTCAAACTTTCTAAGTTACTATTTTGAATAGCATAACAAGTAACTGTACAGTTATCATTGTCTTTGTTTTTCAATAAAGCTTTTACTGTACTATTTTTTATCCAAGTAAAACAGTTACTAATAGGTGATATAGCGGCATAATGAGCGATTGTACGGCCATAACTATCCGTCAAATTTAAATTTGAGCGATATTCATCTTTGTTATTTATCCAATTAAGGCATCTATCAGTAGATGATAGTGCAGCATAATGAGCAATTGTAGCTTGATTATTATCCTTTTCTTTAATTATGTATGGACACTGATTATGTATCAAATCCAAACCTTCTTGATTAGATGATATAGCAGCATAATGAGCAATTGTACAGCCATTACTATCTGTTTCTTTAACAAGATTTGGTTTATCAGTGAATATCAACTTAAGATTATCTATTATACCATGTAAAGCAGCATGATGAGCAATTGTACGGCCTAAATTATCCTTTGTTTCAAGAGATTTTGAATTGTATGATTTTATCCATTTAAGGAGGTCATTATCACCAGATAATATAGCAGCATGATGAGCAATTGTTATTCCTTGGTCATCTTTTTCATCAAATAAGAACTTAAGATAGTTTTTTACATCTTCCTCAGAATCATATTCATTGATAAAATTGGTTATTAAATTAATTATTTCAATATGATTATATTTAACAGCATTATAAAACAATGATAGTGAATCGGTGTTTTTTATTTCTAGTAGTTCAATGATATCTTTTTTTGTTGCTGAATTATTATTTTTTAGTATTTTTGTACTATTATCATTTGACAAAATCATATGATTTTGGATATGTATTTTTAGTTTGTTGTATGTTGGTGAGTAAAGATTCTTTGAAAATGATAATTGTGTCAAAAAATGATTTTTTTGGAGCTGATTTAGCTTTTGTTTTTTTGGTTTTACTGTATAGGAAGCTGTAGAGTCTTCTTTTACATCATAGTGAAAATTGGATGTTTCAGAGTGAGAATTCGATATTTTTTTTTCGTTATAATTTGAAAATGATAATTGTCTCAAAAGATAATTTTTTTGGGGCTTATCTAACTTTTGTTTTTTTGGTTTTACTGTATAGGAAGCTGTAGAGTTTTCTTCTACATCATAGTGAGCATTGGGTACTTTAGAGTAAGAATTTGATATTTTTTCTTCGTTACAATTTTTTATAAAATTTATATAAGATGGAGATGTATTTGATCTAAAAATTTGGGGGAATATTTGACAGGGGATTGTGGAATTTTCTTCTACATCATAGTGAGGATTGGATATTTCAGAGTAAGAATTCGATATTTCTTTATTAGATCTTTTTGATCTAAAAAGATTTTTGATCAGATTTTCATACATATTGGTAAATGTAATTAATTTATTAATTTTCGAAAAACATAAATTTTAATTATATATTAATTTTTAAAAAATTAATAGTTTTTAATAAAAGTATAGTTATTTTTATTAAAAAAATAGATCATAATATATAATACAAATATAAAGAAATATTAATATTTACAAAAATATATTTACTCATATTAAATTATGAAACAAAATCTCCAATTCATAAAAAAAAATTTTTTGAGATAAAATATTTTACTGCATACAGATACAGAAATAGGGATCTTTTATAAGTTAGGAAGTTTACAATATATAGGATCTAAATTGAGAAATTTTGCTTTTTGAAGAATTTTTTTTTCTGCTAATTTACAAACATATGATGCTCTAATAAAAGGAAATCTAGGTAAAAAAATCAGAGATTTTATATCGCAAATTATGTCCCAAGATTTTTTCATAGCATTACCAGAGACAATCCTAATAAAATTAGGATTTTGAGATATAAGAGACTGAAAAAATTCCTGTAATTGAGTTTCATAGATAATTTTAAATGGTTCATCAATAGATTTAGAGAAAATCTTAATAGCAAAAGCTTTTCTAAATGCTTGTAAAATCACTATGTTTTGATGGAAAATTTTTATTTGTTGAGATGCTCTAAATGCGTATACTTCAAAATTAGAAACGGCATAGATTTTTATTTGTGGTTTTACTACAGAAAGAGAATGTGCAAAAGCTAAACCAACTCTTAATCCTGTAAAACCTCCAGGACCACTAGTTACAATAAGATAATTTAGGTCATCAAATTCTATTTTAGCATTTTCTAAGGATTGATTGACAAAATGGGGTAAAAATTTTGACTGATCACGAGAATTTAACGCCTCTTGATAAGAAATGATTTTTCCTTCTTTAGAAATGGCCACTGAAATATTAGCGTTTGTAACATCAATAGCCATGATAATTGATTTAATGCACATCAATCCAAAATATACATGAAAACAAATAAAAATAACCAAATAAGATCTACAAAATGCCAATACCAGGCAGCAAATTCAACCCCAAGATAAGATCCTTTAATAAAATCTCCTCTTTTTGCTCTAAAATAACATATCAACAAAAAAATAGCTCCTATTAGAACATGCAAACCATGAAATCCAGTAGTAAGATAAAAATTTGAACCATATATTCCGTCTTTCATAGAAAATTCAGCATGATGATATTCGTAAATTTGGAAAGCTAAAAATAGAAATCCCAGCATAACAGTTATGATCAACGCAAGGGAAGAATCCTTTTGATTTTTAGTTTCAATCTCATAAATAGCCCAAGTAACTGAATTACTTGAAAGTAGTAAAATCAAAGTGTTAATGAATGGTAAATCCCAAGGATTAATTTTTGTTATACCAGCAGGAGGCCATTTACCTATTGTTATATCCCAAATACCATCCAATATTACAACAGGATTAATCTTAGAGAAAAAATATGTAGCAAAAAAAGAGGCAAATAAAAATGTTTCTGAAATAAAGAAAATTATTATGCCTATTTTTAAACCAGCCTTAACAACTTCAGAATGATGTCCATTTTGCCCCTCTTGTATAACATCTCTCCACCATAAAAATAAAGTGATAAATAGAGAAATACATGATATGGGGAGTAAGTATTTTCCTATTCTTAGATCATGTATGTAAAATATAAAACCAATAGCGCAAAACAATAGAGCAAATGATACTAAAATAGGCCAAGGACTAGGATCTACTAAGTGAAATTGATGTTTTTTAGACATGTTGTGAATCACAATTTTTATAATTTGTTAAATAAGTGAATATTATTGGATAATTTCATATTATAAAACAAGAAAAAATCAATATATGTTATTGAAAATATTAAAATTCTAATTTGCTATAGCTTCAACTGATTGTACTTCTGGTATAAAATGAGTTAACATAGATTCTATCCCTTGTTTTAAAGTGATTGTTGAACTAGGACAACCAGAACATGCTCCTCTTAATTCTAAATATACAACAGATTTTTCAAATTTTCTAAAAACAATATCTCCTCCATCCATTGCAACTGCAGGTCTTATTCTAGTTTCTATTATTTCTATTATTTCTTTTTCTACAACAGAATAATCTTTATTATCCTCAACTATCGGATTATTTAAAGATTCTACGAAAGGTTCTTCAGCTAAAATATGATCCATTATCAGCATCAAAATCTCAGGCTTAATTATTTCCCATTCGATATTTTCATCTTTAGTTATAGTTATGAAATCACTACCCAAAAAAACTGCTTTTATATGTTCAATCCGAAAAAGTTTTACTGCTAAAGAACTTTTTTTATACGCTTCTTCTATTGTATTTAAAAACAAGGGTTCAAATTCATTTACTGTAATTCCAGGAAGAAATTTTAGAGCATTGTGATTGGGGGTATTTTCAGTTTGTATAAACATAATCTAGGTCTATATAAATAATTATATAGACAATATAGCAAAAAGTCGTCTATAAATAAAGAATGAAATAAATTTTTAAATAATAAAAATATAAATTTCAAAATAGAATCAAGCATTGATTCATTATTTATCTTGAATATATAAAGATCTTTTATATTTATCCTGCTAATTGATTAGATAAAACAATATGTCTGAAATTAAATCTTGGCCATTTAAAGAAGCTCATCGATTATTAAAATATTCTAAAAATAATAAAAAGAATTTTGTGGCATTTGAAACTGGTTATGGACCTTCTGGTATACCCCATATCGGGACATTTGCAGAAGTCTTAAGAACAAATTTTGTGATAAATGCCTTTCATCAAATTTCTGATATTCCAACTAAGCTTATATGTTTTTCTGATGATTTCGATGGATTAAGAAAAATTCCTGAAAATCTTCCAGGAGAAATTGATCTTGGATCTTACATAGATGTTCCATTAACCAATGTTCCTGATCCTTTTCAAAAAGAAAGAAGTTTTGGAGATTATATGAATAAAATGCTTTGTAAATTTTTAGATCATTTTGGTTTCGATTATGAGTTTTATAGTGCTACAGAATTTTATAAATCTGGCAAATTTGATAATTTTTTGATCAAAATATTAGAAAAACATGAAGAAATAGTAAATATTGTTGCTCCTACATTGGGAGAAGAAAGAAAAAAAAGCTATTCTCCTTTTTTGCCTGTATGTAAAAAAACAGGAAAGATTTTACAAGTCAAGATTGAAAAGATAGATTTAAGTAAAAATAGTATTTTTTATTTCGATCATGAAGGAGATCTTGTAGAATCTCAGGTTACTGGTGGAAATACTAAATTGCAATGGAAAGCAGATTTTGGTATGAGATGGGCCGCTTTGGATATAGATTTTGAAATTTATGGTAAAGAACATGCTCCCAATGCCAATATATATCAAAAAATTTGTAGATTATTAGATGGAAATCCTCCTATACAATTTGTGTATGAATTATTTTTAGATAAAGATGGAACAAAAATATCTAAATCTAAAGGAAATAGTATTAGTTTAGACGAATTGATAAAATATGCTCCGTTAGAAGCAATTTCACTGTTTATATATAATTCTCCTCAAAGAGCAAAAAAATTAGATTGGAATGTTGTTCCTCAGTTTATAGATGAGTATTTAGCATTAAATAAAAAATATTTCTTGGATGATGTAGTAAAAGAAAATAATCCTCTATATCATATACATAAAGGAAACGTTCCTCAGATAAAACATACTACTATTAATTTTAGTTTCTTGATTAATTTAATTTCTGCTTGTAATAGCTTAGATAAGAAATTTTTGTGGAAATTTATAGAAAGGGATAATCCATTATTAGATGATGTGAGTAAGAACTATTATTTCAATATTCTTGAATATGCAGTAAGATACTATAAAGATATTTTAAATAAAGATCACAAAAAAGTTACTATTTCTGATGACCAAAAGGTAATATTTGAACATATTTTGAAGATTTTAGAATCGTCTTCACCATATGATTTAACTGCTGACTTTATTCAGAATCAACTTTATAGTTTAGGTAAAACTTTGGGTTACGAGGATTTAAGATCATATTTTAAAAAAATATATACAGGATTACTAAATCAAGAGAAAGGTCCTAGACTGGGTTCTTTTATAAAATTTTTTGGAATAGAAAATACTAAAAAATTGATAAAAGAGAAATTATCTCAAATTTAGAGAAGAAAATTTTTATATTTTAAGTATTATAGTAATAATTAAAAATTATTACTATAAGCAAGTCTTAAATAAGAAAAAATGCCTCTAAAGAGGACTTTATAAATTTGAGAAATGATATAAAAAAGATTAGTATAATCCAGCTTCTTTGGAGTTAGTCAAACAAATAATTTTAGTTATTTTCCTTACATGAGAGCAATAATTTTCTCAAAATGAGGATTTTGTGGTTTTCTATATATTTTTTTCTTTATCAGTGGATGGAATTCTGTAGATAGAATTGCAATAAATAGGAGGTCAAGAATATTTTACCCAAAAATTTTTCTTCTTAGATCGTAAAAATTTTTTTCAAAGTAAAAAAGATTTTTTCTTTAATTTATTTACAATATTATATAAATCCTGTTTAGGATGTAAATCATAACAAAATATATACATGATTATCCTCTTCTACAAACTCTCATAGCTTACATTGCGTTTGAAAAGCTGTATATTTTGCAGAATTTATGATAGATTAGCTAATATCTCAAAAATTTTAAAGAAATTTTTAGAATTTTTTTAGGAGTGTTCAGTTTTTTAAGCCAATAGATATTTTTCCAAAAATATATAGTATTTTAATAAAATATATTGATCAAAATGATATTAAGATAGATTTCATTTTATGAAATTATATTACATATACGCTAAAACTAGAGACATATTGAGAATCCTGCAGAAGATTCTATAAAAAAACATAACAATTATTGAATGATTTACTTGCGAAACGTGAAAATTTAATAATTCAATTAATGCATAGTCTTAAGCAACAATATCTAGATGTTATCATTTCTTGACTAATATTAGTAAATTTTCAAAATCCATTTATAAAATACAAAAAATCCTGATTAAAATCTTATAAAACAAGAGAATTTTTATAAAAACAGCAGAACATTCTAGGTTTTTATGATAATTACTTTTTAAAGATACAATCAAGACAAGTTAAAATATTACATATATTTTTATTTTTGCTAGATGTGATCATTATCAGTATAACCTATCTTAACAAAATCAATAGGATAGAAAATAATTAGAGATAAAGGAAAAGTAGAAAAAATTTTTTTGAAATTACTTTTTTATTAGATTCCATATTAGTGTGCGCAGTAATACTACGTTAATGAACAATAGTTCTAAAACTAGAAATTTATAGATTTCTAGCTTACATATAATAATTATCAACGCATAAAAATTATAGATTTATAGGAACAATCTTTGATTTATTTCTTTTTGGAGTAAGTAACAATTTATGTCAAGAATTTTTGTAGCGCCAAAAAAAAATTTCTTTTTTTAGACTATGACTGATTTAGGATAAAAATGGGTATGATGAAGCTAGTACAAATATACATCTACTCTGCAGAAGTTTTAAGATCTATTGCATGAAGATCATTTTTTAATAGAGATGAGATACTATTATATACAAGTCTATGTTGTTGTAATATTGATAAATTTTTAAAAGATTTATCTCTTATCTTTATTGAATAGTGATTTTGATCACCTACATAATCTTTTATGCTAATTTCAAATGCTTCAGGAAAATTTATGCTAAGATGTTTTTTTAGTACATCTAATTCTACAGACATAATTTTTAAAAATGTTTTTTTAACAAACCAGGATTTTATCATATGATTTTTTCTAAATCAAAGATATTTTTTTGTGCATAATTGTAAAAAATTCTTTTAACTCATTTTTAACTCATTTTTTTAGTAAAATGAGTTGAAATTTGTACAATGTTGTAATATTATCTTGATCTGCTTTTCATAGATAGTAAATGCTTTTAACAATTTAAGAGAAAATTTCTGTTTATTATTTTGACGCGGGGTAGAGCAGTTGGTAGCTCGTCAGGCTCATAACCTGAAGGTCATAGGTTCAAGTCCTATCTCCGCAACTTTACTTTATAAGAAAGATTATCTAGTCTTTTACTTAAAAATTTAATAGCATAATTTTAATTTTTCTGTAATATTCGATAAAAAATTGCATTATTTAATTTTTTGATTCTTGTTATCTATCAAAAACTTAATTTGCTTCCTGGTTTTATATTATTAAATCCAGTTCTTTGTCATGAGTATGTTGCAATTTATAAATTTAAAGTTGAAAATTATATCAAATTTCATAAATTAATTGCTAAAAATCTTACACAGTCTCGCTTCTTTAGAGTTAAGTCAAGCAAGCAATAAAAAATATTATTATTTTTATGTATTATTGTTATACTAAAAGTGTAAAATATCATGTTAACTGATGAAAATAGCAAGATTTATAGTGAAATCAATTGATATATCAGATATTTTAGATCAATGGATGGATTGTGCTAAATGTTATTCTGAATACAAAATTTTTTGAATAAAAATATTACAGAATTTTTGTTAAAAAATATTATCCAATTAGAATATGTTTCTATAGATCAAACCTATGCTCGCTTTAAATCTAAAGATTTAAGTTTATTTTTTTGTTTGATTAAAAGCTTGCGCAAAACCACTTCTTTAGGGGCGTGGTTAGGCAAAGGGGTTCTAGGTTTTCTATATATTGTTATATGTCTATAGAACATCTCCGGAGATAAAGACAATACAGAGACCAAAAACTGTGTTCTTCCCTAAAATTTGCTTTAATTCAATGTCAATCCTTTTCTGTCAGAATAAAAATCCCCTCTAATTCTACAATGGAGAAGAACATGCTTAGCGGTAAATCCAACAAAAATATTACCATGGTCATCCTTCAACAATTATATACATTGAATTGTTGTGGACTCGTATTGAAAATTTTATTTACAAACTTCCTTAGATGGACAATTATGTCTATTTAATTATAAACACTAATATATATTTTAAAATAAGACTAACTTTCTAGTCTCCAGGGTTTATATAAGAATCTTGAAGATTAAAAGCTTATATTACTGCTTAATATATATTATCTAACTATATAAACTTTTAAATGGAAGAATAAAATTAGCAAGACAACTAAATACATAAAAGACATTTTAGATCAATGGATGGGTGCGCTAAATTACGGAAGCAATCTAGAAGAAAAATATTACAGAAATTTGAAAGAAAATACTATCCTATAGAACATTAAAGTTTAATGCCAGTTAAATCTAAAGGTTAATTGTTTTTATTTACCGTCCTTTGTTATACAAAGAAAACGCAAATAATGTATTTTCTTATAGAATTTATAAAAGCAAGTGAAAACCAGATTCAAAAAAGACCTAAACGGCAATTCTGTATTTAAAAGAAATTTAGCTTTAATAAGTAGAGTGGTAATTTACGATTATTCAAGTCAAAAAAATCGTACTCTATCATTTAAGAGCGCATAAAAATTCAAACCAATTTATACATAAAAAGAAAGCGGGATTTTATAATGAATTTTGGATATAAAAGAGAAAATGATACATATTATATCTCCAAAAATAGATAAAAGGATATATATAGTATTAAATAAAAAAATAACTAGGAATACATAGAGATTAAGATAGCAAGCCAATAGGAATCTAAGTTATCTTAGATAAAAATCTCAAAAACGAAGCTGAACAGAAAGAAGAAAAAGTTGAAAAGAATAAAATAAACAAGAGATTTGCAAGACAAAGAAATGTTTCATTAAAAGACAAAAATCTCAAAAAGATACAATAAAGAATTAAAGTTAATAAGAACATATAAGGAAATGGGACTTAAAAGAAATTTCGCTGCATAAAATTCAGAATATAAAGCAAATGGCAAGAATATTACTTAGAATCTTAGAAAAATCTCACAAGATAGAATAATTGGACAACAATAGGAACTGATCTCCCAGGTAGAATTAGAGTAACTACTTGTTTAATAGAGTAAAACTGCTGATCAAAACTGTATATGTTCGACAAAAATGCTAGATAAGCGACAGTATGGAATAGCACAAAATATCATCATTCAATTAATCTCAAACAGTAAATAGATGTGGATCAGTAATAAAGAAAATAGGAAAAATCAAATCGATATTCAAATGTAATACCATGGTAACAGACAATGCGGACAGAAATAGCAAATTAGTCATAAAACAAAAAACCAATCAGAATAATAAAGCATTTGGAACGGAGTTGCTAGGAACAAATCTGAATAGAAAACTTTTTAGTATAGGTATTTAGACAAATAAAAAGACAAAAATATTATTGCTTATCCTTGCGAAAAGAGTCAAAAAAGACGGAAAAACCAGTTTACAAAATACTGCTAGATATACTTAGAAGATCAAATAAAACAAAAATCTCCAAACCAAATATAAGAATCTCCAGTAGGAATGTAAGAACTAACTCTGTTTAAATGAGTAAACGCGGATAAAAACTGGTATATTTCGAAACATGCAGATACAAAGCACGTAAATATGGGAAATATGCTACAAAAATCATCATCGATATAATCTCAAACATGATAAAGTGGATCAGTAAATAAAGAAAATAGGAAAATCAATCGTATTCAAATGTATACTGTGGTAATACAGACAATGCGGACAGGAATGCATCATTAGTCATAAAACAAAAAGCATAGAATTAATGAAGCATTTGGAACGGAGTTGCTAGGAAGCAATCTGGAATAAAAAACTTTTTAGTATAGGGAGAAATAAAAGTAATACAAAAAATAGTTATTGCTACCTTGCGAAGAAGAGTCAAAAAGACGGGAAAAACGCAGTTAACATAAATACCTTAGTAATCTAGAAGCCGTTCCTTTAGGGTGAGTAGTTCACAAAATTTTATAAAACAGAAACACATTATTTGTAATATATGGATTTTAAAAATTTTACAGATCAGGCGCAAAAAGTAATTATTGATGCATATAAAATAGCTACGAAAAATAAGTTTTCTGCTATATCTCCTTTGTATTTAGCAGTGTCTTTGCTATCAAAACAAATTGTAAAACAGATATTTTGTATCTTGAATAAGGATATTGAAAAGGTAAAACAAAGAATTGGTATTAATTTTCCAGATATTTATGTTAATATTGATTTTGGTGATGATATTGCTTTCTTTTCTCAAATTATTTTAGATTCTGATGTAATTTTTATTTTAAATCGTTCAGAAAAATTCATGCATGAGTTAGGAGATAATTTTATATCTACAGAAACCTTATTTCTTGCTAGCATTGAAAATCCTCTTATTCTCTTTATATTAGAATTAAATACAAAGGAAGTACTTAAAGCAATTGATATTTTAAGAAATGGTAAAAAGGTCATGAGTAAAAATGCGGATGAATATTATGATGTATTACAAAAATATGGAAGAGATATTACAAAATTAGCTTCTATTGGCAAAATGGATACTATTATTGGCAGAGATCAAGAAATTAGAAGAGCTATACAAGTTTTATCAAGAAGAACAAAAAATAATCCTGTGTTGATAGGAGATCCAGGAGTTGGTAAAACAGCTATAGTTGAAGGATTAGCACAAAGAATTATTTCAGGAGATGTGGCTGAAACTTTAGAAAATTGCAAAATTTTAGAGCTAGATTTAGGAGCATTAGTTGCAGGAACAAAATTTAGAGGAGACTTTGAAGAAAGACTTAAAGCAGTATTAAAGGAAATCAAAGCATCCTCAGGTAATATTATATTGTTCATTGATGAGATTCATCTGCTCATAGGAGCCGGAAAAACAGATGGAGCAATGGATGCTGCAAATCTTTTAAAGCCAATGTTAGCAAGAGGAGAATTACATTGCATTGGCGCTACTACTTTGAATGAATATAGAGAATATGTAGAGAAAGACCAAGCCTTGGCAAGAAGATTTCAGCCTATATTGGTTTTAGAACCTTCTATAGAAGATTCTATATCAATTTTAAGAGGTACTAAAGAAAAATATGAAATTCATCATGGGATTATGATATCAGATTCTGCAATAGAAGCTGCTGTAAAATTATCTGATAGATATATTTCAGATAGATTTTTACCGGATAAAGCTCTGGATTTAATGGATGAAGCAGCAAGTAAAGTAAAAATTGAAATTTCTACAAAACCAGAAGAGTTAGATAAATTAGATCGGCAAATTAAACAGATAAAAATAGAGTTATCAGCTCTTAAAAAAGAAAAGGATGGCAATTATCAGCAAAAAATTCTACATTTGGAACAAGATTTAGAAAAATTTGAGAAAAAATCTCAAGAACTTACTTCTATTTGGGAATTAGAAAGGCAACAAATTAAAAATGCTCAAAAATTAAGAGAGAGTTTAGATAAAGCAAAAATAGAATTAGAACAGAAGGAAAGAATGAGCGATCTCACAAGAGCAAGTGAATTAAAATATGGGGTTATACCGGAAATACAAAATAAATTAAAAAATGTGAGAACAAATTCTAATTGGAAATTTATAAAAGAAAAAATAATAGATCAGGATATAGCATCCATTATATCTAAGATTACGAACATACCTATAGAAAATATGCTTTCTGATGAAAAACAGAAGTTATTGAATATGGAAAATATTCTAAAAAAATCTATAATAGGGCAAGATTATGCTATTAAAAAAATAAGTAATGCTATCAGAAGATCAAGAACAGGTGTACAAGATGCCAATAAACCAATAGGTTCATTTTTATTTTTAGGCCCAACGGGAATCGGAAAAACAGAATTAAATAAAGTTTTAGCAGAGTTTTTATTTAATGATAGAAAATCTATTTTAAAATTAGATATGTCTGAATATATGGAAAAACATTCTGTATCTAGATTGATAGGGTCTCCTCCTGGTTATATAGGTTACGAAAAAGGAGGCATTTTAACCGAAGCAGTTCGTAGAAAACCTTATCAAATCATATTATTTGATGAAATAGAAAAAGCTCATTCAGAAATGTATAATCTTTTGCTGCAAATATTAGATGAAGGCAGATTAACAGATTCTCAAGGCAATATTGTAAATTTTAGGAATACAATTATATGTTTAACATCAAATATTGGTTCTGAAATATTAATGAATCAAGAAAAAAAAGAAGAAATAGAAATAGTAAAAAATACTATAATGAAAGAAGTATCAAAATTTTTTACTCCAGAGTTTTTAAATCGACTTGATGAAATCATATTATTTAATAATTTGGATGAGGATTCGATTTCGCAAATTATAGAGTTACAACTCAAAAATTTCCGAAATTTAATGCTTAAAAACAAAAATATAGAAGTATCTTATGAATCTGAAATTATAGATCTTTTAACTAAAAAGGGTTATAATTCTAAATATGGAGCAAGGCCTATCAAAAGGGTTATGCAAAAGGAAATTCAAGATAAAATTGCAAATGCTCTTTTAGAGTCACGAGTCAAAGAGAAAGATAATTCCAAAATTCATTTATTTGTACAGAATAATGAAATACAGATTAGAAATGAAAAATAAATATTAGTAATTTTGAATATACATAAAAAATTAGATATTTGTTCTGAAAATTGCTTACGAATTATAAATATTCTTGATCAACAGGGAAGCATAACTCGTATCATAGGGGGGGCTGTAAGAGATTCTTTAATAGGTATAAAATTTTATGATATAGATTTAGCTACAAGTTTAGAACCTAAATTTGTGATAAAATTTTTAAGCAAAAATTCTATCAGAGTGATAGATACAGGAGCTGAATTTGGTACAGTAACTGCGTTAATCGGAAAAGAGGAATTTCAAATTACTACTCTTAGAGAAGATATTACATGTGATGGTAGACATGCAAAAGTAAAATTTACTACAAGTTTTCAGCAAGATGCAGAAAGAAGAGATTTTACTATCAATGCTCTCAGTTATTGTCCTAAACAAAATATTATTTTTGATTATTTTAATGGAATTAATGATCTTTATGAAAAAAAAGTGGTGTTTATTGGAGATGCAAATCAGAGAATTCAGGAAGACTATTTGAGAATTCTTAGGTTTTTAAGGTTTTCTTGTAAATATGCTGAGGAAATTGATCAAAAATCTCTTAAATCTTGTATAGAAAACAGGTTTGGATTAAGTAAACTTTCTAAAACAAGGTTAAAAGATGAATTTAATGTTTTTTTAGATATTAAGAGTGTTAAAATGATAGAGATCTTATCTATTGCTGCTAAACAAGATCTTTTAAATCAGATATTTCCAGGACTTTTTAATATAAATACTGATATATTACAAAAAACATTGGATTGGTCTCAAAAACTTAATGTTAATATCTGTCAAAATTCTTTTTATGCATTAATATTTTTTAATATTAAAAATATTTCTCTAAGCTATCTTCATGAGCTATCTTTTTCTAAAAAAGAGTCAAGACAAATTATCTCTTTGATAGAGATCATTATGAAAGTTATGAAAAAAAATTTATCACAGGAAGAATTAAAATTCTATATGAGGAAAAGTTTTTTGCAAAATATCAAATTATATTATCAAAAATTGTTAATCATATTATCAATAGAAGAAAGTTATATAGATTTTTTGGTACAAGAACAAGATTTTTTGAATTCTTTAAATGCAGCAAATTTTACATTTCCTATAACAGGATATGACCTATCTAATATGGGCTTTAGTGGTAAAGAGTTAGGTATGATATTTAATTTTTTAAAGGAAGAATGGATCAAATCTGACTTTAGGAGCACAAAGGAAGAAATTTTAGAATCTGTAACTCAATTTCAAACAAACAATAAATAACATTTTATATTGGGTTAAAAAATATCTTTTTTTGAAAAGCAAAAAATTCTGTAATGATCAATATTTCAGCAAACAAATTTGTATTGGAGAAAATTGTCTTATTAATATCTTTTGCGTAACAGAAAAATTCTAAAAATAATTAAATTTTCATTTTTCTTTGGTACTATATTTTATAATGGGATCATGTTTCAAATTATCTAAATTTGAGGTCATTAATTCTTATTCTTTTTTCTTTATTAGGAATAATGTTAAATTATAATTCAAACTTCAAGAGAAATTTATATTCACTAAGAACCTAGTACAAAAAAATTAAGCAAACAAGAAGTTACAAATTTTCTACATACAAGAGAAACGAAACGAGAATTTTTCTCAAAGAATTTGCGAAAAGAAATTTAATAAGTAATCGAAAATTCCTATCTCCTTTAGGAACGAATAATTTACATACTATTTTCTCAAAAACAATCTGTTTTGAGACGTCTTCAAAGCTTTCCTAAAATTCCTCACAAAATAATAGTCTCCAGAGAGAATACTAAATTGATCTTAGAGTACTACATCTTATCTTAGAAAAATTAAAAGAAAAAGAATATGACAAAATTAGTCTAAGGAAGAATAGGAATCTCCAAGCAAAAATGTAAAAGCTAAATCTAAAATAAATGTAGAGATATTAAATAAATCGTGGCATATTTTAGAGATCATGCTAAAAGAGTTAAAAGTACAAGCATCATATAGATCTCAAACATACACAAAATCTAGATCAGTAGATAAAGAAAATAGAAAAAGTTAATCAATATTTAAATATATTACATATAGTAATACAGACAATGCGGATAGAAATGCATCATCAGTAATCAAAAAAAGAAGAATAGAGTGAATTAAGAAACTCTGAAATATGTTTGTTAAGAAGTGAATCTGTAATAAGAAAGCCTTCTATTATAATATTTAGAGCAAATAAAAGTAAGACTAAAAATAGTTATTGAGACTCTTAGAATCAAAAAAAAAGAAAAACGCAGTTGTAAAATATTTTTTAATATCTTAGAAGATTACTAATTAGGGGCAAGTAGTTCACTAATTTAACATTAGTAAATGATAACTAGTTTGTACAGATCTTCTTGATTTAAATTTAGAATATCCTCCTCTTTTTTCAAAAAAACTATAGTTTTTCTTGAATTTTTGCAAATTTCTGACAAAAAATTGGATTGTGATACTTTAACCAAGAATATTTTCTAGATTTTTTTATAAAGAGAAGAATTTTTTAATGTTACGTATAGCGTTTAAAGATTTTCTTTAATATTGATATGACATTACTTATAAATCATTTTTACAACTCTAAATTGTTTATCTAAAAGCATGGATTATTCTCTTCTATGATATATTTTTATTTACAACTTCTAATGTAAACATGATAATTCGCCTTATGTTTGAGCCCTAAAGATTGAAAATTTGCTGTGTTTTTTGCTAAGATAATATTTATAATGCAATTTGTAACTCTCTTTTTAGAAGATTCTTTCTAAATTTTTAGTAGTTCTAATTCAAATTTAGATAAAAATCTAACTTCCTGTTCTAAGATTTAGCAATTATTAACAAGGGTTGAATTCCAAATATATCTACAAAATCTAAAATTGTTTATTAAAAAACTGAAATTTTCACTTTCATATTAGAAGCTATAGATTAATTTGATCTCATTTCGTCTAGAGCTCTTTTTAATGTTGACATTAAAATGTTGCTTGCCCTTTGGAGAGTAGCTGTAAAATGTGCTTCTTGATGTAACATTTGTAAATTTTTATTTGGATCTATGTTAGAAGATTCAATAAAACCTCCTTTGATAGAAGAATGATTATTGCTTAGTATTTCCACACCACTACTATAGGATGGTATAAATGTAGTTGAACTAACTGGTGTTAATTTTGCAGGATTTTTAAATCTAGCTATAGCTATTTTAGCAATATTTTCTCTAGAATTATTTTGATACATAGCTTGTATTATGCCTTCTTCTACTATTAATTCTTTAAATTTTGAAAATATTCTGCCATTTTGTAGTAATTCTGCATAGGAAGCAGTGTCTGATGCACCTCTGTCTTCTAGTCCCAAAGATTTTATGCTAAAAGTAATATTTTTTCCATATAATTCTATGTTATGTGATTTTTGTATGATGTTATTATTTATTGTTTCTGTTTGATCATTAATGTCACCAACACTGCTATCTACAGGGTTTGTAATGGTTGTATTGTCTATATTATTGTCTAAAGCATTTATTGTTTGAGCCTTGCCTTGAGCATCAAATTGAATATTTAAATTCAATACTTCTTTAGAAGTCTCTTTTTCTAGAATTTTGAGACAGAAATTTTTATCTTCTTTGTTTCCTAAAGGAATTATTTGCATATTTGCAATTTTAGAAGATCCAATATCATCATATATGAAAAATTCTCTTGATATTATAGGAGAATTTTCATTATACTCATCTCTTTTGTAAGCGTAATTTATTACCATATTTAAATCTACTTCGGATGTTTTCTTGATGCTAGACAATGTTTCAGGTAAAAATCTTAAAGGTTCTAACTCTTCTTGATTTTGAATTTCAATGTTTTTTTCTTCTTCTTGAAATTTTTTTACCATTAAAAGATGACCTTCAGTGTTTTTTATATAACCTTTAGCGTCTTGTCTGAACCTTCCATTGTTAGTAAAAAATATCTTATTTTGTTCTTCACTTCTTACTATAAAAAGATCATTTCCTTCAATTGCTAAATCTAGATTATTTCCTGTAGCTTTTAATTCTCCTGTTGTAAAATCAGTACCAGTATCAATTTCTATAAA
This sequence comes from Rickettsia sp., assembly GCA_015657545.1. GTDB lineage: Bacteria > Pseudomonadota > Alphaproteobacteria > Rickettsiales > Rickettsiaceae > JADHZC01. The sequence goes on from JADHZC010000011.1 coordinate 306,121, forward strand.
TCCTCTTTCTTTACTAATATGATGATTAAATGTACTTTTAGAAAAATCTACACTACTATTAGATAGATCTTTAGATAGTGAAATCATACTTTTTTCAGTAGGATCAAGTTGAATATCATTTATATTGACCATATTAGAAATATTATAAATTATTATCTTTGATAAAATGATTTTTCAACATGTTAACATTTATAGCATGAAGCTATCAAATCTATTGATACAAAGAGAACAATAAATAATATTTATGTAATATTATTGTGGTTTAATTATTTAGAGTTTTGAAGATATTGAGCTACCTCTAGTGCAGCGTAAGAAAAAATTGCTTTGGCACCAGATCTTTTTATGCATATCAAAGATTCTAAAATCATTTTTTCCCAATTAATTTGATTTACTAAAGCAAAATGCTTAAGCATGGAATATTCTCCACTAACTTGGAAAGCTAATATGTTCTTAGAAATTTTTGATGATGCCTCTTTAATTATATCAAGATACATTAAAGAGGGCTTTACAATTATCATATCTGCTCCTTCTTCAAAATCTAACTTGATTTTACTTACAGCATCTTGAGCATTTCTCTTATCTAGTTGATAACTATCTTTAGAAATAGAATTTCTGTTTTGAATGTTTAATGCAGATCTAAAGGGAGAATATAAATTAGAACAGTATTTTGCAGAATAGGAAAAAATATTAACATTACAGAATTTTTGAGATTCAAGCATAGATCTTATAGCAAAAACTTTTCCATCCATCATGTCAGAAGGTGCTAAAACGTCAGCTCCTGCTTGTGCTAATGTAGATGCTTGTTTTACTAGTATCTCAACAGTGAGATCATTATCTACATAATTATCTTTTAGGATTCCATCATGACCACTTAATGTGTATGGATCTAATGCTATATCTACAATAATACCAATGTTTAGTCCAGAATCTTTTAGTGATTTAACAGCTCTACAAATCAAATTATCAGGATTATATGCTTCTTTAGCATTTTCAGATTTACATTCTTTAGATAAAGAAGGAAACAGAGCAATCGCTTTAATACCTAAATTCTTTGCTTGCTTTGCGTGTTTAATTAAATTATCTATGGATAATTTAAAAACACCTGGCATGGATTCTATTGATTCAGTAAGGTTATGTCCTTCAATGATAAAAACAGGTAAAATGAGATCATTCACAGTTAAATTTACTTCAGCTACGATTTCCCTAATCCATGAATGATGTTTATTTCTTCTTATTCTGGTGAGTTGTATATTTTTATTTTTTAACATTAGTTTGGATAGATTTTTTTAATTTATTATAGAAAATTACTAATAAATATATAGAAATGTTAATTATTATAAGGTTAGCAGAAAATTTTTCTATTAAATATTGTTCAGCAACATTTTGTAATAAATAATACAAAATTAATAATATTAAGTTAGGTATTAAAGATATTATAATTGAATTTAATAACATAAAAAGAGGTGATCTAGATATAATTTTTGATATCAGAGCTGGAATTAATATTAAATTTATCACAAAAAAAGATCCAACAATTTTTGCAGCAAAAACTATAGATAAAGCTAAAAGCATTAAAAATAGAATTTCTATAAAATTAGTTTTTATACCTAAAGAAAATGCTATCTCTTTACTTAATGTAATAATTAAAATCTTTTTGTAAAAAAAAGCAAAAAACAAAATATTAATAATCAAAATAATAAGCAATTCTTTAAAATTAAGAAGATTTACTTCTTGAATCTTACCAAATAAAATACTTCCTAAGTTTACTTTATTTTGTGATAAAATACTTGAAATTGCTAAAAATAAACTAGTAATAAGAGCTATTGCTGCATTATAATCAGAATATTTTTGCATATACTTTACCAGAAGAACAAAAATAAAAGATACAAAAATCCAAGCGTATAATATAGGTAAATTTTGTGCTAAAGCTATTGTAGCTGCTAAGGTACTTGCATGTGCAAACCCATCCGTGAAATATGCATATTTTCTCCATAAAACCAGACATCCTAATGGAGCAAGTATTACACAGGTTATACTAGAAATAAGAATAAATGTTATCATTAAAAAAAATATATTATATCTATTATTTAGTGAACATGATCATGGTTATGAGCATAAAAGCCTATTTCAGATAATGCACTACTTAAATCTTTATTAGTGTGAATATCTTCTATTTTTCCACTACAACAAATATGTTGATTTAGGCATATAATTTGATCTGAATGCCTCATTACAGCAAAAAGATCATGAGATATTATCAAAATGGCTTTATTTGCATTTTGTGATAAATCTTTCAATATTTTATATAATAATTTTTGACTTTGCAGATCTAAAAATTGTGTTGGCTCGTCTAAGATGAAAAACTCTACATCTCTTGATAAAATAGATATGATTAGTATTTTTTGTAATTCTCCTTCAGATAATTCTGAAATATCTTTATCTTTAATTTTGTTTAGTTGAACAAAATTATGAAAATTTTCATCACTAGTGAAATTTAAAAAATTCTTAATACTAGGTTGCTTATTTGACATTTTTTTATTAGCTAATAGAGAGATCATGTCAACTGATCTAATCGGAATATTAGTTTTCAAATTGTTCTTTTGAGGAATATATCCAATTTTTTTTGTAAAATTTTTTACATTACCTGTAAAATTTGTTTCAAGACCCAATAATATAGAAGCCAAAGTTGTCTTACCCGCTCCATTTTGACCAATCAAAGTTGTGATTTGACCTTTGTAAATTGTGAACTCGATTTTATCTAATATATTTTTATTATCAAAAAATTTGCTTAAATTCTTAACTTCTATAATTTTTTCTTCCGACATGCTTTTAATTTTAATTTCTAAATAGATATTAGATAGAAGGTCATCAGCGGGTCATCATATAGAAATATTTTTTTATTGTCAAAAAAATTTGTTTAAAGTTTTTAACTTCTGTAATTATTCTCAATTTTATATATTATATACATATATATTATATACATATTATATATCATTGATTCCAAATAGACATTTTTAGATGTTTATATAGAAATACTTAAGATTTTATAGTATTTAATTGTTGAAGAAAATATATTTATTATTTAATTTAAATATTAAAAAAATTTTTTATAAAAATATTAATTGAAACAAAAAATTATATGAATCATAAACCCCCAAATATACAAGATGCATTTTTAGTAAAAACTGCTTCCTTTTTTTCTGTATTAATAGCTGTTTTAATTTTGGTTGTTAAGGTATATGGGTGGACTTTAACTTCAGCTCAATCATTGCTGGCTTCATTCATAGATTCATTGTTAGATGTTGTTTCTTCTTTGATTAATCTTCTGGCTGTTAGTATTTCATTTATACCTCCAGATGATGAACATAGATTTGGTCGCAATAAATATGAAGATTTAGCTATATTTTCTCAATCTGTAATGTTGTTTCTCTCGTGTTGTTTTGCGATTTTTACTGCATGTAAAAGCCTTTATCTTCAAGAAACTATAGAAAATTTTCAAGAAGGCATTAAAATTATGTTAATGTCTACTATTTTAACTTTCATTTTACTAATTTATCAATCATATGTTATATGGAAAACTAGATCAGCTATTGTGTCTTTAGACAGGATTCATTACTCTTCAGACATATTAGCAAATTTATTTGTTATTAGTTCTTTATACTTTACTCAATATCTATGGTTTTTGGATCCTTTAGTTGGTATTGGAATTAGTTTATATGTTATGTATTTTACTTTTGATCTATCTAAAAACTCTATTAATAATTTGATTGATAAAGAATTATCTAAAGCAGAAAAACAAAAAATTGTGAATGTTGTTAGAAAAAATAAATTTGTTACAGGTATGCATGAATTAAAAACAAGAGCTGCTGGGAGTAAATTATTTATACAATTTCATATAGAAATGGATGGAAAATTATCTCTTTATAGAGCTCATGAAATTTCAGACGAAATTACTAAAGATCTAAGAAACATATTTCCTTTTGCAGAAATTTTAATACATCAAGATCCTAAAGGCTTAGAGCTCAATGTTAATTATAAAGAAGATTTACACAAAAATTCAGATTTTTTAATTTAGTAATTTTTGAGTTGTTAAAAATCATTTATTAAAAGCTAGTAATGTATTTCTATATTTTATGTTTGTAGTTGAAATGTAACTCAATGTAAATATCGTGAAAAAATTTTTCAAAAGGATTATATTATCATTCATTTTGATAAATATTGCATATGCTTATCTGATTGAAGGATAAAAAAGAAGCGGTAATAAAATCTTCTAAAAAAGATAATGTAAAAGAGTTTTTACATTATAATAAAAACAATGGAGCGGAGAAAAAATCATTACTTTACGCATTATAAATATAATGTTATTAAGATATTAAAATATTCGATTAGTAATAGAATGAATATTAATCAAAATACAGAATTGATGTTTGTTACGTATTATAATTTTCTAGATATTGTACAAATGTTAATTGATGGCAAAGCTAATCTTAACCTTCAAGATGATGCAGTAGAAAAAGCCTTATAAAGAGCTACATGATGCTATTTTTCATATATACTATAAATAGTTTTTAATGATTGCTTTTTTGAATAATGCAAAAAAAATATTGAAAATTACTAACTGATTTTGGATCCAATATTCATTGTCAGAATAAAAAATGGTTAAATAGCTTTAATAATTGCAGCTCAACATAATTTAAAAAAGTACAGAATTATTAATAAAAGCAGGGCAAATATTATAATGCAGATATATATGAATATAAAAAAACAAATAAGAAAGAAGGAAAATTCTTATATATAAAATGTAGATGTAAAGAAAACACTGATTTAAATGCAGCAAAAGATATATTAGCGGCTAGAATTATTCGAATTGGTCTGCGAAGCTAATTGAGAGATCAATCTGCAACAGAAATCTGAAAAAATTTACAAAAAATCTCTTCCTTGCTAACCAAGGAATTCCTGTACTTTAGTGCAGGGAGAACATCAAAACGTCTGAAATGAAACTAAAAAATTTTAAAAAATCATGATAAATTTTAGAAAAATTTTTTTAAGCTTGTTTAGGGTCCGATATATTTTTAGTCTTTTTGAGGTATGTATATGAATTTTGGCCAATTGTTGTTCAATTTATAATTTTTTTTAATATCTGTAATTATCTTTTTTTTGTTTAAAAATGATTTTTTTGTTTGGGCTTTTGCAATTAACGAAATACAAATCTTACAATTTTGTTGCATTTTGTGGTTGGGGAATACAAATTTTTTTAAATGCTATAAATTTTACAAACTTTTAATAAATATATTCTTAGTTTTCTTTAAAAAATCTAGCATTAGCGATGAGTTGTTAGGACAAGTGTGATTTCTTATTACATGACTATTACTTAAGTCACAAGCAGTATTTCCCTCGTTATTTTGAATATTCAAGTCCAATGTACCCAATCCCAATCCCCTTAATACAGATACCACTTCAAGGTCATTAGATAATGCAGCTAAATGCAAGGCTGTATTACCATCATTATTTTGAATATTCAAGTCCAATGTACCAAATAATTCCAATACAGATACCACTTCATGGTCATTAGATAATGCAGCTAAATGCAAGGCTGTATTACCATCATTATTTTGAATGTTAGGATCTGCTCCTTGATATAATAATTCAGAGATTGCCATTGTATCACTATCTTCAACTATTGTTCTATGTAAAATAGTATTTCCTAATTCGTCTTGAACGTTAATATTTGGACAGACTATATTTCTCATTTCATTAGTTTGAGCGAAATCACAAGCTATCAAATTTTCATGATCTTTAGCATATAAATTGGCTCCTGCATTTACTAATAATTCTGCTACTAATAAATGATCTTTCTCTGAAGCATTATGTAATGATGTTTCTCCATATTGGTCTTGACTGTCAAGATTAGCTCCCGCAGCAATTAATAATCTTGTCACTTCAGGAGAGTCATTTTCAGCTGTATAATTTAATGCTGTGTGCAGAGAATAGGGATTTGTAGCTTCTATATTTGCACCTGCCTGAATTAGTAATGTTGCGATGCTAGAAAAATTCCTTATAGCGGCTTCATGTAAAGGAGAATATCCTAAATCA
>JADHZC010000010.1 GCA_015657545.1 Rickettsia sp.
ACAATATATTCCTCTATCTAAAATTTATACAACATATAAAAAAATCACTAAAATTACTTGCTTACTTTTCCAAAGAAACGAATCTACGCAAATCTTATTTCATTTTTTGTTATGTAAAAAAATCTACATAATCAGAAATTTTCTTATTTATTGATAGCATTTTGATAAATTATAGTTAATAATATATAATAATTGTTACTGATATTTAGCAATTAATTTTCCTCTTTATTATTTACAATTTTTATTGAAATATGAAAAAAAAATCTAACATAATCAACAATTTACCAATCTTTTTATCTTTTGCATTCCCTTTAATACTTATGAATCTTACTTCAAGTATTTTACTATGTGCTTTTTATTCTACATTATCTGCTATCTCTTATTTTATAATAAGAAATAATTTGGGTAAAAATATCCCTAATCTTTTACTTATAATATCAATCATATTCTCCATATTATTCTCATATTTAATTCCTGTAAAAGAGTTCAAATATTTTTCAAATTTTTTAATATTTTTTTCTCTATTTTCATTTACATTTTCTTTACTTATTGTCTCACACATAAAAACAAAATATTTCATGAATTATAATTTTCATCTTCTTTTGCCATTTTTGTTACTAATATTTTCACTCATAGACATAATATTAATGTCTCAATTTTTTATATTTTCAACCAAAGCTAGCTACTCTTGGATTATAAAAAAATTACTACAAAAAGAATTTGCCATAAAAATGTTATTTATATCTGCAGCAATTCTTATATCATATTTTAATTTCCTATTTAATAATGATTATAAAAATAAGAAAAAAATAAACCAGTAGATAATTTTTATGTCTACCAGGTCTTTTTTTAAGATTCTGATGAGTCGAATTAAAGATTCATAAGCAATTTTTGTGCAGCGGATTCACCTATAGATTCCGCTTCAAAAATTTCTCCTATTTCAGTATGATATATAATCTTATTAAATTTTTTACTAAAAATCATATATTTTGCAGATATTTTATCTCCTTTATATTGAGCATAAGCAGCTACAGGATCTGAACAATTAGCTCCTAAGATTTTTAAGAAACTTCTTTCAGCCAAAGATAAATACCAACTGCTTAAATTATTTATTTTTTTGCATAAATTAATTATTTCAACATTATTTTTAAGAACTTCAATTGCAATTGTACCTTGACCAGCTGAAGGTAAAAATTCTTCAATCGCCAAATTATAATAATTTAGATCTTTTGCATCTAAATCTAATCTATCTAAAACAACCCTAGAAAGAATTAATGAATCAAAATTTTCACAAATTAATCGTTCTAATCTTCTTTCAACACTTCCACGAATAAATTTTACTTCAATATCGGGTCTAAGATTTTGTATGATCAATTTTCTTCTTACAGAAGATGTAGCAATAGAGTGATATTTTGGTATATCAGAAAAATTATCAAGCAAAAATTTCTCTTTTGAAATTAAAACATCTCTCGGATCTCCTCTCTCCAAAACAGAAGCTATTATGAAATTATCTTCAATTTTTCCCGGTACATCTTTTAAAGAATGAACAGCTATGTCAATTTTATTTTCTAGTAAAGCATATTCTAATTCTTTTAAAAATAAACCCTTTCCTCCTATTTGATGCAAAGTTTTATCTAAAATCTGGTCAGCCTTAGTTATGATAGGTATAATTTCTACTTCTAAATTTTCTTCTACCGTCTTTAATGACTCAACAACAAGCTCTGTTTGTTTTCTAGATAAAGTACTAAATCTAGTTCCAATTCTTAACAACAAAATGTTAAACCTTTCTATATTTTAATTGCTTCTATAAAAACTGACTTAGGTATAGTAATTTTCACTTTATCGGACATTTGTTTTTTCCCTGCTTTCTGCTTTTTTAATAATTTATTTTTTCTTGTAACGTCTCCTCCATAACATTTAGCAGTAACGTCTTTACGAAAAGCTTTTACATTTTCTCTAGCAATAACTTTATTACCAACAGTTGCTTGTATAGATATTTGAAATAATCTTTTAGGAATTAAATTTTTTAAACATTTACATAATTCTCTTGCTTTATATTCAGCTTGAGACTTAAAAACCAACATGGATAGAGTATTTTCAATTTCTCCATTGATTAAAATATCTACTTTGGATAGATTAGTAAGTCTATATTCATCCATTTCCCAATCGAAACTAGCATAACCCTTAGAACAGCTTTTTAATTTATCATAAAAATTAAACACAATTTCATTTAAAGGCATTAAATATATAAGCATAACCTGCTGTTTTGAAATATAGTTCATTTCTAACTGTTCTCCTCTCTTGACAGTACATAGTTCAAGTATAGAACCCAGATAATCTTCTGGAATTATGATACTAGTTTTAACCCAAGGTTCTTTTACGGATTTTATATCAGATAATTCTGGGAAATCTGAAGGATTATGGATTTCAATCTCTTTACCAGATTTTAGCAATATTTTATAAACAACACTAGGGGAAGTAGATATAATATCTAAAGAAAATTCTCTTTCTAATCTTTGTTGTACAACCTCTAAATGTAACAATCCTAAAAATCCACATCTAAACCCTAAACCCAAAGCACTATTTTCTATTTCATATTGTAGACTTGAATCATTAAGTTGTAATTTTTCTAAGGCAGTTTTAAAAACTGTAAAATCTGAAGATTCAGATGTATAAAAACTTGAGAAAACAACAGAATTTTTATGTGCAAATCCACTCAAAGCATTTTGTGTAGAATTTTCACCTATAATAGTATCACCTACATTACATTCCTTAATGTTTTTTATAGAAGCTGTACAAAAACCTATAGCACCTGATTCTAAAACATCTATAAATTTTTTCTTAGGAGTAAAAATTCCCACTCTATCAACTTGATAAACAACATTCGTAGAACAAAATTGGATTTTTTGGTTTTTAGCTAAAGATCCCTTAAAAATTCTAACTAATATTACAATACCTAAATATTTATCATACCAACTATCTATAAGTAGAGCCTGTAATAAATTATCATCATCCACAATTGGAGAAGGTAAAAATTTGACTACTCCTTCAAGCAACTCTCTAATACCCAAAGCATTTTTAGCAGAAATAAGAATAGCATTACTAGCATCTACCCCTACAACATTTTCTACTTCATTTTTCACTCTTTCAACGTCACAAGCAGGAAGATCAGATTTATTTATAGCTACTAATATTTCATGATTATTATTAATTGCTTGATAAGCATTAGCGATAGTTTGTGCTTGTACTCCTTGGCTACCATCAACTATCAAAATTGAACCTTCACAAGAAGCCAAAGATCTACTAACTTCATAAGAAAAATCTACATGGCCAGGAGTATCTATCAAATTTAAAATATAAGTTAAACCATCATTTGCTTTATATTCCAATTTAACAGTTTGAGCTTTAATAGTAATACCTCTTTCTTGCTCTATATCCATAGAATCCAAAATTTGATTTTTCATTTCGCGTGCTTCGAGGCCACCACAAAACTCTATTAATCTATCAGCAACTGTAGATTTACCATGATCTATATGAGCTATTAAAGCAAAATTTCTTATTAAACTATGATGTGAGCAATTATTTTGCATAAAAATTTTATTTAGGATATAAACATACTAAATTATGTTAATATAATAATATAATTTGATTTAATTAGTAATAAAACCGAAATAAGATTATATCTCGAATAGAGAAATGATACAAGAATCTTTAACTCTTTTCTAACTTAAAAAATCTTCTATAAAAAACAATAGGCTTTCTTAAAAATCACAATTAACTAATATTTAAAAATATGATAAAAGAATTAATAATTTTGAAAGAAAAAATAGAAAATTCTTTAGCAATACTAAAGAGGTTTCTTTGACTCGCCAGAAGTAAATGAAGAGCTCACAAAATTAGATCAAGAATTATCCCAAGAGGAAAATTGGAAAAATCTTGAAAAAATAACGCATATTTCACAAAGAAAAAAATTTCTAGAAGAAAAAATAAAAGATATGAATTATTATTTTCAGGAATTAAAAATTTATAGTGAATTTTTAGATGTATTTTCATTAGAGAATGATGATACATTAAAAGAGATCAAATCTGAAATGGAAATTTTAGATAGCAAAGTCGAAGAATTAAAAATTATTCTATTATTTAACACAAAAAATGATTCAAAAAACACATTTTTAGAGATAAATGCTGGTGCTGGAGGCATTGAAAGTTATGATTGGAGTGAAATGTTGATGAGAATGTATTTAAGATTTGCTGAAATTATGAAATATAAAACTGAAATAACAAACATTATATCTGGAGAAGAAGCTGGAATAAAATCCTGTTGCATAAAAATAAAAGGATATATGTCTTACGGTTGGTTAAAAAATGAATCAGGTGTGCATAGATTGGTTAGAATTTCTCCATTTAACGCACTTGGTAAAAGAATGACAAGTTTTGCAAGCATATGGATATATCCTGAAATAGAAAGTGATACTCAGATCAAAATAGAAGATAAAGACATAAAAATAGATAGATACAGAGCATCTGGAGCTGGAGGACAGCATGTAAACACAACAGACTCTGCAATTCGTATAACTCATTTAAAAGCAAATATAGTAGTACATTGCCAAAATCAAAGATCTCAACATCAAAATAAGTTAGAAGCATTAAAAATGCTGAAATCTAGATTAAGTGAGATAGAAAAAGAAAAAAAATATAAAGAAATAAATAGTAAACATTTATCTAAAGGTAGCAACTCATGGAGTAACCATATAAGATCTTATGTTTTACATCCTTATCAAATGGTAAAAGATACTAGAACTGGTTTCAGTAGTAATCAAACAAAAAAAATACTAGATGGAAATATCAAAAAAATGTTGATACAAAATCTTTTATTACTTAAAGAAAAAAATAATTAGAAAATGATGAAAATAAATTCAAAAACAAAAATTGGTATTTTAGGACTGGGAATTACAGGAATTTCGATTTACAATTATTTAACAAAAAAATATGCTTCAAATATTGTCTGTTTTGACGACAAAAAAGAAATATGTGAAAAATTTACTAAAAAATATACTCAAACAAAAATCATATCATTAGAAAATGATACTTGGAAAAAATTAGAAATAATATTTATAAGCCCCGGTATTAGAACTTCTCACGAAATTTTTCATATAGCAAATGAGAATAATATTCCCATTTATTCAGATATTGATCTCTTCTATAAAGAAAATCCAAATAGCTTTTTTATATGTATTACCGGTAGTAACGGCAAAACTACAACCACAAATCTTTTAAAAAAAATATTTGAAGACAAAAAGTTAAATTTTGCTTGTGGAGGCAATATAGGGATTCCAATATTAGAATTAGAACAAAATAAAGATTTTTATCTTCTAGAGGTTTCATCCTTTCAAGCGAATCTTCTAAAAGAATTAAAACCTAAAATATCCGTTTTATTAAATTTATTACCGAATCATTTAGATGTATATCAATCAATAGAAGAATACATAAAAGATAAAAAAACTCTATTAACTAGATCAGAAATTAAAATAATAGGAATAAATAACGATATTTCAAAAAATATTTATGAATATTATAAGTCTCAACAATCATCTTCGGCTATCAATTTAATTTCATTTAACAATGAAAAAGATTATAAATTTCAAGCTGATTTCTCAATAAAAGAAAATATTTTAAAGGATAATTTTTTAGATTTTGAAGAATATATTTTTCAATTAGGAAATTATATTTTAAACCCCAATATCATATTATCTTCTTATATCGTAGCTAAATTACTTAATATATCTATAGAAAATTTTTTTGATTCGTTTAAAAATTTTCATCCACCTAAATATAGATTAGAATTTTTAGGTAAAAAGAGTAACATATCATTTTTTAATGATAGCAAATCTACTAATACAAGCGCTACATCTTTTGCATTATCATGTCTTGATGATGTTCTACTAATCATTGGAGGAATATTCAAAGAAGAAAATTGTAAAATTTTAGAAAAGAAATTACATAAAATAAAAAAAGCTTTTATCATAGGAAAAGAAACTCGAATTTTTGAAAATTTTTTCAAAGGGAAAAAAATAAATTATGAATTATCTGGATCATTAGAAAAAGCATTTCAAAATGCTATTTTTTTTGCAAAGAATTTAAGCAACGCAACTATATTACTCTCTCCAGCTTCAGCCTCATTTGATCAATTTCATAATTTTGAACATAGAGGAGCAATTTTTTCTAATTTAGTAAATAATTTTTTATATGAGACAAATATCTAAAATATTATCTGAAAATTTAAATAATTGGTACAAATCTACAGATATTCCTATTTTAATCTCAATATTTTGTCTATATTTTTTTAGTTTAATACTAATAAAGACATCTTTAAGCAATACTCCTTTGAACAGTTTAAGCAGTAATATCTTACTTATAAAACAATCATTATTTATAATATTATCCATTATAATATTGATCTCATTCTCAAATTTGCATCCAGAATCAGTAGTAAAAATATCTTATATAGGATTAACTATAAATATTATACTACTTTTATTAGCTTACTTATATGGACAAGAATCAAAAGGTGCTAAACGTTGGATACATATCATGAATATATCTTATCAACCATCAGAATTGATAAAGCCATTTTTTTTCATAATCATAGCTAAAATTATGTGTTTTAATCAATTTACAGAAAAAATCAAAATTTTATATAGCCTTGGTCTTTTTTTAATAATTTCTATATTCTTGATATTACAACCAGATTTTAGCATGCTAGTAATAATTGCTGGTAGTTTTTTCGTACAAATATTATTTTCTAATATTCACTATAGATATCCTTTATATTTTTTACTTATTATATTCAGTATTGTTATTATATGTTTTCTAACATTGCCACATTTACATAATAGAATAATGAACTTTTTATCATCAGATCCAAATAAAAATTATCAAATATCTAAATCTCTTGCAGCTTTCAAAAAAGGAGGAATATATGGTCTTGGACCAGGAGAAGGAACCATCAAAAAATATCTTCCAGACGCTCATACAGATTTTATACTTTCAGTAGCAGCTGAAGAATTCGGTTTATTAGCAATTTTTGCTATTATAACAATATTCATATTCATAATAATAAGACTATTGCTTTTTTTAGCAGAAGAAAAACAACTCAACGAATTTAATATAATTGCTATTATTGGTATTATTGCTAATATTGCTTTACAAGTAATAATCAATATTTCTGTGACAATAAACCTAATACCAACAACAGGCATTACACTACCTTTCATTAGCTACGGAGGATCTTCTCATTTAGCAATGGCAATCTCAATTGCTATGATATTATCTTTAAAAAAGAAAAAAATCTCTCTTACTAGATACCAAGCAATTAAACGTCCTTTTTAAATAAAGTAAAAATTGATAACAAATTTTTAGTGCAATAATTGAGAATCACATGTAAAAAATTTATAATTTTTACAATAAATATAGAAAATTTTTTGAAATTAACTTAATAAAGCAATATTATGAATATAAGAATAGAGAAACTCATTGAATTAGAAAAAGAAAGACAGTTAAATACAGCTAATCTTATAGCTTCTGAAAACATAGCAAGTCAAAATACCTTAAAGATACAATCATCTGTTTTAAATTATAAATATGTAGAAGGATATTCAGGCAAGAGATATTACCAAGGTTGCGCAATTATAGATAAAATTGAGGAATTATGCATATATAAAGCACAAAAATTATTTAATGCAAAATATATCAATGTACAATCTCATTCAGGTTCTCAAGCAAATCAAGCAGTATATATTGCTCTTACTAATCATAAAGATAAAATCTTGGGTATGTCTCTACAATCTGGAGGACATTTGACTCATGGAAGCAAAGTGAATTTTTCAGGAAAATTTTTAGATGCTATATGTTACGAAGTTGACAAACAAACTCATAAAATTAATTATGAACAGATAGAAGAATTAGCTAAAAAGCATAATCCTAAAATTATAATAGCAGGATTTTCTGCATATAGCAGAAAAATAGATTTCGCTAAATTCAGAAAAATAGCAGACAAAGTAGGAGCATATCTTCTTGCCGACATTTCTCACATTTCAGGATTAGTTGCAGCAGGATTACATGAAAATCCAGTAAATTTCGCTGATGTAGTTACCTCAACTACTCATAAAACTCTAAGAGGACCTAAAGGCGCTATAATATTTTCTAATCATGAAAAAATTATGCAAAAAATTGATAAAGCAGTTTTTCCAGCTGTTCAAGGAGGAGCATTTATGCATGTAATAGCAGCTAAGGCTGCAGCATTTGAAGAGGCATTAACTAAAGAATTCAAAATATATATAGAAAATGTTATAGAAAATTCTAAAGCTCTATCTAACAGTTTAATTAACAGAGGATATGACATCTTAACAGGAGGAAGCGATAATCATATGTCAATCATAAATCTAACTAATAGAAATATAACTGGAAAAGCAGCATCATTAGAGCTCGAAAAAGCAAATATTATAACTAATATGAATCAAATTCCTTTTGATGACAAACCAGCTAATGTTTCTTCTGGTATAAGAATAGGTACAGCTTTTTGTACATCTCGTAACCTACCTAAACAGATGTTTGAAAAAATAGGCAATCTTATAGCAGATGCCTTATTAAATCTAGAACAAAAATCTAGATACAAATATCAAGACTCAATATCTTATGATATAAAAAATGAAATAATTTCTATTATGAATAAATATCCTATATAGAATTATTCTTCGTTAAATATATTAGAAATTTTGCGATCAAATTTTCTAATATCAATATTATTATTGTATAAAATATTACTATAATATTTCCGTATAAACTAAATATGGTCTGTTTTTTTAAGGATTGAGGTATGTGACTATCTAAATAAGTTATATCATTTAGCTTTGTCTTCTTTATAGTTTTTCCTAAAGAATCTATTACAGCAGAAATTCCATTATTTGAAACTCTAATAACAGGAATAGCATTCTCTATAGCTCGAAATACAGACATGTTATAATGTTGATAAGGTTGAGAAGAATTACCATACCATGCATCATTTGCTATGTTAATGATGCAATTAGATTTATTTATTCTAGATCTAACTTCACTTGGAAAAATTATTTCATAACAAATTAATGGAGTAAAAGATAAATTCAAATTTTGTAGAAAAAAATTTTCAGATTTACCAGGAGAAAAAGATATAGCACCTTGAGTAATTTTTTCAAGTGGAAAAATTTTTGCTATCAAAGAAGGGATATATTCACCAAATGGTACTAAATGAAATTTTTTATATGTAAATATTTTTTCTAATGCATCATTAATCCCTATCATTGAAACATATATTTTATTTCTCTTTTCTGTTATATTACCTGATATTAAAATAAAATTCTGATTTTCTAATAATTTTTTTAACTTAAGATTTAAAATTTTAGATTCATAAGGAATCGTTATTGCAGATTCTGGCCAAATGACTAAATTTATCTTATCTGTAATATCTTTTTTTGATAAGTCTATTAATAAATTCATATTTTTATGAAAAAAATTATAAGACCATTTTTCAGATTGCTCAATCGATGGTTGTACTAATCTTACTTGATATTCTAAAAATTCAGTTTTGTTTGAATTAATCCTATATATTCCAAAACTATACATACAAACAGAAATTAAACAAATAGTGATAAGTTTTTTAATGAAATTTTTAGTTATCTTACATTCATAAAACATGCTTCCTATATAAACAAGAGTTAAGCTTAAACCATAAACACCAAAAACAGAAGCTGATTGAGCAAAAACAATTGAAAATCCAGCACTATAGCCTATAAATGCCCACGGAAATTGAAATAACAAATGTTCAATTAAATATTCAAGCAATACCCAAAAAATTACAAATAATAGATGTACATATTTTGCATTTTTTATTCTAAATATTAATGCCCCTAGCAAGCCAATAAAATTTGACATCAGCATAGGCAAAATCAAAACTAACAAAAAACTGATAAAAAAAATATTAGTCTGACTTTGAGATATAGCTATAGCAAACCAATAAAAATTAGCTAAATAGAATCCAAAACCAAAAACATATCCTTTACTAAATGCATCTTTCATTGAAAATGCTGTAATAAAAGATCTCAACAATACTGATAGAGATATTATAAACACCAAAAAATACAATGGAGCAAATATAGTAGATAAGGTCACTCCATATATAAAGAGAAATTTTTTGCTTTTTAACATTTATTTCTAATATAAATACAAATATAATGTGATGATATAGATAATATATCTAGACCTCAGATCTAGCAATTTTAAAAATAGAACAAGATATAATGATGAAACTCAATAACATTTTTGAAGGAAAAATTGGACTAATTACAGGTGTCGCTAATAAAATGTCTATAGCTTATAATATAGCTAAATTATTAAAAGAAAATGGCGCAGAAATAATTCTTACATACCCAGCAGAAAATCTAAAAAAAAGAGTTTTCACTATCGCAGAAGAACTCAAAGCAGAAGTTTTTTACATGAATGTATTAGAACAGGATTCTATAAATATTTTATTTGAAAATATTAAAACTAAATATGGAAAATTGGATACTATCCTGCATTCTATAGCTTTTGCTAACAAAGAAGAATTAAGAGGTAGATATTTAGATACTAGTATTGAAAATTTTCTTAACGCTATGAATATATCATGTTATTCTTTTACATCAATTGTAAGATCTGCAGAATCTCTAATGAAAAAGGATCTGCATGAAGATTCAAGCAGTATTTTAACTCTCTCTTATTACGGCAGTAATAAAGTTATTCCTGGATATAATGTGATGGGAGTTGCTAAGGCTGCTTTAGAATCAAGCGTCAGATATTTAGCTCACGATGTTGGTATTTCAAACATCAGAATCAACGCTATCTCAGCAGGGACATTTAGAACTCTGCATCCAGTGGAAAAGGAAATTTTGTTAAGATGTTAGATTTTCATTCCAAAATTCTCCACTAAAAGTAATACTACACAAGATGATGTAGCAAAATCTGCAGTATTTTTTAGTAACCTATCAAGCGCAGTTACAGGAGAAATACATTATGTAGATTCTGGAATTAACACAGTTGGTTATTTCAAAATTAAGCCTTTATGGTGGAATGGTAGACACGACAGACTCAAAATCGTTTGCTCTTCAAGGGCGTGCCGGTTCAAGTCCGGCTAAAGGTACATTTAATTAAATTTTATTTTTAATAACCTGTCAAAAATCAACATTTACTAAGATTTAAATAATCTTGTGCATGTTTTTATTACAGAAGTAATAAAGTTATTCCTTTATAATGTGATGGATTGCTAAGGCTACTTTAGATCCAGCGTCAGATATTTAGTTCATAATGTTGATATTTCAAACATCAGAATCAACGCTATCTCAGCAGCACCAATTAGAACTCTTGCATCCAGTGGAATAGGAAATTTTGTTAAGATTTAGATTTTCATCCAAAAATTCTCCACTAAAACGTAACACTACACAAGAGATGTGTAGCAAAATCTGCAGTTTATTTTTTAAGTAACCTATCAAGCGCAGTTACAGGAGAAATACATTATGTAGATTCTGGGTATAACACAATTGGTATATTTTTAAATAAGCCTTTATGGTGAAATGTTAGACACGACAGACTCAAAATCTGTTGCTCTTCAAGGCATGCCAGTGTTCAAGTCTATCTAAAGTACATTTTTTAATTATAACTCATTTTTCTGATAAATTATAATATTAAATTCTATACTGGAACAATAAAAATAGATAAATTTTTTCTAGATATTATAACATATTTATTTTTTTTAATAATTATAACTTTAGAGACTTATTCATATATAGACTGTTATTATCTCTATAATTTCAGTAATAAATTCGCTAATATTAAAAAATATCCTCTAATCCATCGCAAAAAAGAAAAAATTACAAAATTTCTTTTTAATCCTTGCATTAGATTTAGAAAAAAAAATTATATTAATATAGAAAAATAATTTATCAAAAAATCATAATCCTTTTTTGATAAGAATATTCAGAACATGTTCTTGCAATAAGCTTTGATCCTTGTTATAAAAATCTTTTTTTACTAGATCAATTTGATTTTCTATCAATCGCAAATAGGCTTTATTTTTTAACTTCATGTAAATCACATCATAGTTTTCTTTGATATAAATTTTTTGATTTTCAAAATCAATATCTAGACGAGATGATTCTTCTTGAAATTTTTTATCAAAATTTTCTATAAGCTGATTAATTTTTTGCTCCTTTTGTTTTTCAATTTCTATTAATTTGCTATCTAAGTTATCTAATAATCTTTGAGAATTGTTTTTTTCTGCTTCAGCTTCAAAGAGAGAATGCCTAATCTCATTAATTTGACTATCTAAAAAAGACACTAAAACAGATCTATATCTAAAAAACAAAAATACTAACAAAATAAAAGATAATAAAATGTAAATATCACTTTTCACTTAAAAAATACCCTCAGTAAATAATATTTTCTTAATTATAGATTCTGATATTTCATTAGAAATTTTCTTCTCTGAAGCAATTAAATCACGGTAAAATTGCTCTATTTCTTTTAAATGATCTTTTTCTATCTGTAAAATTTCTCCTTTTAACTGATCTTGTTTAGATTCTAAATATCTGACTAAACGCAGTTCATAGTGATTTTTGATAAAAGATAGTTCATTTTCTAATTCAAGATTCAATGCTTTACGCTTTTCTAAAAAAGCTTCAAACTTAACTTTAGCTTGAGCACTAAGAACATAATCAGAATCTATTTTATTTTTTCTATCCTGAAAAATTTTATAAATTTTAGGAATTACAAAAAAATAGTTAATCAAATAGAGAGACCCTAAAAATATAAATAACCAAAAAGACTGAGATAAGAAACTTGAACTATCAAATTGCGGCATCTTAAACCTTTAGAGATTTACATAAAAATGAGTAATATAGCTATCAAAAAGGATAGTAAACCCATTGCCTCAGCTAAAGAAGCTCCTATAATAGCTATTTTTTGTAAACTATCTGAAGTAGAAGGATTTCTAGACATACCGTTCAACAAACTCATAAAAATTATAGCAACTCCTAACGCAGAAGCAGCCATGCCAAATGACATAAAACCTATTGCAAAAAATTTATAATCCATATTAACCTCAAAAATAAGAATTTACAAAAAAATATATTAATAAAAAATTATTATGTAAAAAACTAGTGCATAGAAAACATATCTTTAATATAAGTACAACTTAAGATCATAAAAATATAAGCCTGTAATACAGAGACTAAGATTTCAAAACATAATAAAATAGATAATAAAGGTATCATAAAAATACCAAAATATATTAATATAAAACTCATTAAACTTGCAACAATTTTAATCATGATATGTCCAGCTACAACATTAATTGTTAGTCTTAGGCATAAAACAATTGGCTTAGATAAATAGGAAAAAAACTCAATCATGCTAATCAAAGGCATCATCCACCAAGGAACGTCTGATGGAAAAAACATTTTGAAAAATTGTTTACCTTTGTTTATCAATGCTATCGCAGTCAAAACTAAGAAAAAAAATGCTGCAATGATAGAAGTTACTATTATATGACTTGTTATTGTAAAACTATAGGGAATATTTCCAAGTAAATTAGCTAATAAAATAAAGATAAAAATTGTAAAAATCATTGGTAAAAAAATTTTTTTAATCTTACAATCTAAACCTGAAAAAGATTGTTCTACAATATTAAATAAAGTTTCATTTGCAACCTGCAATCTAGAAGGAATCAAATTCGTTTTGCGTAAAGCAATGAAAGAAAAGGAAAAAAACAATAATACTAAAATAAACATCATTAAAGAAGAATTAGTAAATTCTAGTCCATAACGAGATAATGGATCTTTCTCAAAAAAACTAATAATTTCAAACTGCTTTAAAGGATTTATCTGCACAAAAATATATTTTAAATAAATATCAAATAAAGAAAATTATACAGCAAAAAATTTTTTTCTCAAAAAACAATCAAACAAATTTTGATAATTAAATTGCAAATAACAAGATTATTTAGATTTATTTTTTAAAGATTGTTCAATTTTTTTTGCTATTGATTGATAATTTTTATAACCATTCATATCATATAATTCTCCATTAATAATCCAAGAAGGTGAGTATTTAATAGAAAAACTTTTTTGCATATTATAGCTTTTATGAAATAATTTATATCTTAAATCTTTATTTTCTAAACATTGAGTAATTTTTCCTTCTTCATTCCAATGTAATTTAGCTACATTGGAAAAGTAAGAATAATAATTCTTACTTAAAACCCACTGATTTTGTTGCCCTAAAGCTATATGCATGAATTTTAAATAATCCTCAATATTACCTGTACATCTTGCTAAAATAGAAGCAATCAACTCTTTTTGAGAATGTATAGATTCTCTAAAAATTAATAAGACTTTTTTTTTGTCTACAAAATCAGATTTAATTTGAGGAATGATTTGTTTAAAAAAATAAGCACATGCAGGGCAAGTACTAGAAAAGAAAAATATCACTTTTACTGGTGCATCTTTTTTTCCTATAAACATATCGTCTGGATATAAAACATTCATATCCACCTCTTCAATAGAGCTTTTATGATTAATAGACTCGGAGAGTGGATTTTCTATCTTAGCTTTCTTGTGGGCATCATAGTCAATATTTGATAAATCTTGCTTTTTATGTTCATCTGAACAAGAAAAAATAGAAATTATCGATAGAAAAAATAAAAAATTTTTTATAAAAATCATAAAATGATTGTAGAATAATTTTTTCAATTTTATTAATAGACGCTCCAAAAGTGTAGATTTTTTTTTTATATCAGTAAATCAAAAAGAAAAATCCTTTTTACAAAAATCTCTAAAAAGTAACAATTAAGTCATATCATAAAAACAGTGAACTACTAGCACCTAGAGGAGCGATTTTCTAAAATAGTAAGCAGTATTTTGTAACTGCGTGTTTCCTTTCTTTTATGACTCTTCTACACAAGCAATAAATAATAACTATTTTTAGTATTGCTTTTATTGGCTCTAAATCCTATAGCAAAAAGCTTTCTTATTCCAGATTTGTTTCTTAGTGACTCTATTCCAGAATTCTTTTTAAATCCATTGCTCTTTGTTCGATAACTAATGAGGCATTTCTATCCGCAATGTCTGTATTACCACATGTAGCACATTGAAATATTAACCGACTCTTTCTTTTCTTTTTTTATCTACTAATCCACATTTGAACATTTTTGTGATAGGTAAAATACCAGTTATTTGCAGTGTTTCTCAATATTATTAAAAGACTGATCGAATAAGAAATTAATTAGCTTTTGAGACTTAAATTGAGAATATGCTGTATCTATAGGAACATATGTTCTAATTGGATAATGTTTTCTAGCAAAACTTCTATAAGAATTTTTTTTCCAAACATTTTGCATGTCAAATTGCTTTATAATAACCCATCCATTGATCTAAAGTTCTTTTTAATCTTTAGTTGTATATGCTTTGAATTTAATCTTTCCCGTTATTTAGTATCGTTTTATATGATTATTTATACTCTTGATTTAACAACAATACATAGAAATAATAATATTTTTATTGCTTGCTTACCCTCTAAAAAAGCAGCTTTGTGCAAGATTTTAATCCAAATAAATCCCTATTAACTTAGTTTTGAGCGCATTTTAATAACATTTCTTTATTAGATATTATAAATTCATATCAAAGATACTCTAAATCAAAAACTCTAAAATTTTCACAAATTATTGCGCAGCCTCAAGTTTCTAACTTTGGTTCACAACCACTTAATGCAATTTGCCACATATATAAAGGCATAGGATCAATCTACCAAAATTAGACTTCTTCACAAACTAGGCCCTAATATCCTTTAGGTTATAGAAAGTACTTAGGTGGTTTGATCCAATATCCAGAATTAGATGGTTCTGGTTCTGGTTCTGGTTCTGGTTCTGGTTCTGGTTTTGGTTCTGGTTCTGGTTTTGGTTCTGGTTTTGGTTCTGGTTTTGGTTTACATACAATATCTTTTGTTGCAGATTGTGCCTCGAAGTCGATGTAATAGTGTCCAACATTACTATTCCGCCAATGATCACAAGGTGTCTTTCCTTTTGTATCTTTAGCATCAAGATCAGCTCCTGCATTAACAAGCATTTGCGCAGCTTCTGCATTATAATACCAAGCAGCTTCATGTAAAGCTGTTCTTTCAAACAGATAAGCTTGTACTGCTTTTTGATTAACATCAATTCCAGAATCAAGAAGCAATTGGATCATTTGCGTATCATTCCGCATAGCTGCATAATGCAATGGATCTTCATTTAGATTTGGTATTTTATTTGGCGAATCAAAATTTGGAGTATCCTTATTATTTTCTCCAAAATTTGGAGGAGTTTCTGATAAAAGGCACCAAGATTTTACATTATATTCATGCTCTACAATATCGCATCCAAATTTAGCGCGATAAAGCCTATTTACTTTTTTATCCCCCCCCGGTAGATTCAAATTCACATCACTCCCTAGCTGATCAAATGATATGTCTTGACCGTCTAAATTCTTTACAGCATTATCAAAACACCACCCATTATATAATTCCATATCAATCTCTTGCTCTTGATGAGATTTTGTATGTTTTAAAAAATAAGTTATTTCAGGGAACATTTTTTCTCCTGATTTCACCTTGTTTTGTAATGAATATGTTATTCTTAATTCATATTCATATGCAGGATCATCACAAACAGCTGTGATAAAATAAGATCCTTCATCTGTGTAACATAAATTTATTTTGTGAACTTGATCTTCTCTTTCTTCTATTTCACACTCAATAGGCAAGATATCTACACATAATCCCCGCTCTTCAGGAGTTTTATTTCTTTTCCCATTGGAATCATTTACACAATTTTTCTCATGAAAGCTACATTGAAATTCCTGACTTAATGGTTTAAGACAAACTTTTTCTCCTCCTCTAGCATATTTACCATTTATATATTCTAATCCTTTTAAATAGAAAAGATTATCAAATCTCTCTTTTTTTTTATTTTTTTTTTTATCTTTATGCAATCTCCATTTATCATTTTTAAGATCTAATTTTTTAGGATCTAATGCTAAATCTATTTCTCCTTTATCATTAAGATAAATGCCCCTTATAGTATTACTATAATTACTATCAACCAATTGAGCGTTGCTATTATTAATTTCAGCACTACTAAAAGGCATCCATAAATTTTGTTCTTTACCTTCTAATGGATTCTTGGCAGTTACTACTACTTCAAATAAATTTCCAAAAAGATTAACAATATTATCATCTCTTTTAAAATGACTATCTTCCAAAGTCATGCTCAATTCCAATATTGCATTAACAACCATTCCCAAAAATCCTTTTGGAGAATTAATTCTAGAGAACAGTTCAGATTTTGAAAATGTCTGAACTGGAATCACAAATTCTGATATTAATGATTTTTCAGTAGAAGCAGCACCATTGGAATACGGAGTAAATGTTACTTTTATTTCTGGATTATAATATTTTTTTCTTATTTCTACATTATCCTCTTTATCTTTATAGGTATTGCTTACAGTAAAATGATTCATAAAAGATCTTGCTTCACAGCCTAATATTTTTTGCAGTGAACTGTCTTGTTCATTTTTTATTACACAAATTTGATTAGGATCTTGTATTCCATTTGAAAATAAAGCTGCTGTATCTGTAACAGAAATAGATAATTTATTATCTAATTTCGTAGTTTTAGAAAATCCTTTTTTAAGATCTATATCTTTTTTTCCATATAATGATACTTCACCTTCATGTATAGTCCCTATATCTACTCCCCAAGGTTTTCTACAAATATCATATTGTGCTGTTTGGTCTGAACATTTCTCTATTTTACTTGAATCTGAACCAAAAGAAATATTATCTATAGAATATTTAGTAACATAATCGTAAAAATAATGTGGACTTGTATTTGTTAATTTTAAACTTAAACTATCTATTCGCCTACTCTTAGACATTCGCTTAATTGCATAAGAAGGTAATTTAAAAAAATCTAGTGTATTATCTTGTGTATTCCATAATGAAAAATACTCCTTAATATAAGGATTTTTAATAATATTATGGTCCTCAAAATTATCTGATTCCTTAAATTCTATACATTTATGCTTAATAGTTTCATCATTACTACTTTTATTATTGCCTTTAAATTCATCTGGACATCTAGTAATTACCTTATTTTTTATTACTTTAAAATAATTTGCAACACTATCATTGACAATAACATTATTATTGTTATCCAAAAATTTGTCACAACCTTTATCAAATTCACTTTTTTCTATAGTGGCTGTAAAAGGATCATAACCACATACTCTATATAACGTTAAAAAATCATTTTCAGGCACTGAATTAACTTTAGGAGAATGTGGTATATCTAAAGCATCAATTAACGAATCAGATGTCGAAGCTGTATGAGAAGGAAAAGCAGTATTTTCATCTATATTGGAGTATTTTTTCAACAAAATAAGGTAAAATAGTCTATTTTGTAATATTTGGTAGGGATGACTATACAAAAATAAATTATTAAATTTTAAAAAAGCACCTATTTGAGAGTCTTTGTACAAAATTTTTTGAACATCATAAAAATCTGTAAAAGTTTTAAAATTTTCTGTTATAATTTTGAAATAATCTTTCTCTTTTCTTAGATCTAAAACATTCCAATATTTAAATAAATCTAAAATTGAATTTTCTTCCAATATATCATATTCGTAGATAACAAATCTATGTAAATTAGGAGTTACTTCTCCAGTAGCGGAAAAAGAAGAATTTTTTTCTAAAAAAGCGCATATTTTTTTTTTAGGAATTATATTTCCTTCAGGATAACCATATATTATTTGACATGCTCCATCTCCCTCTAAATTGAATGAATTAACATAACATTCATATTTATTACAATTTTTCCATCTAATTTTAGCTTGAGGTTTAAAATACGAACTATATCCTGTATCTTCTACACATAAACTTAAATCCTGACTTAAATCTTTTTTCACACCATTATTAAGATTCTTAAAGGAAATTTTTTTGATTTTTGTGCCAGAATTAAGACAATTTTCTTCAAGTAAACCCCAATCTTTACTTAAATCCTTATACAAAGGTAAATCTCCATTTTTATGTTGATCATATTTTCGCCAAGCGCTTGTAGAAAATTCAAGACCACTAGCTATACATGTTTCATATATAGTACTATTTCCAAGCATAAAGAGAATTAGAAAATAATTTTTAATTCTCTTCTTCTGCAAGCAATTTTTGACAAAATAACAAAAATATTTCATTTAAATCTTCTTTATTTTCTACTTGTTGTAATGTAAGATTAAAAATTGACCTTTCTTTACTTCCAGAAGAACAAATACCAGTAAACAAATGATCATTGCAAAATTTAAAATCTACAATAATTTCATAACCATTTTGTACCAAAAGTATTTTGTGCTCTTCTGCTGATATATTCAAAAATCTACGCAATTTATTAATACGATTTTGAAAATACTTATAAACAAAACCCTCTATTTCTAGGAAAAAGAATATTTTTGTTTCAAAATTTTTTAAAAAATGATCAAATACAGTTTTAATAGAATTCTGTTCGGAGCTTTTAGTATCAAAAAATTTATTCTTATTAGCATTCATAGTAACTATTAACACTATAGGAGATGCTTTAATTTTATCTAAAAGATAACTATAATGCTTTAAATATAGTATTTGTCCTATTTGGTCTATTACCAAAATTTTTTCCTGCTTTGCAAAGTTAAGCAAAAAAATAGAAAAATAAGAATATAAAACAGCAGCCCTCACAGCTCTGAATTGATGAATCTCTTGCACATCTGCATTACTATCATGTTGAGGAGAAGGAAAATTGAGATCTATCAACTGAAAAACATCTTTAGCTTGGAAACTACTATTGTCTCCTTCAAAAACACTCAAATAGTCTTTTTTTATGGTTAAATACTCAAGTCTCTTTGCTAATGCAGAATAATTTTTATTTGTATTTAATAATTGAAAAATTTTATGTATAGCTCTATCTTTAGTATTGAGCTCTAAAATGCTATTAATGAAATCACCTATTAATTCCATCTCATTATTATTTAAAGGATTAACAACATTAAGTGATAAAATTTTAAACCATTCAAATAAAAAATCTCGTGCTATTTGTCCCTCTCCTATCAAAAAAGGATTAAATAATTTTTTACAAGAATAAAATTTTCCTCCTAATAACCCAACAAAAACATGGCTATCTTTTGATAACGTTAAATAACCAATATTTGGAAAAAATTTTTGACTCCTCGCAAGTAATAAATTCACTAAAATAGTTTTTCCTGACTCCTTCGAACCTAAAAGTAAAATATTAGAATTATTATTCTGATCATAAAAACTAAAATTGTAAAATAATTTATTTATAGATTTAAAAGTGATAATATTTTTTCCCCAAAAATATTTCTTTTTCTCTTTTAAATTTGGTATTATGGGAGATCTTACATGCACAAAATTTGCTATCTCATTACCTAATAGAAGATTTTTTCTTGTAATAAAAGATGTATTTGATGGTAAATATGACCAAAATTGTTTTTCTAAATTTATGTCTTCAATTACATAAGTGATGCCTAAACTTGATAATAAATCTTGTACAAGAGAAGCATTTGATAATAATTTTTGCAAATTTTGTTCATATAAAACAAGAATTTGCTGTTCTTCAAAAAATTTATCATTTGTTTCAAAATTAGATAATCCCATAAATTTCTCTAACTTTTTGGAAGAAGTAATTTTTAGATATTCCAATTGTTTTTTTAAGTTAAAATTTTTGGATTCTGAAGAGAAAAATATTGTAGATGCAATTGTTAGTTGAATATTTAATTGCGAAATCTTTTCCAGCATTTCTTCATTAATACCAAGTAAATTCTTGATAGAAATAACAGTAGCAAAAAATTCTTTCTTTTCTATTCTACTATTAATAACATTTTTCCCAAAATAAAATCTTGATAAATTATTAATATTGGAAATATCCTGTTCTGTAACATAAAAATCAATTTTAGTAAAATTTACTAATTCATAATAAAAAATCAATAATTCAGATTTATACCCATTTTCAGTAGGCACAGAAGTTAATTTTTTAGCATTGAACTTTGTTAAGCAATTTATAATTTTTTCAGTAATGTTATTAATTTTTTTTGAAGCAATTTTGAGTTGATTAAGATATCTTTTAAATAAGATTTTAGTAAAAAATGACTGTATAAATCTTTCTACTTTTGAAGAAAAAATATCATCTGTTCTGTACAAGACAGAAATATATATTTCATTCAAAAAAATATTATCTAATTGATTTTGTTCTATCCAAAAATCATCCATAAATCCTAAAAAATTTCCAGTGAAATTTTCTTTTTTAAAAGAAAATTTAGAAAATTTATTATGTATATAAAATACTGTATTTTCAGATGCAACTTCTTGCAAAATATTCCGAATATTTTTTTTTAATTCCGAATTATATTGTGATATAAAATGTTTAGGATTTTCAATTTTAATAACTTGAAGTAATTCAAGATCTCTTGATACTAATGTCTCAAAATCGTAATGATGTGTGATTTTGAGAAAATCTCTAACTTCAATATATTTTACCATTTTTTCAAACTAAGATTTTATTAATTGCAATATAAAATGATATGTTAATTTATTAAATATTAAAAATCTATATCCCCAATTTAGCAAAAATTTTGCTTTGCACGAGACCTTTTTACAAAAAAGCTAATATTCTTAATCAGAATCTTTTTCAGAATTTTGCAACAAAGCAATTTGCTCTATTTCATTTTCATCTAAACGTTGTTGAGGCAATGGTACTGGAGGAATAATTTTTTTAGAAAAAAAACTATTCTCATAATATATAATTTTATTACTTTTAATTGGAGGAAATGATTCTATCAAAATAATCTGTTCTTCTCTTGGTAATTGTATCACTTCTTGAGGCAGAAGCAGAGCTCTTTGTGCATTTGAAACATTTTGTGTTCTAGTAGAGAAATTTAAATCAAAAAATAATGGTTTATTATAAGATACTTGTTGAATTGTTTTCGTACCACAAAGTTGAGATATCAAATTTGCTGTTTCATAATTATTAGCTGCAAATGTGATTCTATAAGTTGCATTAGATAAAAAAGAATTCATACCAGAATCTTCATATATTCCCTTTAATTGTTGAGTATCTTGAACTATTAAAAATAATCTTACATTATAACCTCTAAAATAAGCTATACCAGTTCTAAACTGTTCCATTTTACCTAACGTAGGGAACTCATCCATAAGAAACATCACTCCATAAGGTTCTTCAGCTTTTTTGGGAATTTTTCTTGTAAGAAATTCAGTAGCTTGTTGATAAAAAACCTGCATTAATTTTTGAAGACGATTAATATTATCTGGTGTCAAACCTACATAAATACTTGTTTTGAATTTTCTAATATTCATGAAATTAAAATCTGATTTTGATGTAGCTTTATCAATAAGCGGATTAGCCCATAATTCTAAAGAAGAATTAACATGAGAAATAACACCAGATCTTTCTTTATCAGCCTTTTGTAAAAAAGCAGATATATTCATATATCCTACTGGATGCATTGCTTCACCTAAAGTATCTAACATTATAGCAAGATTATAGGTTACATCATCACTTCTCATTGTTCTAACTACTTCTCCAAAAGTTTTAGGTTTTTCTTCATCAACTAATAATGCAAGCACAACTCCTACAAAAAGGCTACGAGCTTCATTTGTCCAAAATTCTTTTTCAGGCATTATAAGATTAGCTATTTTTTGTATATCATCTACCATTTGTCCAGGTTTAGTACTGATCCAATCTATTGGATTATAACAATGAGTTATTCCATCAGGATTAGAAGGCTCCCAAACAAAAACATCTTGTCCCATTTTTTTTCTCCAGCCACTAGTTAATTCATAGTTTTCAAGTTTTATATCATGTACAATTACAGAATCAGACCAAAATAATAAATTAGGTATAACAAATCCTACTCCTTTTCCAGATCCTGTAGGAGCAAAAAGCAAAGCATGTTGATATCCATCAGCAACATATAATCCTCCATGGTCTTGACCTAACAACATACCCTTTTTGGCTCTTAATTTAGCTCTATCAATATCACTAAAAGAAGCCCATTTAGCTGATCCAAAAGCTTCTTCCTTTGCTTTAAAAGCATTAAAAGTAAATATTCTTGGCCTAATCATTATATACACAATTAGCAACAATAACCAATTACAGGCTATAATTAAAATTGATATGTTTTTAACAGAATATAAACCGACACTATCTGTTTCAAATATTAAATATCTGAGCAATATATATCCTTCAATTACACTAATATATGACAAGCCTATAAAATTGACTTGTCCTAAATAGAATAGAAAAACATTACTAGTAACAAGTAAGCAAAAATAGAGATATATTATGTGTAAAATTACTACAAAAATACTATTAACAAATTTTGTCATAATAAAATGATAAGAATTAACTAATAAAATTATTCATTGAAAAATACCTCAGATACATATCTTTGCCCTTTATCTGACCTCTTCAGTTGAATGATTACATTAACAATTTTTTTTATATATTGATCAATTTCTTCATTAGAAATTGATAATCCTGCTTGCATAACCATAAGCTTTAATTGCTCTATTGCCATATTAGGGCTATCAGCATGTACAGTAGCAACAGATCCCGGATGACCTGTGTTGATTGCTCTTAAAAAACTAAAAGCCTCTTTTCCCCTTAATTCTCCTAGAATAATTCTATCTGGTCTTAATCTTAGGGATGCTTCAATAAGATCTTGGGTATCAATTTGAGATACTCCTTGACCACCTTTGGATGTGATTAAATGAAGTTTATTATTATGGTTTTGTAATATAATTTCTCTTGCATCTTCTACAGTAATTAAGCGTTCTTTAATAGGAATTTCAGCAAGAAGAGAATTAGCGAATGAAGTTTTTCCAGTAGAAGTACCACCACTTATGATAAAATTTTTTTTACATTTTATTCCATGCTTTAAAAATTCTAAAATTTTATCATGTTCTAAATATTCTTTTAAGATTTTAGTATCATCATCAAGAGTATAGTTTTTTTTTGATTTATTACTTTTTGTGCTGTCTAAAATATATTTTTCCATATTTTGTAATTCTGTACTAGTCTTTCTAATAGACATAGCAACAGAATTTGCTCCACATGCTGGAGGAAAAATTATCTGTATTCTATATCCATTAGGCAATGTAGCTGATAACAAGGGATATTCCTCTGACAATTTTTGACTAGTAAATTGAGCAATTAATTGCCCTAAAGAAATCAAATGTGAGAATGTTAATTCTGGATATGATTCCACTTTTAATTCCCCCCCTTTTTCAATCCATACTTCTTGAGGTCGATTAATAGTAATCTCATTAATACCCTCTTCGGCAAAAACTGCATTAAATGGTATTAAATAAGTCTCCAAAGCTTTGATACTATTGCTCATTTTATAAAAGTAACTTTTCCGGATTTTAAAATAGAATTTTGAGGAAACTCATAATCTTGACGTACATAAACTCTTACCTTAGCTCCTTGAGCAATAGTAACAGTAGGCTCCCAATTTTGAGACTCAAACAATAAATTTCTTAAAGTGTCAGTTAAATTTTCATAAGCATCTCTTGAAGCTTCCTGAGTTTGAGTTTCTTCTGTATTTTGATTATTTACAATTAAAAGTTTATCTAATTCTGAATTAAAACGACTAATTAAAGATTGAAAATCACTTTTAGATTCTGAAGTTCCAATATGGGTTTTGATACTATTGCAATAACTACTAAGGTTAGTATAAGATTCAGAAGACATATCTATAAGCGCTAAAACTGAAGAACAAACTGCTGTGATTTTAATAGAGTATGAATCACTATTGCTTTCTATATTACGTAATGCATCTCTAGCGGTCTGTACTTGTAATCTAGCACTCTCTGCTTGAGTAGAATCTTGTACAGGCTTGATTATTTTATCTAAACCATAAGCAATACCTATATCAAAAGCTGATAATAAAAAAGCATTAACTAACTGCTCAGTAATTTTGTTATCATATTTACCATTAATCCCTTTTAACCCTAAATTATCTACTACATCTCCATCAAAACTTATTTGATGTCCTGTTGGTAAATCAATTCTAGTCCATTTTATAAATAATCTACCTGTTTGATCTGTAATTCCTTGATTATATTCTCCAAAAATTCTTGATCCTTGAGGTATTAAAATATTTTTACCCCATTCAGAAAAAATATTTTGAGTTACTATAGCCCTTATTTCTCCTCCATAGTCACTATTAATAGCATTTTCTACAACAACATCTATTATTTTTCCTTTTTTAATGGTTAGATATAAATCTGATTTATTTGAAAAAAGATTATCTTGGTTAACATTACCATTAATATTAGAATTATTTCCAGAAATTAAAATCATAGTTGATTTTTTTTTTGCTTCTTTACGTTCTTTTTCTTCCAATTCTTGATTTTGTTTTGCAGTAATATCAGAAAATCTATTACCTAAAA
Organism: Rickettsia sp.; assembly: GCA_015657545.1. Classification (GTDB taxonomy): domain Bacteria; phylum Pseudomonadota; class Alphaproteobacteria; order Rickettsiales; family Rickettsiaceae; genus JADHZC01. Next base: position 25,609 of record JADHZC010000010.1, read on the forward strand.
AAGAATCCAACACATTCTCTGTTGACGATTCGTTTGACTCTTCTTTTGTTGTTGGAGAATCAATTTCATAAGACTTTTTAACTTCTTCTATAGGCAATGGAGCTAGTTCCAGTAATGGTTTTGGTTCTGATTCTTCAATAATTTTGTCTACATCTTGGGATTGGTCAGCTTGTACTTGGGAAGATTCATTTTCATTAAATTGTTTGATTTCACTAGAGGCTACCGTACCTGGAGTTTTATTTTTTATTAACTCTGGAAGAGACAAAGGAGACTCAACATCTTGTGTGGATTTTTCAGGAACAAAAAGAAGTTTATAAGCAAGATATAGAAAACTAATGGTAACTAAAGCAATTATCAAATATGATTTTCTTTGATTACTTTTCAACTCTAATTCTTCAGAATAAAGATCCGCATTTGTGTTATTTTGAACATGAGACATTGATTTATTCTGTAGATTACTATGCAATGCTCTTTTTTGTTCTTTTTTATTATTTTCTATACTCATAAATAACTAAATTTAATTGCATACACGAAATCCCTTTCTTTATATTCATCTAATTCCTTAGATACCAAGTCAAATTGATATATCCTTTTATTTGTGATAATTGTCATATTAGTTTGAAGATATTTTTCTAAAGATTTAATGAATACTCTATTATCCAATACATTTATGCTCCAAGAATATGAATCTCCTAAAGAAATAGTTTGAATGGCTTCTGATTTTTCAACTTCAATATAAGACTGAAATCCATGATGTATAACCAATAAAAAAATCTCGTTGGGATTATAGAGATATTGCCTAATTCTATAATCTTTTGTAAGAGGGATTTCTTTCCCATATCCTATATGATTAATATCATAAGCATGAGTAATATCTATAAATAAAAACAAACTGAGTAATTGTAAAAATTTCTTAAATTTCATCATCATCTACCCTATAAGAGGTTACTGTAAAACCTACTGGATTAACTGATAACTCATTTTCAGTCAATTCTTTTTCTATATACTCAAATTTAATAACAGATATTTTATTAAATTGTTTCATATTACCAGTAGTTTCGTTAATAGAAAATCTTACTATATAAGAATTATTAGAAATTTTAGACCATGATTTGATGGTCATATAAGTTGAATTTTCATTGCCATATTTAATGGTAGGATTAATATCAGGATTTTTAATATATCCTAAAAACTGATTATAGACCGAAGAGGTTGAAAATAATCTTACTTTATTTAAAGCAATATCTGTAAAATCTGCTGAATTATAAGTTTCTCTAGCACTAACATATTGTTTTAAAAAAAATTGAGCTAAAGAGTCATTCTGAGAAATACTATTGTTAGAATCCTTAAGAACAATAACTTTACCAGTATCATTATCTACTTGTATAATAAAAGGCTTTATTTCAACATTATTTGTAATATGAAGTAATGCAAAAATTGCAATCATACTTAATACAATAAATAATATTAAAACTAAAAATAATATATTTCTTTGTACTAATGCTAAATCATATCTTTCATTATTCCAATCTAGATTTTTTACAACATCGCTTGATTGATCTTTTTTAGAAGATAAAAATTTTTTAAAATAATTAAACATTTTGTAAATTCAATATTTAACTTTTATTTATATTAAATAATTTCAAAAAACAATAAGCTATATTGATTTTTCAGTGTAGATTATAAGATATAGCATCCTCAAAACATAAAAATACTAATATCTTATTTTAATAAATATTTGGAGTGTTATTTTTTGACAAGGAAAGATTTTATCTTAAGCTAAGAGATATTTTAATTTTTTTACAAAATATTAAAATGCCAGAAGATACAGAAAAAGAATCAAAAACAGAAGAACCCACTCCTAAAAAAATTGAAAAAAGTCTTGAAAGGGGCAATAGTTTTGTTTCTAAAGATTTAAATAGTTTTTTTATAATATTTTTTTTTACAATATATTCTTATTTTATTTTAAGACCAAAATTAAAAGAATGGATAATTGAATTGAAATTACTAATGATAAATTCATATCAACATGACTTAAACAAAAATTTGACTGTACATTTTTTTGCAACAAAAAAAATAATTGCACAATTGATAATTTTTGCAATTTTAATTCTCATATTTATAGTATTAGGGTTTTATATACAAAGAGGACATTTTATCTTTTCATTTGAAATTATCAAACCTAATTTTTCAAAATTATCCTGGATACAAGGAATAAAAAGAATTTTTTCTAAAAAAAATTTAGTGGATTTTATTAAAAATATTTTTAAAATATTATTTCTCTTATCTTTAATATTGATATTGATCTTTTCTAAAATAAAAAATTTTGTCTCTTATCAAAATTCAGAAATAGAAATCACTTTAAACGTAATTTTTCAATTAATATTCAATTTATTAATTTTATCTTCTTTATTCACGCTTGTTATAGGAATTATAGATTTTGTATTTCAGAAAAAAACATATCTAGAAAATTTAAAAATGACCAAGCAAGAAATAAAGGAAGAATTCAAAGAATCAGAAGGAGATCCTCTGATAAAACAAAATCTGAAAATGTTAAGATATAATTTAGTAAAAAATAAGTTAAAAACTAAAATAAAAGAAGCATCAGTTGTAATAACTAATCCAACTCACTATGCAATTCTCATAAAATATGATAAAAGAAAATTACCAGTACCTTTGTGCTTATCTAAAAGTAAAAATCTTTTAGCAAAATTTGTAAAAAAATTGGCTATAGAAAATAAAATTCCTATAGTAGAAAATCCTATATTAGCTCAAAAATTATATAAAGATCTAAAAGAAAATCATGTTATTCCTGAAAAATATTTCAAAGAGATAGCAAAAATACTTGTACATATAATGTACAAAGACAAAAAAAGAAAAAATACCATTTAATATTGACAAGAATAATAAAGAGATGTATACAGGTCCTAGCAGATGATTAAGATTAATATTTTTATAACAGAATAAGATTTTTTATGACAAAAATTTTTTGCAAAGAAGCAAATCAAGATATCTTTCCTTTTTCTTTACCTAAGTTGAATTTTGAAAAGGAAAAATTTGGAAATTATTATTCTTTAGAAACATTCAACTATCATTACGATATACATCACCTAACTTATGTAAATAATTTAAATAAATTGCTGAATAACAATAAAGATTTCCAAGGAATGTCTTTAGAAAAAATCATCTTATCTTCTTTCAAAAACAATTCTCCAATATTCAACAATTCTGCTCAAGTTTGGAATCATAGCTTTTTCTGGAACTCTATAGATCCTTCTGGAGGAGGAAAACCTAATGCTGAACTAGAAAAATTAATTAACAGATCTTTTGGGAATTTTGATAATTTTGCCGAAGAATTTATAAGTAATGCTGTCGCTCAATTCGGTAGTGGATGGGTATGGCTAGTACTTAAAAATAATGAACTAAAAATTGTAAAAACATCCAATGCAGAAAATCCTTTATCAGAAAATCTACTACCTGTTCTAACTTGCGATGTATGGGAACATGCCTATTATATAGATTACAGAAATAAGCGTAATGAATTTGTGAAGCTTTTTTTAGAAAAAATGGTTAATTGGGACTTTGTATCACAACAAATAAAATTTTTTCAGGAATAAATAATTCCTTCATTACTAACTTTAAAAAATTATTTCTCATTATTGATTTTACTCACTGAAACTTCTATTATCTGTACTTTAATAGTAGTAAAATAATAAAATATCTAAAATAACTAGATTAGCAAAAAGAAATATGCAAAAACAAGATCAAAATAATAAGACAAATGATAATTTAGCATCAGAACAACAAGAAAAAACTAAAATTAAGTCTTCTAACGAAGAAACTATTAAATCTGAGAAAAATAATGATCAAAAATCTTGTGATACCCAAATTCAAGATTTACAAGCAAAAATTCAAGACCTTAAAGAAAAATTACTAAGAAATCTTGCAGAAATGGAAAATTTTAGAAATAGATCTGAAAAAACTTTAGTGGAAACTAAAGAATACTCTATTTCTAATTTTGCTAAAGATTTGATTGTTGTAATGGATAGTTTAAATATGTCTCTTATTCACAAAGCTCAAAAGCCTCAATTGGAGATTTTTGAGAGAGTTATGGAAGGAGTAGAGATAACACAGAAACAATTATCTAATGTTTTCTCCAAGTATAAAATTACTATAATTGCACCAAAGGAAGGAGATTTATTTGATTATAATAATCATTTTGCAATATCACAAAATGATAATTCAAACCAAAAGGCTGGAACAATTGTAACTGTAATGCAAGTAGGTTATAAAATAGGCAATAGAATTTTAAGACCTGCTTCTGTTGTGGTTGCCAAAAGTGAAGATAGTTAATTTTTATATTTCAAAAAAAACTCTTTTATTGGTTAAGTATTTAATAATACTATTTTCCTGCATATATTTTACAAATGTTCAATCCACTCCTTCTAGTATTAAATACCATATAAAAGAAATTTTTGCTTCTTCAACAGGAAATAATGCTATAGAAGCAAAAATTAAAGCACAACATAAAGCATTTTTGATGGCCTTTAAGATATTATGGGACAAACAAAATATAGCTGATGATCCACTAAAAAATAGGATTAAGTATCAGAATCTTAAAGAGATATTTAAAATTTTAAATATCTCTGAAGAGAAATACATGAAAAACGATTATCAAGCAATATTCGAATTAGAATATGACATTTCAAAATTTTATGATTTCATTTTCGCTAACATGCATAATAAATCTGCGATTGAAAATTCATTTTATGAATATTTGCTTATTGTAGTAAATAAAAAAAATGAAATATTTGAGATGGTTAATGACAAATTTGCGCCTTTTGCAAGCAGTTTTTATGCCAAAAAAATAGAAGATATGCGTACATATACTCCATTTACAAATAATTCAGATTTATTAAAAAAAATATATAAAATCCACTTTGAACAAGTAGAAAAACTTTTTCATAATATTTTGTTTAAAAATATAATTGTATTAACTTATGAAATATTTACAAATAAACAAAATATGTCTTCCACATTAAAAATAAATTACCTAAAAATCAATTATAATAATCATCAAAATATAAAAACCTCTTTTATAAAAATAGAAAATGAAAACATCTCAAATCAAAATCTTTTTAAAAAAATACTAGATGATTTTATAAAAAATTACTCATCTTCTAAAGAAGACATAAAAAAAACTTTAGATTCAAAAAAAAATCTAAAAAGCTATAGAAATGATAATAATAAAGAAGAAATTATTGAAAAGTTCAAAATTTACTTTACAGAACAAGATACCAATATTATTGAAACAGTGAAATTTAAATTGAACTCAATTAATAAAGATATTTTAGATTTTTCTATAGATAACTCGAAAAAAAAATATGAACAGATTATAAACATAAAACTTAAGTCTTCTTTGATAGATCTTGGAGAAGAATTTTACAGAGTAGGATTAAGTTATGTAGAAAAAAATGGTAAATATTTTTTAATTAATATAAGTTCTGGAATATAACAATGAAAGAAATTTTTAAAAAATCAATCCCCTTATTGATAGGCATAACGTTTTTAATAATTATATATCTGAGCTTAAACATATTATTTTCTTTTTATATTGCCTTTTTCTTAGCATATTTAATGCTACCTCTTGTAGAAAATCTTTCAAAAGTAAAAATTTTTTCTTATAAATTATCTGCAATAATCATTTATGTAATATTAATTATAATATTTACAATATCATTACTAATTTTGATACCTATTCTTTATCAACAATTATTACTCTTGGTAGATAATTTTGGAAAAGTCATTCAACAAACAAAAGTACATAATTTTAGCTTAGGAAATTTGCTACATGAAAAAAACTTAATTAGTTTAGATACCTCACAAAAGATAGACATTTATATAAAATCTCTTGTTGAAGATCTTTTGTCTTATTTTTCTTCTATATTAGGACATGTATGGGAATATACACTTGCTACTTTAAGCTTTCTTTCTGCATTATTTATGGTACCATTTATATTATTCTACTTCTTAATGGATTGGAAAATTATACTAAAAAATTCACAAAATTTAATCTCAAAAAATTATCAAAAAACCTTTATTCAATTTTTTAAAAAGCTAGACAAAGCATTTTCAAACTACGTAAGAGGACAATTCATAATTGTTACTATCATGTCTATATATTACACGATAGCATTTACATTCTTAAAAATAGAATTAGCTTTAATACTAGGATTACTTTCAGGTTTCTTTATTATAATACCTTTTGTTGGTAACATAATATCTTTCTGCATCATTATAGCCAATGGATATTTTTTGTTTGGGCTTTCTCAGAATTTGCTCTTTTTGACTATATTTTTTTCTTTAGGAGGTATTATAGAGGGGTGGGTAATTACTCCTAAAATTATAGGAGAATCTACTGGTTTACACCCTGCTTGGGTATTATTTGGAATAATAGTAGGGGGAAATTTTTTAGGAATATTAGGCATGATACTTGCAGTGCCAATATTATTGTATTTTAAAACTATAATAAAAATGTTCTTTTTAGATAAGAAAAATATCAAATTATCTGATTCTTTAGCTTAAAATTAATAATTTTGTTAAAATAAGAAATTTTTATAAAATATTACAATGTTAAAACAAAAAATTTTTTCATTAAATTCATTAGACAGTGACTTATCAGAAGATTTTATAATATCAAGAGGCAATCAAGAAGCTTTTGATATTATTTCATTTGACTATACCAAAAATTGGGGATGTGATCCTTATAAGAATATATTATTGTTAGAAGGGCCAGAATCATCTGGAAAAACTTATTTAGGCAAAATGTGGAAAAAATCTAACAATGCTCAATTTATAAACACAAAAATAATACCAAATTTAGAATTTATCAATAAATATCATTGTTTCATAATAGATGATCTTGATAAAAAATTAGACAAAGAGAAAAATATTCTTCACTATTTCAATATAATAAATGAATCAAAAAAATATCTTCTAATTCTTTCAAATAGCAAGAAAAAAGTGATTCTTAAAGACTTGAGTTCAAGGATTAATTCTCTAAAAAAGGTTAAAATTTTTCCTCCTGATATAGACTCAATAAAATTTTTAATACAAAAGAAATTTTTTTATTACTCAGTAGATGTAAGGGAAGACGTAATAGAATATTTGTCTAAAATATTACCAAGAGAATATAGAAAAATATTACAAGCTATCGAAAAAATAAACAAATTTGCATTAATAAAATCAAGAAAAATTACAATTCCTTTAGTTAAAGAGATAATTCTTGAAGATTAATCAATATATTAGAAAAAAATTTTTAAGATTCAAAATTTTTTCTAATCATCATATTTCTAAAGTCAACAGCAGTAACTTTGTGTAGAAAACAAAGTTATGAATATTGTTCCTTAGATCTAAATGAAGTATAGGCAATTCTAGGATTCAAGACCATTTATTTCTTTTTAATATTATTCTACATTACATTAATTTTCTAAAAATTTTTAGAAACTTTTTTATATTTGTCTATGATGACTATAAAGAGATTTAAATTTTTTTCTACATAAAAAGAAATAGCTCTAAAATTCTTTATTGGATCTACTGTAATTATAAAGATCAGAAATTTTTTACAGAAAAAATTTTTCTATAAAATCATTTTTGCTTTTTTTTTATATCAATTATTTGACTAGCTTTCAAGAGTAAAAACGAGGTAAATAAAATGCTGATTACTACTCCTGATTTATTGATAAAAATTCTTTATATCAATCAAAAATTTTTTACTAGTAATAATATAGAAGAATAAATCTGTTAATATTTTTAAGAAGAGATCTAAGGGAGATAATTTATCTGAAATAAAATTAATCTCCCTTAAGTATTAGAAATGTATATGAGGAATTTTTTTAAAATCCACCCATTCCACCACCCATGCCCATTCCACCTGGCATTCCACCTGGTGCAGATTTATCATTTTTATCAGATGCTTCTTCAAAAATTAAAGCCTCAGTAGTAATAACTAATCCAGCTATAGAAGCAGCTCCTTGTAAAGAAGAACGCACAACTTTTGTTGGATCTATAATTCCTGATTCAAACATATTTACATATTGCATAGTCTGTGCATCAAAACCTTTTGAATAAGTTGTATCTGCAAAATCTGTTAATTTACCACAAACAACAGCTCCATCTACACCTGCGTTATCTGCGATTTGTTTTACAGGAGATTGTAAAGACTTTTTAACAATTTTGATACCTTCATTTTGATCATCATTAGCTCCTTTTAGATTTTCTAGAACATCTTTACAATAAAATAAGGTAACACCTCCTCCAGCTACTATTCCTTCTTCAACAGCAGCTCTAGTTGCATGTAAAGCATCTTCTACCCTATCTTTTTTTTCTTTAACTTCAACTTCAGTGGCTCCTCCGACTCTCAAAACAGCTACACCACCAGCTAATTTAGCTAATCTTTCTTGTAATTTTTCTTTATCATAACTAGAAGAAGATTCCTCTATACTAGCTTTAATTTGAGAACATCTGGCATCTATGTCTTGAGGTTTTCCATAACCACCAATAATTACAGTATCATCCTTAGAAACTCTCACTTTTTTGGCTTGACCTAACATATCCAAAGTAACTTTATCCAATTGTATTCCTAAATCTTCAGTTACAAAAGTACCTGAAGTTAAAATACTTATATCCTCAAGCATTGCTTTTCTTCTTTCTCCAAAACCAGGAGCCTTTACAGCAGTAACTTTCAACATTCCTCTTAATCTATTTACAACTAAAGCTGCTAAAGCCTCTCCTTCAACATCTTCTGCTATAATTAAAAGCTCTCTATTTTTTTCAATAAGCGCTTCTAATAAATGCAAAATAGGATTTAAAGCTGTAATTTTTTTTTCAAAAATAAGTATATAAGGATTATCTAACTCTGATATAGTTTTATCTTTGTTGTTAGTAAAATAAGGAGATAAATAACCTTTATCAAACATCATTCCTTCTACAACTTCTACTTCAAAATTTAGACTTTTTCCTTCTTCAACAGTAATCACACCTTCTTTACCTACTTTCTTCATAGCTAAAGCAATTTGATTACCTATTTCAGAATCCCCATTCGCAGAGATAGTTCCAATTTGAGCTATTTCTTCTTGAGATGAAATAGGTCTACTTCTTGTTTTTACAGTATCAACAACCTTCTTTACAGCAAGATCTATACCTCTTTTCAAATCCATAGGATTCCACCCTGCTGCTACAGCTCTATTTCCTTGATTAATAATAGATTGAGCTAATATAGTTGCTGTAGTTGTTCCATCTCCAGATACATCAGCAGTTTTACTAGCAACATCTTTAATAAATTGTGCTCCAGTATTCAAGGCTTTATCTTTTAAGTCTATAGCTTTAGCTACTGTGACACCATCTTTGGTTAATCTAGGAGCTCCAAAAGACTGTTCTATAGCAACATTACGTCCTTTTGGCCCTAATGTAACTTTTACAGTATTTGCTAATATATCAACTCCTTTAATCATGTCATCACGTGCATGATCAGCAAATTTTATAGTTTTTGTCATAATTCACTTATTTAATTAAATTTAAAATTCTTAATATTTTCATTTTGAATATTAATCGTTATAGATTCCCAAAAACAATGCTTTAAGAATTTATAATACCCATTATATCACTTTCTTTTATTACAATTATTTCTTCATTATCAATTTTAACTTCTGTTCCTCCCCATTTTCCATATAAAACAACATCCCCTGTCTTTACAGTTAAAGGAATTGATTTACCATTTTGATCTAAATTACCTTGACCAACAGCTAAAACCGTTCCTCTTAAAGGTTTTTCTTTAGCTGAATCTGGTATGATGATACCACTAGCAGTTTTAGACTCTTGAGTGTCTGGCTTAATAGCTACTCTATCATATAAAGGCTTAAATTTCATTCTTTACCTCATGTATAAAAATATTAAAAATTAATTATTTAATAGTTTGATATGAATGTTTATTTGAGTGACTTCTCAATAGTCAAACTCAACTTAACACTAATTACATCTTATAACATCTCAAACTAATTACGAACCTATATATAATATAAAAAATTATTAATTCAAGGGCATGTAAAAAGAATTATCCTTATAATCAAATTTTTCTACAAATTGATAGAGATAAGATCTATCTATATCAAAATTCTGAAAAAATTCTTCTTTAGGAAAAGAAAAAATAGAAATTTTACGTTTAAAAATTTGATAATCAATATCAACTTTAGTTGCATATAATTTTAATGCGGAATATTCTTGAGTAGAATTATATTTTCTGTCTCCAACAATAGGGCAACCAATCTTTAGAGCATGTTTTCTAATCTGATGTTTGATACCAGTAATAGGTTGGAACAATAACAAAGAATGATTTTTATATTTTTTGAGTAATTTATAGAAACTAATAGCAATTCTTTGCTTAACATTATTACAAGAATCTTTATAATAATGTATATCCTGAATTTTTCCTTCTATATTTTGAGGAAAATGATCTACTAAAGCCAAATAACTTTTATAAATTAATCTGTTTTTAAAAGCTCTAGTTAACTTTACTGCATTTACATAACCCTTAGCAATAATCAAAATACCGCCAGTATCTTTATCAAGTCTATGAACTATTTTTAAATCTCCTTGTTTTTCTTGATTCCAATAAGAAATAGCATTTTGTAAAGAAATTTTGACATTACTTCCTCCCTGCACTGCAACATAATGAGATTTATCTATAGCTATAAATTCTTCAGAATCCCAAATGATTCTAGATTCAAGCTCCTTATGTGTAAATTTTTTAATCAATGAATTATCTAAATAATTTTGGTTTGGATTATTGATTTCTAAATTAATAAAATCTTTATATTCTATAATATCTCCATCATTTAATGTTTGATTAGAAAATGTTCTTTTCCCATTTAAGATTATATCTTTCTGTCTCAATAATTTTTGTATAAAACCATGAGAAAAGGAATTACTAAATCTTTTTAAAAATTTATCTAATCTTGTATCCAATACATTTTTAACCAACAACTTCTTATATTTGGCCATTATTATAGATAAAGAAAAATAAGTAAAAAATGTAAACATACATAAAAGAAATCATCAATGCCCAAATTTGATGAAATAGAGCAAGAGCAACAGGTATAGAAAATAATAAAGTTAAAACCCCAACAAAAAATTGTATTAATATGGTAATAAATAACAAATTCATACAAAATCTAAAATTTTTATTCTTAATAAAAAAGAAACTATAAAGAGAGAAAAAAAAAGAGCAAATAATAAGCAACATAGCCATTATTCTATGAAAAAATTGTATATATACAGCATCTGAAAAAATTTGAGATATCTTTATTATTGAAAAATTAATTTCTGTAGGAATAATCCCATCACCCATCATAGGATAAGAATTATAAATAAGCCCAGCTTTTAAACCAGCAACAAAGCATCCTAAAATTACCTGTACTAAAAATAAAAAATAAAAAACTATAAAAATAATAAATATATTTTGAGAAATTTTATTTCTTTTGAGCAATATTTTTTTGGCTAAATAAAGATCTTTATAATATAAAAATCTAAAAAAAATTACATTACATAAAAATAAAGCTAATATAAAATGAATAGCTAAGCGATAATGACTAACATGAGGTTTGTTAATTAAGCCACTCTTAACCATATACCAGCCAATAAATCCTTGTAAAAGAATAGCTAGAAATATAATAACAAGATATTTATCTATTTTAATTTTTTTAAGAAAAATAAAAAAAAATCCTGGAATAACAAAAATTATAAATATGCTTCTAGCAAGAATCCTATGTATATACTCAATTAAAAAAATACGTTTAAACTCATTTAAGTTCATATCAAAATTAATTTGAATATATTCTGGAGAAATTTTATATTTATTAAATTCTACACTCCACGCATGATCTGTTAATGGTAAAAAAAGCCCTGTAACTGGCTTCCATTCAGTAATGGATAACCCAGATCCTGTAAGCCTAGTATATCCCCCTAATATCACAGTAAAAAGAGCTAAAATACCAACCAAAAATAACCATATAAGAATATTTCTAATATCTGATTTATGATAATTCATACTCTCAAATTAGATTCTATTTACGATAAAGTTGGTAAGTTGTTGAACATAACTAAAATTTTGATTCCTAATATTAAGACTCTTAAGTAAAGATTGAGATTCTCTCTCTAATTGAGCTAAAATTTTTTTTATATGCTCATTTATTTTCAAATTTATCATTTGTTGTTTAATCCATTGAAATTCTTCATCATTTCTTTCTGTATATTGAAACATTACTTCTAGTTTACTTTTATCTTCTAAAGTCAAAAAATTATGTAAAATAATTACGGGCAACGTTACTTTTCCTTCCTGAAAATCTCCTCCTGGAGATTTTCCAAGAGAGGTTAAACCAAAACCATAATCCATAACATCGTCTGTAATTTGAAAAATTCTACCTACTAATAATCCATATTGTTTTAATTTATCTGAATAATTTTCTTGAAAACTTAAGATACTAGACACTTCGAACGCAGCAGAAAATAATTTAGCTGTCTTTAGATCTATAATATGAAAATATTCTTCTTGAGAAAAAATTTTTTTCTTTTTTAACTGAGAAAGCTGAACCACTTCCCCTTCAATAATCAAAGAGGAGGTTTTCGCTAATACATCTAAAACTTTTAGCGATTTTACAGAAACAAGAAAATTAAATGCTTGACTTAATAAAAAATCTCCAACAAGGATACTAGCATTTACTCCCCAAACAACATTAGCGGAAGGCAAAGACCTTCTTGTTTTGCTACCATCCACAACATCATCATGAAGCAAAGTGGCCATATGTATAAGCTCAATAGCAGCACAACTATTGATTATTTTATCATCAGGCTCAACATCAGACAACATTTTAAAAGCTAGCAAAGAAAAAATAGACCTAATTTTTTTACCTCCTGAATTAACTATATAATCCCCTATAATTTTTATTAACGCTTCTCTATTTTGAAAATATTCAAGAATTTTTTGATCTAAAGCTTTTAAATCATTCTCTAAATATAGCTTTAAATCCTGTAAAATAACCAATTGAAGTAACCTCTTAAAATACTTAACATGAATATATCTAAATAATAGAGGAAAATATCCAAAATAAAATTTTTTCTTAAATAATTATTTGTGCTTACCATCTTTTATCATCTTAGATAATTGTTGAGCACTTACAATTTTCCTTTCTATCCAGTTATTCAAAAATGCCTCAGCAATTTTTTTATCATTTATAATAACCAAATTTTCTGCATTACGAGTATCTGCTGCATGGCTAAAGTTAAATGATCCAGTTATCACTTTTTCCTTATCTATTATGATCACCTTATTATGAGCTAAACCATTCATTTTATCAAAACTGATATTAATATTTTTAGATTTGAGCAATTTATAACCCTTAATATTGGATCTATAACTTTTATAATCTAATAAGATATTAATTTTCACTCCATTATTATGAGCATATAATATTGCATCTATAATTCCTTGATGAGTTAAAACATATGCTTGCATAAATAAGTCATGTCGTGCATTTTTAATCTCTTCTATTACAAGATCTCCACAACCAGAAGGAGGAGTAAAACATAGTTTTATGTTATCAGTATTAGAAGACAGCAAATGTTTTTTGATAAAGAAAACATCACTCTTCATCAAAGATCCAATAATAAAGCCTAAAATAAATATCAATATTAATATTGACCATTTTTTAGATAGCAAAATTTTGATCTTATTATTAAAAATTTTGAAATCCATTTTATTTTTTATAATAAATAATTTATGATAACTTACTATAATGATAGTAAAATTTAAACTTTTTTCTATTCAAATATTAAATAATAACGAATCACTATTAATTTTTACTATAATAAGTAATTTACTATATGGAAGAATTTTTTATAAAAAACTTATCTATGTTTTCTTACATATTAAAAGGAGCTCCCATTGCAATATTTTATAGCATAATTGCAATGTTTTTGGGTTTTAGTATAGCCTTATTTTTGACTATTTTAAGAATCAAAAATTCTAGTTTACTAAATTTATGCATAAGATCTTATGTATCAATTTTTAGAGGTACACCAATGCTTCTTCAATTAAGTGTTTTTTATTTCGGGATTTCATCAATCAGCAAACTAAAAATGAGCCCTTCTATGGCTGCTATTACAACTTTATCATTAAATTCTGGAGCCTATTTATATGAAATTTTAAGAGGAGCAGTAAATGCAATTCCTAAAGGACAATATGAAGCCGCTAAAGTTTTAGGAATAAGAGAAAACTTAATTATGAGAGATATTATCTTACCACAAGCATTAAAAAATTTATTACCATCTCTAACAAATGAGTTGATCACATTATTAAAAGATACTTCTTTAATTTCGATCATAGGAGTGCATGAAATGCTATCTAGAGCAAAAAATATAGCTGCAGAAAATTTTACATGGCTTTTACCATTTTGTATATCAGGAGCAATATATTATATATTAGTACTTATAATTAGTTATATTTCAAAAAAAATTGAGCAAAATCTTATCAAATGAAAATTCAATTAAGCAATATATTTAAAATATTTTCTAATAATCACAAAGCATTAAAGAATATCAATTTAAAATTTGATAAAAAAGAAATAACCACTATTTTAGGACGCTCTGGTAGTGGAAAGTCTACTCTTCTAAGAATTATCAATTTATTAGAGAAACCATCAAAAGGGAAAATTTTTTTTGATAATGAAGAAATAATACAGAACAAACCTAATAATTCGTACCTAAAAATAGGAATGGTATTTCAACAATTTAATCTATTTCCACATTTTACAGTAGAAAAAAATCTTACATATGCATTAATGAAATACTCGACAGAATTATCATTTGATGTAATCAAAGAAAGAGCAAAAATTTTACTAAAAAAATTTAATATTGAAGATAAAATTCACTCTTACCCTAAAGATTTATCAGGAGGAGAAAAACAAAGAGCTGCTATTTGCAGAGCATTAATGTTACAACCTAAATTTATGACATTTGACGAACCAACCTCTGCATTAGATGTAGAAAATACGAATGACGTGATAAAAATCATTCGAGAATTAAAAAAAGAAATGAACATCTTACTAATAACACATAATATCAAATTTGCTCAGATAGTTTCTAGTAGAGTATTGTTCATGGATAAAGGAGAGATATTGGAAGATACAAAATCCTCACAATTTTTCTCTAGCCCAAATTCTCATAGAGGAAAGATTTTTTTAAAAAATATAGAAAATTTAATTTTCTAGTTCTATAATGATCATTTTTAAAATATCAAACAATATAATATAATTTATAAAATGCTAACTCTAGAAGAAATTTTTAATGCAAGAAGTTGCTACGAATTTTCAGAAAAAGCTATAGAAAAAAAAATTATTTATAAAATTTATAATTTAATGAAATTAGGTCCAACTTCTGCTAATTCTATGCCTATTAGAATATTTTTTGTTGAATCTAAAGATGCAAAATTAAAATTATTAGAATGTGTTAATTCTTCTAATAAAAATTTTGTTCAAAATGCTCCTTTAACTGTACTGTTTGCATATGATAAAAATTTTTATTCTAAAATGGATTATTTATTTCCTCACAATAAAAATTTACAAAAAATTTATGCAGAAAATAAAATGCTTTCAGATGAAACAGCTTTAAGAAACTCATCTCTGCAGGCAGCATATTTTTTGATGATTGCTAGAGGGTTCGGTTTATCTTGTGGCCCTATATCTGGATTTAATACTAACAGGATAAATGAGTTATTTTTTTCTAACTCTACATATAAAATAAATTTTTTATGTATATTAGGTTATTCTAAAATTAAAAAACACAAATTTGAAAGACTTCCTAAATTAGATTTTGAATTCGTTACAAAATTTTTGTAAAAATTTTATGCAACAATACTTGATTAAAAACTGTATTAATGCTAGTAAGAACTAATATCATATTATTTTTGTAAATAATTTAACTAAACAGGAAAAATAAAAATTTGAAAAAAGATAATAAAATTAACAAACAAATCACTAGTCTCAAAGTAAGAGTTATAGATCAAAATGGCAAAATGTTGGGTGTTCTAAATACAAATGAAGCTCTTAAAATTGCATTTAATTTAAATCTTGATTTAGTAGAGGTAGCAAGTAACAGTAATCCTCCCGTATGCAAAATATTAGATTTTAAAAAATTTCTATACGAAAGTAAAAAACACTTTCATGAAGCTAAAAAAAATCAAAAAAAGCATAAAAATCTTCTCAAAGAAATAAAATTAAAAATAAATATAGCTTCAGGAGATCTGGATATTAAAATTCAAAAAATTCGTAAATTTCTTGAAGAACGTAATAAAGTAAAAATTTCTCTTTTATTCAAAGGTAGAGAAATTGTTCATAAAGAAAGAGGATTCAATCTTCTTGAACAGATTAGGATACAAACAAATGAAATTTCACAAAATGCAGAAGCATCTACACCAAAATTAGAGGGAAGACAAATAGTCATGATATTATCTCCTATATCTCAAAAAAAATAGCCCTTCAATAGTTAAAAAATCATTTAATTTATAATTCACAGCTTAAATATTGACTAAATGTTAAAAAATGCTATTAATCTTATTTATGATTTTATGAATAGCCAAA
Organism: Rickettsia sp.; assembly: GCA_015657545.1. Classification (GTDB taxonomy): domain Bacteria; phylum Pseudomonadota; class Alphaproteobacteria; order Rickettsiales; family Rickettsiaceae; genus JADHZC01. Next base: position 42,297 of record JADHZC010000010.1, read on the forward strand.
TATCAACTATCAAGGTTATTATAGTGGTTTTATGATAGAAATGCCTCTCTCAATACTACAATTTGAACTAAAATCTTAAGCAATCCTGCTTCTTTAGGTACAAATTAAGCAAGAAATTAAAATATTCTTGTTTCTTATGTATTTTTGTTATACTAAGAGTATAAAACATTATGTGAAATGATACTAGTTAGTAGAAAAGGTAAAATTTAGAGCAAGACAAACTAATATATTAGAAAAACATTCTGGATCAATGGAGGGATTGTGCTAAATTTACTTAGAATGCAAAATACTTTGAGGGAAAATATTGTAGGACCTTTGCTAAAAAATACTGCTCTGTAGAAACATATGTTTCTATAAATCAAATTTATGTTCACTCTAAATCTAAAGATTTAAGTATATTTTGTTTCAATTATTCTTCCGTTATATAAAGTTAATACATAAGTAATTGGTATTTTACTTATAAGGACTTTATTAAAGGTAAATGTGATAAACCTAGATTCAAAAAAATCTAATATTAGTAGCTTATATTTAATAAGAGAAAATTTTTAGTTTTTATAAAAATAAGAACTACAATTCAAAATTGTTTATAGAAATTACAACACATAAAAAATTCTATAAAGAAAGAATCTGGCTATTATTACATAAATTTTTGATATAAAAAGGAGTATAGGAGTCAAATAATAGTCTCCAGAGGAGAAACTAAATGATCTTAGAAGTCAGTCTTCTTATTTAAATATGTTGTTGGTATGGATAAAGCTATCAATTAGTAAGGCTAAGAAGAAGATGTAAGTTATAACATGAAACAAATATCTATTTTACAATTGTAAAAGAAAAATAATAAACTCAAATCTTTACAAAAAAAACTAGCAAGACAAAGAAGAGTTTTTTGAAAAGAAGAGAAAAAATATCTAATAGACTAAAAAAAACAAGGTTAACATTAAGTAGAACTTATCAAGATAGGAGAATATAAGAAGAAATTTCTCGCATCAAAAAAGCAATATCATTAGTGAAAAAAATATCGGTTAAGATATTTTTAGCTTAGAGGATCTCGAAATAAAGAATACAACAAAATCAGCTAAAGTGATAATAGAATCTTCAGGCAAGAATGTAAAAGCTAAATCAGGATTAAATAGAGAGATACTAAACGAATTGTAGTATATGTTAGAAATTAGAGACTATGTGTTAAATTATAAGAACAAAAGACGTAAGAAAAGATGTTTTAAAGCATAAACATCATACAAATTCTAAACATGTACAAAATCTAGATCAGTAGATAAAGAAAATAGAAAAAATTAATCAATATTTAAATGTACTATATGTAGTAATACACAGACAATGTAGATAGAAATACGTCATCAGTAATCAAAAAAAGAGGAATAGCATTAATAAAAAAGCTTTCTATTATAGGATTTAGAACAAATAAAAATAGTTATTGATACCTTTAAAGTCAAAAAAGCATAGTTACATAAATACTGCTTAATATATTAGAATCTTGCTCCTTTAGGGACGAGTAATTCACTTATTCTAAATAAGGCAATTCTTAACAAAAAGATAAAAAAGTAACATTTTTGAAACAATAACTATATTTAAAATCAAAATATTGAATGTATTGCAAAAAATATTTTTTATAAATACAATTTCATAATTATGATTTACTATCAATGTCTACATTTATATACTATTTTTGATTTGGAAATAAAATAATTGTTTAGCATATAAAGATTTTTCTCACTCTTTAAAAGAGGTTTTAAGACATATGTTATCAAGTTTTGATACAATAATATTGGTCTCTTTTTTAATATGTACAGCTATAGTAGGGTTTAAGCATAAAATCAAATCTATTTCAGATTTCGCAGTGGGAGACAGAAAATTTTCTAATTTTAGTCAAATAGCAACAATAGTTGCAACATGCATGGGAGGCAATACTTTCAATAGCATAATTTCCTTAACATATTCAGAAGGTTTGTTTTATATTATTGCTATTTTAGGAGAAACTATAAGTTTAGCACTGTTAGCTATATTTCTAATCCCAAAAATGCAAAAAATGTTAAATTATAATTCTGTTGCAGAAGCTATAGGGAGCTTGTATGGAAATCATATACGAATTTTTGTAGCAATAATAGGAATTATAGCTATGGTAGGAACACTTTCTATCCAATTAAAAATATTCGGAAAAGTTTTTTCATACATAAGCAATTTTGACCCAAGTATTTCTATAATTTGTGCTAGTGCTTTGGTAACATTATATTCATCTAAAGGAGGTATAAGATCTGTTACCTATACAGATATAGTACAATTTTTATCTTTTGCTATAGCAATTCCTGTAATTACAATTTCACTTTGGAAAAATGTTAATATGGCTAATATTACAATAGAACAAAATGATAAATTCAACTTAAATATGATTTTTGATCTCGAAAATAAAGAGCTATACGACAAATATGTTTTCTTTTTCTTTTTTTTAGCAATTCCTCCAGTAGGAGCAGATATGTATCAAAGAATTTTGCTTGGATCTAATATAGAAAATATTCGTAAAAATTTTCTGCTTGCAGGAATAATATTCTTTATACTAAGAGTGATAATAGCAATAATACCTGTATTATTACATTTTTTAAATCCTAATTTAGAAGAAGCTAATTTAATTATAGAAATAATTACAAATTATGCTCAAAGTGGAATAAGAGGATTAATAATTCTTGGTATAATAAGCATGGTAATGTCTACTGCTGATTCCAAAATAAATGCAGCTTCTGTACTTATAGTGAATGACTGTTTTTTATTTCTGAAAAATTTTAGTAATAAAATTCAAATTTTTTCTTCAAATATAATAACAATTATCATAGGAGCATTAGGCACATTATTAGCATTTTCAAATAAATCAATTTTTGATATAGCTATAGCATCTCAAAGTTTTAATTCTTCTATAGTATCTCCTTTAGTTTTAGTATCTATTTTGGGTTTCAGAACAAAATCTATCATATTTTTATCTTCAATGATTATAACCCTTACAGGAGAGATAATTTTTTTATTCATTGAACAAACCATTATGTTAACTGCAAAAAATATAGCAGTATTTTTTTGCATCAATATAATAATTTTCTTTTTAATGCATTACATTTTTGTCAAAGATAAGAACTTAGGTTGGACTAAACATAACAAGACTAAAAAAATGAGATTATCTAAATTTTCTATAAAGAGCATTCAAAAAACATGGTTCAGATATTTTAAGGGGCTAAATTTATTAAAAATTACATTATCTTTAGTTCCTCAAACATCTAAAATATATACTATTACATCTCTTTATTTTATCTCTACATTAGTTTTGAATATTTATTCTCAACATCAAATTATCAGTATTTTCCCAAATAAGATGCTGTTATTATATGAATTAATCATAATGCTCTCTCTATCATTAGCATCTTATCATGCTTTTTCTAACACTAAAAATAAGGATCAAATTTTTTCTGTTATTTGGTTAGTATCTAATTTTTTTATATTGTTTTTCAGCAGTACATTATTTTTGCTCATAACAAATTTTAGTTATATACAATTAATCATATTTGTTATTAACATAATTATATCTCTTCAGCTATTAAGAACAAAAACAACTATTGTATTTTTGATATTATCAACATTTTTGACTGTAAAATGTTACAAAACATTTTTTATGCCATTTCTGGACAATGATATTATTTTTCCTCCAAATACATTATATATTTTATTCACAATATCTTTAGCAATAATATTCTTTAATCTACCAAAAGAAGACAAAATCTTAGCATTAAGAAATATATTACTAGATACAAAAAGAAATCTTTCAGAAAAAAACGCATTTCTAAATCAAACTTTGGCAAGATTAAATTTAAACGAAAAAAAATCAGAACAGCTTATTCAAGAATTAAATTTTAAAAATTCAGAAATCAAAAATTTACAAAATATAAAAGCAGAGTTCATAAATAATCTTCAACACGAGACCCATACTCCAATAACAGGAATAGCAAGTATGGCAGAAGCATTATATGATGCATATCATCAACTCAACGAAAAAGAAAGACAAAAATATATCATAGACATAGCATATAATGCTAAAAGATTAATCTCTTTTGTTGATAATATGATAGATCTTTCTAAGCTATCTTCAATGAAATATCAACTAAATTTAGAAAATGTATCGCTCAAGAAACTAATTTTCAAACATGTTGATATTTGTAAAAAATTGCATATTTATGACCAAGGATCAATATCTCAAGAATTTGTTTTTGATTTGGATGATGAAGATGAAATTACAATAGAATGTGACAAATATTACGTTGGGCAATTATTTAACAATATTATAAAAAATGCTCTCATTTATTCTCAAGAAGGTTTTATATTAATAAAATGTAAAAAACTTGCGCATAATTTGGTAGAATTTAGCTGCAGAGATGAAGGAAAAGGTATTCCTAATGAAGAACTACATGATATATTTGGAGCTTTTGTAGTAAGTTCACAAACTAAGTCAAATGCTGGGGGTAGAGGTGTAGGGTTATCGTTATGTAAAAAAATTACAGATTCTCATAATGGAGAAATTTGGATATCATCTAATAACCCATCTAAAGGCTCTACATGCTTTATACAATTGCCAATAATACAAAAATTTGTATAAAAATTATAGCTTTAATACTCTGAAGTAACTTATTTTTTACTATTTTTTTTAACGTAGAAATTCATTTATATAGGGATAATCTAAATTCTCTTAAGAAAATGAGCATCTAAGAAGCGAGTCGGGAACTTAATTTACCCCATCATAAGAATTAAAAGCATCAACAACAAACAATAAGGAAAAAGTGATAAATATCATCCTTCAAAAGAAAAATCTATCTAGCAAAAAATGCTCTCTTTTTTATTATAAGTTGTATATTTTTTTCACATTCAGCTCACTTTCAGGAATTATTTTATATCTTAAATGTATCTAAATGATATTTTTTAAAAATCTTCTTTACATTACCTAAAGTTAAGATTATAACTTCCATTATAATCAACTTTTAATTAAATTTTGAGCTTAATTTTATGAAAAACAACGATAATTTTAATAAATTCTTCAACAATTCTAATTCTTATAAATACAACCTAAATTGGAAAGAAAATTTAGTAAACAACGCCTTTGGCTTGTCTAATTTTAATAGAAATGAAAATACTGAATCCCAAATTTTTATACCTACTGTTAATAAAATTCTGAATGCTAATGTTCAGCGTTCCATAAATTCTATGGAAAAATTTATCTCTGAAGATAGTTTGAAGAATTTTCACAAATTTGAACCTACTTATGAAGCAATCTCTAAAACCAAACAATTATCATCAGAATCCTCTATTCCTAACTTTATTGAAAAAATGAATGAAAAATACATAACATCCAATATTGGTATAAATTCCCATAGCAATGATTCTCCAACTGTTTCGAGTAATCTTTCATTTCAAGAAAAACAGACTCAAATAAAAAGTACATTAAAAAAAATTTAGATTCGCGGAATGAAGAATCTAGAAATCAATTTAAAAATTCAATCCTAGAACAACGAGAGGCAGCTTTGCTTTACATAATGGATAATAATTACCTTATTAATCAAATATACAAGGGATTTATACATGATCCATTATATGATATAAAGTTAACTGATCCAATGCCAGGTTTTGAGGCATTTAGTGGTAAAAAAACAGGGGATAAGTTCAGTTTTGAAAATGGTATCAAACACAGAATAGTACATGCAGACAAAAATGCCAAATTTAGTTTTACTATTTATCACAGAAAAGACACTTTAAATGTAGATGATAACGGTCTCATTTATCAATCAAAAGTCGCAACAGGACATTACTTTATGGAAATTATAAATCTTCAAACAGGGGAGACTATTAGAAAAGCCTTACATCCTAAGGGAATGCCATACCTCATTTCAAAAATTGATCCTAATCCAGAATTAAAAGATACCCATCAGATTAATTTACTTCTTCAAACAGGTCGGGGAGATCAGATTGAAGGAATAACAATTTTGAGTAAAGATGGTAAAGAATTGAATATTATGCAAAAAATATTCCAAAACAAACTCAATGCTGGAGAATTATATAATATTTTTTCAATGAATGGTGCATGCTCAGACTTCGTAGTACAAGTATTGACAAAAATTGTGAAAGAAAAGAATGAAAAACTTCCAGAAGGTGAAAAATTGGATATTGAAAATTTTAAAACAGCTAAACAAAATGGAAAAACAGAAACATTAGCTGAAACTGCATATAATAACGCGCTATCAAGTGCTCAAAATGCTCATAATGAAGAACAATCAAACACTTCTAATAATACAGATAGTATGATAGGCAGAGTTACAAATCATATATCTGACTCTAGTTATGAAGGACTTGGAAATAGTATATTAAGATTTTTTCAAGATAATTTGGTTACTTTTAATAGTGCAAACACTTTTATTTCTAATAGTGCAAACATTTATCATTCAAAAGAAGATTCACAAGATCCAACTAGTGATTTAGCTCTAATTGGAGAAAATGGAGAAAATCAT